>JAIQFZ010000118.1 GCA_020073015.1 Terriglobia bacterium | reverse complement strand
CAGGCCATGCCCGCCGGGCCGCCGCCGACAATAACCACGTCGGCTGGCATCTCAGGATGTTCGATATTAGGGAGAGGTTTGCGGAAGATTAACATTTTGCACCTAGCCTTTAGCAGTTGGCTTGAGCCTCATGACCGCGGCCGATCGGTGCGAGCCAACACCAGGAGGAAACCTTCTATGATAATTGCAAACGGCGTACAAAGCACGGGCGACGAACCAGTCTCGGGTCGCTGGGTCACCACTTCTTGAAAATGACGAAGACCGCGCCGATCATCATGGCAAAGCTAAGAAAATAGTTCCATCGCAGCTGTTCCTTCAGATACAGAACCGAGAAGACGGAAAACACGGTCAGGGTGATGACTTCCTGAATCGTTTTGAGTTGAGCCGTGCTGAACTCGTACGAGCCGATGCGGTTCGCCGGTACCTGGAGACAGTACTCACCTAACGCGATGAACCAACTGATCACGACGACTTGAAACAGGGGCGCGTGACGATACTTCAGGTGGCCATACCAGGCAAAACGTCATGAAGATGTTCGAGAGGGCAAGCAGGACGATCGTGATCATTCCACTATATTGCCAAAGTCATCTGTTCGTGTTCCACACTGCCCATACCCGCCAGTAACCACGCGGCGGAAGCTCCGTGCTAGAAGGGAACTTCGGGCGCGCTGCCGGTGTCAGTTCTATCCATGAGGCGCAATTGGTCCCTGCGACAACTACTGGCAATTTTGCGCGGGATCGCTTTGATGGTAGTGGTGTTTCTGTCGCTGATCCTTTTGCAGCTGGTGCCCTCCCTGATCCGTGGAGGATTTTCCGGGGTGCGCGATCACATCGCGCGGGTGGCCATCACCGGCGTACCTCCAGAACGTTGGGGAATCGCGGTGCTAAGGATGTATGAGGCGCTGTCAGCCATCGTCTTGCTTGTTTGCATACTCTTCATTGCGCAGCGCTACCTGGGACGGAAACTGGCGTCCGGTAGCGGGACACCGGAAAGGACTACGCGCTAGTTCACGATTGCATTTCCTGCAGCGTCTGACGGATCGCTTTCAGCACTCCGTTTATCTGCTGGCTAACCGGCACGGTGATGCGCACGCAGCCTTCGCAGCCGGGATTTGCCGACGAATCGCGGATCATGATGCCCCGGCGTTGCATGGCTTCGACGAACGCTCCCGCGCTGTTGCCCACCTGCACCAGAACAAAGTTCGCGGAGCTTGGCCAGCAGCGCAATCCCAGTTCCTGGCACAGTTGCGCGATCTGCTCGCGGCCTTGTTTTACTTGCGCGATGTATTCGCGCACAAAGGCCTGATCCGCGAGGGCCTCCTCCAGGCAGGCGAGAGCCACCGCGTTTACGTTGAACGGGGAACAGAACCGGCGAATGAGTCCGATCTGCTCCGTTGGGCCGATCAGAGCGCCGAGGCGCAGGCCGGCCAGTCCGTAGGCCTTGGAAAACGTGCGCGCGACGAACAGGTTCTGATGCCGGGGTAACTCTCCAAGCATCGTTTCGCCGTAGAAGTCGAAGTAGGCTTCGTCGATCAGAACGGCGGCGTCGGGAGCAGCCTCTACGATGCGGCGCAAGTCAGCTCGTGAGGCGACTGTGCCGGAAGGATTGTTTGGATTTGCGATCGCGATAAGTTGCGTTCGCGGTGAAATGCTGCTGAGGATTTCGGCGGCAGGGAACGCAAAGTCTTCTCCGGCGGGCACGCGCACCAACTGCGCTCCGAAAGCCTGGCCGAAGATCGGATACATCACGAACGTCGGATCGGAGAAGATCAGTTCAGAGCCTTCGCGCAGATAGGTGGAGAACAAGAGGCACAACGTCTCGTCCACTCCGTTGGTCAGCAGCACCTGCTCGGGGTCGACACCGAGGAAGGTCGCAACCAGGCGCTCGCCAATCTCCCGCTGCGGGTATCGGGCGATGTCTTCGCTTGAAAGCGTCCGCAGGCGCGCCAGCACTCGCGACGAACAGCCGGCCAGGTTTTCGTTGAGGTCGAGACTCAGCCCTTCCCGGCTCGCGATCGGCGACCGGTACTGATCCAGCGCGGCAATCGATTCCCGCGGCTTCAGCATGGCATGCCCGTAAACATGACGCGATGAGTTTACGACAGCGCCGCAGATGGCGGTGGAGCAACTTCTTTCGACTGCTCACCCTTCATTCCGCCGCGCATACTTCACCGCTGCAAAGATCACCGCGCAGACACAGAAATCTACCAGCAGTCCCAGGTCTTCTTTGAAAAGCCTGTGCCGGATCGCGGCGGGCAGGTGGGGCATGAGGAGGAAGTAGATCGCGTTGCCCGCAAGGACCGCTACGAGCGCGTCGAGAAAATTCTTCATCGTCCGTCTCTTGACCACCGGGCCCTTGTCCATGCCGACCTCCGCTCCTCCACCCCATCGCGCGAAAACCGGGCGCGATGGGGACCCCGGCTGCTAACATCGCTTGAGATGCTGGAACTGTCCACTCCAGTGCAGTACGTCAAAGGCATCGGCCCGCGCCTGGCGGAGATCCTTGCTGCCAAGGGCATCCAGACCGTTGACGACCTGTTCCACTACCTGCCCTTCCGCTACGAAGACCGCCTCAACCCGCGTTCGGTCGCCGAGTTGCGGGCGGGCGAGATGGCCACCGTCGTTGCCGAAGTGCGCAACGCCGGACTGTTTCGCACGCGCCGCATGCCCATCTTCCAACTCACCGTTGGCCAGGGCCGCAATCGTCTCAAATGCCTCTGGTTCAACGCTGCGTACCTGCAGGATCGCTTCCAGGCCGGACAGATGGTCGCGCTCTACGGCAAGGTGGAAGCCGATCGCGACGGCCAGTTGCAGATCATGCAGCCGCAATTCGAAATCCTCGGCGACATCTACGAAGAGGGCGGCGCCGACGAAGCCGAAAAAAAGGCGGCCTCCTCACTCGAAATCGGACGCATCGTACCCATCTACGAATCCACCGGCCAGGGAAAGCTTACGCCACGGTGGTTCCGCCGCATTATCCGCTTCGCGCTGGAAAATTTAAATCCCGATCTTCCCGACCCGATTCCGGCTGCCGTGCGCGCGCATCTCAGCCTAGTCTCTCCGCGCGAAGCTTTATGGAAAGTGCACTGGCCGGATGCCGGCGAGAGCTTCGTGGATCTCCAGTCTTCGCGGACGCCGGGGCACATTCGCCTGATCTTCGACGAACTTTTTTTTGTGGAACTCGGCCTGGAAATGAAGCGCCGCGAACAGAAAGCCCAAACCGGGGTCGCCTTCAAGCTCGACAACGGTGTGCGGGAAGCGATCAAGAAGATTCTGCCGTTTCATCCGACCGGCGCGCAGAAGCGGGCGCTGAAGGAAATCGCCGGCGATATGCAGACGCCGTTCCCGATGCGCCGCCTACTGCAGGGCGACGTGGGATCGGGCAAGACGATCGTGGCCTTCGAGGCGGCCATTATCGCGATCGAAAACGGGTACCAGGTGGCTTTGATGGCGCCGACTGAAATTCTGGCACAGCAGCACTATTTCTCTGCACGCCAGATTCTCGAGAAGGCCGGATATCGCATCGTGCTGCTCACCGGTTCGCTCGAGCAGGACCGCAAGCGCGACGTGCGGCGCCATATCGCCCAGGGAAATGCGCAGCTCGTAATCGGAACGCATGCGCTGATTCAGGACCGAGTCGAATTCGAAAAGCTGGGCTTGGTCATTGTGGACGAACAACATCGGTTCGGCGTGATGCAGCGCTTGAAGCTGATGAAGAAATCCGACGATCGTGGAGCGACGGGCGTCCCGCCCGTCCCGCCGGACGAGCCCGACGTTCTGGTGATGACCGCCACGCCCATCCCGCGCACGCTCGCCCTTACTCTCTACGGCGACCTTGACGTCTCGGTGCTCGATGAGCTTCCTCCGGGCCGCACGCCCGTGGTGACCCGCTCCGTCCCGGATGAGCGCGCGCCCGAGGTGTGGGACTTCGTGCGCAAGCAGATCGCCGCGAGCCACCAGGCCTATGTCGTCTATCCCGTGATCGAGGAGAACGAAGAGCGCGAGTTAAAGGCCGCGCAGCAGATGTACCGGCAATTGCGCGACAAGATTTTCCCCGATCTGCACGTTGGCCTGCTGCATGGTCGCCTCGACGCCGACGAAAAGGAGCGCATCATGCGCGAGTTCCAGCGCGGCGAGATCCAAGTTCTTGTTGCTACCACGGTGATCGAGGTCGGTGTGGACGTTGCGAATGCGACGGTGATGGTGATCGAGCACGCCGACCGCTTCGGCCTGGCGCAGCTTCACCAGTTGCGCGGCCGCATCGGGCGCGGCGCGGCGAAGTCTTATTGCGTGCTGATGCACGGCGGCAAAGTATCGGAGGAAGGCGAGCGGCGTCTGGATGCCATGGTTCGCACGAACGACGGATTCCAGATCGCGGAGCTCGATTTGGAACTGCGCGGCCCCGGAGAATTCTTCGGTACCAAGCAGGCTGGCATTCCCAGCTTTCGCGTCGCCAACCTGATCCGCGACCGCCAACTACTCGAAGCCGCCAAGCGCGAGGCGGCCTTCGTAATCGCCGGACCCAGCCGGGACATTTCGCAGGACGAAATCAACCGCGCCCTCAAACACATGCGGTCACGCTGGGCACTGAGCTATGGGTTGGTGGAAGTGGGGTAGAAGGTTAGTCCCCAACCAAGTGCGTGACGCCGCCACCAAAGGGACTGCAGGAAGGGCCAGAAACGCTGAACAACACGGCGCTGCTTAGTGCTGAGTAGAGGGAGCGGTGGAAGGAACGTCAGTTTTGTCACCCTCAACGTTCCTGGCACCTTCCATTCTGCACTTATATTCCTTGTCGCCCTCGTGGCGTATGTAGATCCTCTTGTCATTCTTGTCAGCTTCATCCACTCGGTAGTCCACGACTTGCCCAGGCGTGAATTGCCCTGCTTGGAAAGAACCGCAATCATCAATCTGGTAGACCATGCCGACGCCTTTCAATTCGTAAATCCTCGTGCGGCGCTTGGCACTCAGATGCAGGACCGTGCCATTGCCACCACCGCTGGAGTTGGTGTCGAGCCGGGTGCTCCAACCCGTGATCGTCCCCTTCTCATAGGCGGGCGGTCCCTTGGCGGCGCTGGCCACAGACCTAGCTTTTATGCCGCATTTATACTCTTTGCCGTCCTCCCGGCGTATATAGACATTGTTGTCTTTTACCCGGAAATCCACGGCTTGTCCTGTCTGGAAATCGCCGCAGTTGTTGATCTGGTACTCCTCGCCGGTCCCCTTCAACTCATAAGACTTCTGTGCGGCGGAAAAGTTTTTCGTGATCGTTCCCTCTTGATAAGCGGATTGTGTCTTGTCGGCGCAGACTGCAATTGCGGCCATTAGCAGAACGAAAAGCGCTGTGCGGACGAGCGTGAACGGATTCATAAAGCCTCATTGTCCGGCTTATTTTCAATCGTTCAACTTAGTTCCGGACGTGTAGGCTTGTCAAGAACCTGGCTCCGGAAATTTCGCTGAGAAAACTTCCGCTCTCGAATTACCATCCAGTCGATGACCTCTCGCGTCGGACAACGGTTGCGTGACCCGCTGTTTCTCTTGTGTCTGACCGCGGGGTTGCTCGCTTTCGTGGTGCAATCGGGCGAGTTGGGAACGGCCGACACGATGCACCGGCTTCAAACCACGCATTGGCTCTGGACCTCGCAGCCGCAGGTTTTCCCCAACGAGTATCCCGAGTTTGGCCTGCATGGCCGTGACGGGCGTCTTTATAGCTGGTATGGCATCGGCCAGTCGCTGCTCATGCTGCCCGCCGATCTACTGGGAACGTGGATGGAGCGCTGGCCGATCTTCTCGGATTACAACGACGACCCGGCCGTGCGCAGCATTGTGGTCAGCTGCACCACCAACATGGTGGTGAACATTCTCACCGCGCTGATCGCATTCCGGTTGCTCGGTCAGTTACGCTTTGGGATAAAAGAGTCCGTGGCGGGCGTGCTGGCGTTGATGTTTTGCACCACCCATCTGCACTACACGCAGAACATGATGGAGAACAACTACATCATGTTGCTGACGCTCACCGGATTGTCATTTCAGTATGAGTGGCTGCGCTCGGACCGGTGGCGCGCGCTTTTCGTGGGCTCCTGCGCGCTGGGGTTGAACCTGCTTACGCGTCTCACCACCGGCTTGGACCTCATGGCGGCAGGGATCTTCGTCTTCCTTGCGTTGTGGTTCGAAGGAACCCGTGGTCGCGGCTTGTGGCAGCGTCTTGTCGCCTACAGCAAAGTCGCCGCACCCGTTTATGTTTTCTTCCTCTTGGTTGATCGGGTCTACCAGTTCTACCGCTTCGGATCCTTTACCGGTACCTACCTCGCGATCTTCGCCCGGGAACTGCGCCAGATCGATCCTAAGCTGCCGGCGAATTTTCCCTGGAGCACGCCCCTTCACGTCGGCGTTCTCGGGGCGCTGTTTCAGCCCGAGAAGTCCATTCTTTTCTTCGATCCTCTTCTCGGGCTGGCGATCTTCCTCCTGGCATGGCAGTGGAAGCGCGTGACGCCGGAGGTGCGCGCTTATGGGGCGACCTCGGTTCTGCTGTTGCTGGCCTATATCAGTTTTTACGCGAGATACACCTACTGGAGCGGCGACTTCGCCTGGGGAGACCGCTACGTTTCGACCACCGTGGAACTGGTGACATTGGTTGCGGTGCCGCTGCTCATGCGCGATCGAGAGATTTTAGGAAAAACGGTCTGGCGCACGGGATGGGTGCTGATCGCAGCCAGCCTGATGATTCAGTTGGCATCCTTGGCGTTCTGGTTGCCGCTCGAAATTTACCAGATGGAGACGCTCGGCCATCCGACGTTTGTGATTGCTCTGCGGTTCAAGAACATCGCCGCCTTCGCGTTCGGCAAGATGGATGCCTGGGGCTTGATCAACGAGGCCATGGCCCAGGACCCGTGGGATTATGTTCACATCACAACGTGGAACTTTCTGCCGTTCTTGCTGCGCCGCGTCGGGGCCGCGCCGGGTTGGGTGGTCCATTCGGCGCTTGCCATCTGGCTTGCCGGGAATGCAGCGCTGGGATCGGTCTTGCTCCGGTTGCGAAGCAGCCTGGGTCAATCCGTGCCCAGAGAGTGGATGGGCACATCGAGAAACGCGGAACCCAAGCTCTGATATCATCTGCCCTGGGCGGGTTTGCTAAGTCCCGTCTATTCTTGGAGGTCTGGACTTATGGAAACCCCCGGATTGCCTCTCGGCTCGCGCCGCAACGAAGATATCGCGCTCGACCTGATGAAATTCGTCGCCATGACGACTAGCTATGGTAAGACCATCGGAACAGGTGTGGGCTTCCAGGGCGGAGGCGCCGCGGCCAAGCCCGAGGATTACGCGGCCCATCTGCTCGAGCTTTACAGCCGCTGTCTGCAAGCAGTGGGCGGAAAGTAGCTGGGGCAACAGCCGGGTGCTTTGGGCTTGAGTGTGAACCTCGAGGGCGGAAAGCTGTCCTCGGTAACCCCTTGCCTTTGAACCTCTTCGTTGACAATCGCAGAGGCACTGGGCTATCCTGAATGTCTTTGGAAGTCCTGCGGTTGCCCGCCTGAACGCCTTGCGCGCCTTCTGCGCCGGATTGCTTGGGCACTACAGCGGTCTTCACTGCGTTCTTTAAACTCTGGGAGATTTCTGATGTCAACCTATTTCCCGAAAGAAGGGGAAATTGCGCGTAAGTGGTTCGTCGTGGATGCGACCGGGCAGCCGCTCGGCCGTCTCGCTTCGCGCGTAGCCCGCATTCTGATGGGCAAAGAAAACCCGAAGTACACACCGTTTATCGACACCGGCGACCACGTCGTGGTCATTAACGCCGAGCAGGTCAAGATCACCGGCATGAAGGCCGATCAGAAGGTCTATCACCGCTACACCGGGTATCCAGGTGGATTGCGCTCCGAGGATCTGAAGAAGCGCCTGGTTCGCAAGCCGGAGCTGGTGATCGAGCAGGCCGTTTCGCGCATGCTGCCCAAGAACAAGCTGGGCAAACAGATGTTCACGAAACTGAAAGTTTACAAAGGCGACAAGCACCCGCACGAGGCGCAGAAGCCGGAAGTGAAAGTGTTTGCGTAGACCTGCTGCTAGCCGCTAGCTCCTAGCTTCTAGCGAGCAGGTCACGGAATTCAGATTTTCTGAAGAACCTAGAAAGGTTATCGGCGGACGGCGCTGTCTTCACCCTTAGGGTGGCTGGGAGCCAGTAGCTAGAAGCCAGAAGCTGACATGGCAGAAACAATTCAATACTACGGAACGGGTCGCCGCAAGACGGCGATCGCTCGCGTTTTTCTTCGTCCGGGCAGCGGCGAGTTCAAGGTCAACGGCAAGGCGTTCGATGAATACTTTGTGACGCCCTCGCAGCGCATCAGCGCGAAGCTGCCGCTGGTCTCGACCGACACGGCAGCCAGCTTCAACGTGCTGGCTAATGTGTGCGGCGGCGGAGTTGCCGGGCAGGCCGATGCTGTCCGCTTGGGCATCACCCGCGCGCTGATGTTGTTCAACGCCGAGTTGCGCAAGAAGCTCAAGGCGGAAGGCATGGTCACACGTGACCCGCGCGCCAAAGAGCGGAAGAAGTACGGACAGAAGGGCGCACGCAAGCGCTTCCAGTTCTCGAAGCGGTAGTGCGTCGTCGGTCGTTTGTCGTTGGTCGTTCGCGAACGACTAGCGACCAACGACTAACGACTGGTTTTATGTGTTCAATTCATCCCCCCACCTCCCCGAGATGGGGTGGACGGGAATGGCAATCTGGAAGGTTCTAGTTTCTGGTTGCTCGTTTCTAGTGAGTCTTTTGCCAACGCATACGGGCTGACTAGAAACCAGAAACTGCAAACTAGCAACTGTCTTCCGGATGTAGACCAACAGAGGAGGTTGATTGGCTAACATCACCATGAAAGAGCTGCTCGAAGCGGGCGTCCACTTCGGGCACCAGACCAAGCGCTGGAATCCGCGGATGAAGGAGTTCATCTTCGGCGAGCGCAATGGGATCTACATTATCGACTTGCAGAAGACGCTGAAGATGTTCAAGGAAGCGTCGAAGTTCGTGCAGGATCTGGCCGCCGACGGCAAAGTCATCCTCTTTGTCGGCACCAAGCGCCAGGCCCAGGATGCGATCGCCGAAGAGGCGCAGCGCTGCAGCATGTTCTACGTCAACCAGCGCTGGCTGGGTGGCCTGCTGACCAACTGGGTTACCGTGCAGAAATCCGTGAAGCGGCTCAAGGAACTCGACGAGATGGCCACCGATGGCCGCTACGAGTTGCTCCCGAAGAAGGAAGTCATCAAGCTCGAGCGCGAACGCAAGCATCTCCAGGCCAACCTCGCGGGCATTAAGAATATGTCGCGGTTGCCGGATGCGATCTTCGTCATCGACTCGAACAAAGAGCAGATCGCCGTGCGCGAGGCGCGCAAGCTTGGGATTCCGGTGGTCGCCGTGGTCGACACCAACTGCGATCCGAGCGAAGTGGATTACGTGATTCCTGGCAATGACGATGCGCTGCGCGCGATCCGGCTGTTTACTTCGAAGATTTCGGAATCGATCGCGGAAGGCGTCAACCTGCTGGGCGACAAGCAGATTTCTGAAATGCAGGCCGCCGCCGAGCCGCCCGCTGAAGCCGCCGAGGTTGCCGCGGAAGGCGAAGTCGCTGCCGCGGTGGCTACCGGTGCAGAGGGCGAGGACATCCGGATGGAAGACGTGCTCGGAGCGGGTACGCGCAAGCGCCCATCGGCTGCAACTGAGGATGTCGACGAGTTGCAGGCGGAAACGCGCCGGTTCTGAAATCAGCTTTTCGCTTTTGGTGACTCGCTATTGGCAAGCACAAGAATCTGACCCGCGCGGTCAATCTGATGCGCGGGTCAAGTTTTATAGGAACAGTTTCTGGTTCCAAGTTTCGTGTCTCCTGGTCCACGCCGGACTTCCATGAAACCAGCGACCAGAAACTAGAAACGGAATTTATGAGCACTACGATGGCAAACATTTCTGCTGCACAGGTCAAAGAGCTCCGCGAAAAAACCGGAGCGCCCATGATGGATTGCAAGCAGGCGCTGACCGAAGCCAAGGGAAACCTGGAAGAGGCCGTCGTCCTGCTGCGCAAGAAAGGCATTTCCGTGGCTGCCAAGAAAGCCGCGCGGGTTACGAGCGAAGGCTCGGTGGCCCACTACATCCACGCCGGCGGCAAGATCGGCGTATTGGTCGAAGTCAACTGCGAAAGCGACTTTGTCGCGCGGACCGACGACTTCAAGGAACTGGTCCACGATATCGCCATGCACATTGCGGCCAGCGATCCGAAGTTCGTCCGCAAGGAAGACGTGACGCCCGAAGCCTTCGAGCGCGAGAAGGACATCTATCGCGCCCAGGCCGCCGCGACCGGCAAGCCGCCGCAAGTGGTGGAGAAGATCGTGGCCGGCAAAATGGAAAAGTTCTACGAAGAGGTCTGCCTGCTCGAGCAGCCCTTCATCAAGGATCAGACCGTCTCGATCGCGCAGCTCATCGCGTCCAAGATCGGAAAGCTGGGCGAGAACATCTCCGTTCGCCGCTTCGCCCGCTTCAAGGTGGGCGATGCAACAGCAACGGTGGCCTTCACTACCGCCAAACCCGATGAGGGTGACGGCGGCGAGGCAGCCGCGCCAGTCGCCAAGTAGGCGAATAATTCAGGGGCGCTTCGGCGCCCCTTTTGATTTATGCTCTCCCAAGGCACCTTTACCTGGATCCACCATGCACCTGTCATGCTGAGCGAAGCGGAGGACCTCTGCAATTTAGGCCTTCGCTTCCCATGCAGGGTTCGGCTCGCGCCACTGAGAACCGGGAGAGAACTTTAATGTCTAACCCCATCTTCAAACGCATCCTGCTCAAACTCTCGGGCGAAGCCCTGGCCGCGGACCAGGGTTTTGGCGTGGATACCGCGCGCATGCACGAAATTGCTGCCGAACTAGCCGATGTCCACAAGTTGGGTGTGCAGATTGCCATCGTCGTAGGCGGCGGTAACTTCTTCCGCGGCGTAGCCGACCAGGCCAAGGACATGGACCGTGTCTCGGCCGACCACATGGGCATGCTCGCCACCGTCATCAACGCCCTTGCCCTGCAGGATGCGCTCGAAAAGCAGAAAGTCTTCACCCGCGTGCAATCCGCCATCGAGATGAACCAGGTCGCTGAGCCCTTCATCCGCCGCCGCGCCATCCGCCACCTCGAAAAAGGACGCGTGGTGATCTTTGCCGGCGGCACCGGCAATCCGTATTTTTCGACCGACACCGCCGCCTCGCTGCGCGCGATGGAGATCAAGGCCGATGCCATCCTTAAAGCGACAAAAGTCGACGGCATCTATGACGCCGATCCCATGAAGGTCAAAGACGCCAAGAAGTTTGCGCAGATCACCTACATGGATGTTCTGAAGCAGGGCCTGAAGGTCATGGACTCGACCGCGATTTCGCTCTGCAAAGACAACAACCTTCCCATCATCATCTTTAACCTGAATGACCGAGGCAACATCCGCAGAGTAGTGCTCGGAGAAAAGATCGGGTCGTTGGTGAGTGCGTAAGCATCTGTGTAGCGCGGACACTCCTGTCCGCGTCTGCGTGCCGCAGCGGGGCGGTTTCAAGCGCGTCGAACCGTGGAAACCCAACTAGGTTTATAATCTACGGTTTTAATCCCTGTTCTTTTTCGGAGCCCAGAGCTATGGCAACTTAAGACGCGCATGGACAAGGCGGTCGAAGATTTCCGCCGGGAAATGGCGGCGACCCGCACCGGGCGCGCCAATGTCCACATGCTCGATACGGTGACGGTCGACTACTATGATACCCAGATGCCGCTCAATCAGATCTCTCAGGTGCACGCGCCGGAGCCGCAACTGATCACCGTGCAGCCGTTTGATCCCTCGTCGCTGGCCGCCATCGAGAAAGCCATTCGCACCGCCGACCTCGGCCTCAACCCGATGAATGACGGCAAAATGATTCGCGTGCCCGTGCCGCCGCTCACCGAAGAGCGCCGCAAAGAGATGGTCAAGCACCTGCATAGAATTCTCGAAGAGCACCGCACGGCCGTCCGCAACATCCGCCGCGACGGCAACGATGCCACCAAGAAGACCCTGAAAGATAAGAAAATCACCGAGGACGACGAGAAGCGCGCTCTCGATGAAATCCAGAAACTCACCGACGACGAAATCAAGAAGATGGAAGAGATGAGCAAAGCGAAAGAAAAGGAAGTGCTGGAGTTCAAGTAGTCCCGGCTTCCGACTGCGCCCGCCCGCACGGCTACCGATTAAGACGATGCGTTTCTGCGGGCTTGCTTGGACAATCACTTTCGCATCAGCAGCCATCTCCGGGGCAGAAAGCTGTGCCGACAGACGTCCCTCAGGCCGTTTCGAAATTAACAAGGAAATCTGTATCAGTATCCGCACCCGTCCGGGAGGTTCGTATGAGAATGACCATTGCATTCATCTTCGTTATGCTGTTCGCGCTTCCCGCATTCTGCGCCAAACAGTACTCGTATTACCGGGTGGGGAATCCAAACGATATCACCACGTCCACTACGCCGGGAACGGTGCTCATGGGAGGCGGCACAGACGTGGACGCTGCCTTTCAGTGGATGTGCCAGCGGAGTAGAAACGGAGACTTCCTCGTCATTCGCGCTACGGGCACTGACGCCTACAATCCCTACATCCAGCAGCTTTGTCCGAACGAAAATTCCGTAGCTACTCTGATTATCCCCAACCGGACGGCAGCGAGCGACCCGTTCGTCATCAGCACAATTCAAAACGCTGAAGCACTTTGGATTGCCGGCGGCGATCAGTCGAACTACATCAATTACTGGCAAGGTACCCCGGTCGAGCAGGCCCTCAATGGATTGATTGCTCGCGGCGTTCCCATCGGCGGCACGAGCGCCGGAATGAATGTTCTGTCGGAGTTCATCTACTCGGCGCTGGCGAGTCAAGGCGTTACGTCGAGCGAGGCGCTCGCCGATCCATTCAGCAAGTACATTACCCTGGCACGAGACTTTGTGAATCTATCGAACCTGCAGGGGACCATTGATGATCCTCATTTTGTGACACGAGACCGCATGGGTCGTGATCTTGCGTTTATGTGCCGGATCTACACGAATGGATGGTCATCAGCACCCCGCGCTATTTCCATCGACGAGAAAACAGCGTTGCTGATCGATAGCAGCGGAAATGGCTCGGTCGTGGGTACGAGTACGGTGTATTTCATGCAAGCTCCCGGCGCTCCCCATGTTTGCCAGCCGGGAACGCCGCTGACATATCAGAACATCGCCGTGTATCGCATCCATGCCAGCAACACTTTTAATCTCTCAACTTGGAAGGGCAAGGGCGGCACTGCGTACATGGTATCTGCCAACGCAGGCGTGCTGAGTTCTACCCAGCCCAACGGCTCTATCTACTAGCGAAAGCACGGCAAGGTTTTTTCCGCGTCCGCGGGAGTAGTGCGGGTCGCAGGTTTGCGTTACTACTCTACCCCCTTATCCCCGAAGAAGGTGATCTCGCGAGGGTTGGTCTTCAAGAATCCCGCCGACGGCAAGCCGGTTGTGGTGGCTGGCCGGGTACGAGTACTGCCGGCTGGACAATAGTCACTAGCTTTGCGTGGCGGGTAACACGGGGCGGCCGAACCTGGCCGCCTCTTTTCTCTGAAGAAATGCTTCCTCTGGGTCTCTGTGACTCCGTAGCGAAATTACCCCTATAATTCCAGAGATGAATCGCGTCGTCCACGCCGCCTGCCCGCACGACTGTCCGGACGCGTGTGGCGTCCTGATCACCATCGAAGACGGCCGCGCCACCAAAATTCAAGGCGATCCTGCGCATCCGGTGACGCGGGGATTTCTGTGCGCAAAGGTTGCAAAGTACCTTGACCGTGTCTATTCCCCCGGCCGCGTGCTCTATCCGATGCGGCGCGTGGTTTCCAAAGGCCCGTGTGGCGCGGACACTCCTGTCCGCGCAGCTTTCGAGCAAATCACATGGGACGAAGCGCTCGACGAAATCACGCAAAAGTTCAAGCGCATCATCGCCGAGTTCGGCGCCGAGTCCATCCTCCCCTACTCCTACGGAGGCACGCTGGGCGCGCTCAACGGCGCCTCCATGGACCGCCGCTTCTTCCACCGCGTGGGCGCGTCGCAACTGGAACGCTCCATTTGCTCATCCGCGGGTGAAGAAGGAATCAAGTCGGTGCTCGGAGTAAAGCTCGGCACCGAACCGGAGCAGTTTGCCCACTCACGTTACATCATTGCCTGGGGCGCGAACATTCACGGCAACAACGTTCACCTCTGGCCCTTCATCGAAGAAGCTCGCCGCAAAGGCGCGAAACTGGTTGTCATTGACCCGTACCGCACCCGCACCGCTAAGTGTGCCGACTGGTACTTGCCGATCAATCCCGGCACCGACGCCGCACTCGCCCTCGGCCTGATGCACGTCATCATCCACGAGAATCTTTACGATGCCGACTACATAGCGCGCTACGCCGTTGGTTTCGATGATCTGAAGGCTCGCGTCCAGGAGTATCCGCCCGAGAAGGTTGCCGGATGGACCGGCATCGCCGCCAGCGACATCCGCAAACTCGCGCGTGAATATGCCACCCAGCATCCGGCGGTGATCCGCGTGAACTATGGCATTCAGCGCTCCGAGCGCGGTGGCATGGCCATGCGCGCCGTTACCATGCTGCCGTGCCTGATCGGATCGTGGAAAGAGCTCGGAGGCGGGCTGCAACTCTCGCTGAGCGGGGCGTTCGGGCTGAATCGCGCTGGACTCGAAATGCCGGAGCTGATGCAGAGAGCTCTGGGCCGCCCGGCGCGCACAGTGAACATGGTGCAACTGGGCAGTGCCCTGAACACGCTGAACGATCCCCCGGTGAAGGCGCTGTTCGTCTACAACTCGAATCCGGCCGCGGTTTGTCCGAACCACAACGACGTGATTCGTGGCCTGAAACGCACGGACCTTTTCACTGTCGTCCACGAACAGTTCTTAACGGATACCACCGACTACGCCGACCTCGTGCTGCCCGCCACCACGTTTTTCGAGCACAAAGACCTGCAGACCGCCTATGGCCACTACTACGTTCAAGTGTCCAATCAGGCGATGGAGCCCCTCGGCGAATGCCGCTCGAATGTCGATGTCTTCCGCGCGCTCGCCGAGCGGATGGGATTCGAAGACGAGTGTTTCCGCGAATCGGTCGACTCCATGATCGACCGCGCCCTCGATTCTCCGAATCCCTGGCTGAAAGGGATCACGCGCGGCCGCCTCGAGCGAGAGAATCACATCCGCCTGAACTTCTCTACGAATCAGGTAGGGGCGGCCGCCCCCGGCCGGGGTCCCCAGCAGGCGCGGGTTTCGCCTGCTGGGGTGGTTGGCCGTCCAGCCGAGCGAAGCTCGGCAGAGAACGCGTCCCCGTTCCTGCCATTCGCTCAAGGCAATTTCCTCACGCCGTCCGGCAAGGCTGAGTTCTACAGCGAGGGTCTCAAGCCTCGAGGCCTCGACCCCGTGGTCGCCTTCACTCCGCCCGAAGAATCCCGCCACGGAGCGAAGGCGGCGGGTTTCCCGCTGGAACTTCTGGCCCGCAAGGCCGACAACCATCTCAACTCGTCGTTCGCGAACGTCCCCGCGGTTCGCGAACTCGAACCCATGCTCGGGCAACTCGAGATGCACGCGGCCGACGCCCGCCCCCGTGGCATCCATGATGGCGATCCCGTTCGCGCCTTCAACCCGCGCGGCGAGATCGTCCTGAAAGCTCGCGTCAACGGTTCTGTCCCACCCGGAGTGGTGGCCGCCCGGCTCGATTGGGCGCGCTTCAGTCCCGGTGCTCGCAATATCAACGTGCTCACCTCAGAAAAACTCACGGACATGGGCAACGCGGCGACGTTCTATTCCGTCTGTGTTGAGGTGGAACTTTTTCGGCCGTGACTTGGGGGAAGACTCGCCTCGGCCTTGGACGGGCTCCACTGCTCTACCGTATAATTACGGTTTTCCTAACTCTATCTTTTCGAGGTAGTTGCGATTCTTCGTCATCCGGTAATCCCTGTGTGCCCCAGGCGTCCCGGGACCTGCACACGCTCGCAGAGAGACTCGGCTACCTCTCCATCCTCTTCGTTCTCAAGAGCTTGGAAGCGTAGCGGTGTAAGAAATCGCCTCCTCGGTCTGGTGGCGCTTGTGCTCCTCGCCGTCCCGGTCGTCGGCCAGACGGATCTTATCGTGGGCATTACCGTGCACGGGAACCGCCGCATCCCGGCGGACACGGTCAAGGCCCGCATTTTTACGCACATCGGCGATGTCTATGACACCGCCGCGCTCGAACGCGATTTCAACGCCCTCTGGAACGCCGGCTACTTCGAAGACATCCGGTTTGAACGCGAGCAAACCCCCAAGGGCTGGATCCTCCACATCTACGTCAAAGAGCGCCCCACCATCCGCGAAATCACCTATACCGGCCTGAGCGCCGTCTCCACCAGCGATGTCCTCGATCGCTTCAAGGAGCGCAAGGTTGGTCTCTCGGTGGAGAACCAGTACGATCCGACCAAAATCAAGCGAGCCGAAGTCGCCCTGAAAGAACTGCTCTCCGAGCATGGGCGCCAGTTCGCCACCATCCGCACCGAGGTGCGCCCGATCCCGCCCGCGGCCGTCGGCCTTACTTTCGTGGTTCGCGAAGGACCGAAGGTCAAGGTCGGACACATCCGTTTCAAGGGCAATAAGCACATCAACGACCGCACGCTGCGTGCGGCCATGAAGAACCTGAAGCCGATTGGCATCCCGCACTCGATTTTCCTCGAAAGCCTGTTCTCTAAGACCTACGACGCCACCAAGCTCGATGAAGACACCGAGCGCGTCCGCGCCGAGTTCCAAAACCGCGGCTATTTCAAAGTGCTGGTCGACCAGCCGAAGACGGAAATCCACGACACCGGCCACACCGGCCCGCACATCCCGCTTCTGCAGTCTGGTTTGGGTAAATCCGTTGACATCACCATGCCGATCGAGGAAGGCGATCGCTACCGCCTGGGCACCATCACCTTCAAGAACAACAAGGCCATCCCCAACAGTGCCGCTCTGCGCAACCTGTTTCCGATGAAAGATGGCGATATCTTCGACCGTGAGAAGGTGGCCACCGGCCTCAAGAACCTGACCAAAGCGTACGGCGAATCCGGGTTCATTAACTTCACGCCCGTTCCCGACACCAAGTTTGACGATGAGAAGAAGACCATCAATCTGGAGATTGACGTCGACGAAGGGAAGCAGTTCTATGTCCGGCGCATCGAATTTGCGGGCAATACCACGACTCGCGACAAGGTCATTCGCCGCGAAATCGCCCTCGAAGAAGGCAACGTCTACAACTCGCGTTACTGGGAACTGAGCCTGTTGCGCCTGAACCAGCTCGGCTACTTCGACCAGCTCAAGCCCGACGATCCCAATACCACGGAACGCCACCTCGACGAAAAGGCGGGCACCGTCGATCTCACGCTGAAAGTGAAAGAGAAGGGAAAGAACAGCATCGGACTGCAGGGCGGCGTGAGCGGCCTGTCGGGCGCGTTCATTGGCATCAACTACAGCACCAACAACTTCCTGGGGCTGGGCGAAACGCTTTCTGTGCAAGCCAGCCTCGGCAGCTTGCAGCGCGATCTGATGTTCGGATTCACGGAGCCCTACCTGTTCGATCGTCCCATTAATGCCGGTTTTAGTGTGTACACGCGCAGTTTCAAGTACGATCAGGCTCGCCAGTATGCCATCCTCACCGGCCAGAACCTGAACCTGCCTTCCCCCTACCTGCAGAATCTGCAGAACTACTCGCAATCCAGCACGGGCTTCAGTCTCAGTGTCAGCTATCCGCTGCACCGTTCATTCAAGCGGGTTGGCATCAGTTACACGTTTGATCGTTCCTCGCTGGTGGCCGTCAGCGACGCCTCGAAACTGCTGTTCTCGAATCTGAATTTCCGCGGCATCAGCGGTCCCAATGCGCTCAACGGCATCATCACCAGCAAGATCGTTCCCAGCTTTACCGTGAACACGCTCGATGCCGCCTACGCGCCCCACCATGGCAAAAGCCTGTTCATCGGCGGCGAATTCTCGGGTCTGGGCGGAACGGTGCACACTATCCGGCCGATCATTCAGTACAAACAGTTTTTCCCCATGCAGAAGGCCCGCAACGCCCTTGGGTACAACGTGCAGGCGTCGTTTATTACGGGCTTCAACGGCGTGGTCGCGCCTCCCTTCGAGCGCTCCTACCTGGGTGGCGAAAATGATATCCGCGGTTTCGACATCCGCACCGTTTCACCGATCGCGTATCTGCCCAGCGTGCAGAGCCTCCCCTTGAGAAATCCTGACGGCACCTTTGTTCCCGCCAACCGCAACCTTCCCGTAAAGCTGACCTCCGCGGGAACCTGCGGTCCGACTTCCAACTGCTACCTCATCCAATTGCCCTACCAGCAACTCGTCACCCCCGGCGGAGACCTCAGCGTGAACGCCAACCTCGAGTACCGCATCACCATCGCCGGCCCGGTTGCCCTGGCGCCCTTTGTCGACCTGGGTATCGATCCGATTATTCGCACGTCCCAGTTGCAGATTGCCAAGGTGCAGTACCAGGATCTTCTGAATACTCAATTCGGGTGTCCGACGGTTGCTCCGCCTTACACGACGCCGAATCCGCCATACACAAACTGTCAAGGCGGTGTGAACCTCAAGTTTTCGCAATACTTGCACGCGGTGCCGGGTACGAACTGGGTGCCGCGCATGTCCACCGGACTGGAGTTGCAGATGATGTTGCCCGTAGTCAATGCGCCTTTCCGCATCTACTGGGCCTACAATGCGATGCGCCTCAACTCCAGCACCGCGCCACCCGTGCCGATCACGCGCTCGATGTTCCCAGGTGCCGATTGCGACCCCACCCAGCCGGATCCTATTAAATGCCTGAACTATGGCGCCGGTAAGTACACCTTCCAGACCGCACAAGACACCCTTGGGCTCAACTACACCCTCCGCGAACCGCGCAAGACGTTCCGCTTCTCGGTGGCGACAACGTTCTAAGAACAGCCGCCAGCTCTCAGCCGTCAGCCTTCAGCCAAACCGACACGAGTCCCACACAGTGCCGCTGAGAATTGCATGAAATGTGGCGTTAGCGACTGAGGTTTGCGACTGATGGCTGATGGCTGATGGCTGACGGCTGCTCCTCAATCTGCACCAGTCCGCTCGCCGGCTCAGACGCTGTAGCCGGCCGTTGCGGCCCCCGCCAGGCATCCAGGATCGATACCTGGTGCACGCATGACACCGTGCAGTGTGGCGCGCAAGACTTCTCCGTGTAGAACTCGCGGTGCAGATCACTGATCGTGTACTTCTCCAACGGAACTCCCGGATACCCGCGCTGCTGCGAGCAGTAATGTACCAGGCCGTCTTCGCAGATGTAGAGGTAGCGCGCCCCGGCCCGGCAACGCCACTGATTCGGCCGCCCCAGCGCGATATTGTCCTGGAACGCGTTCACTCGTGTGAAGCTGCGCTTCTCCAGTTGCTTCATCTCGTGGTACACGCGCCGCTCGTCGCCGCCCAAAGGTTGCAGTTGTCCCGAACCGTCGTGAATAATTCCCACCGTCGAGCTGAACCCCAGTTCCAGCGCGCGTTTGCCGATCGTGAGCGCGTCCTGCGGATTGCTCACTCCGCCGCCCACCACGGAATTGATATTCACGTGAAAGTCCGCGTGTTCGGCCAGCAACTGCAGCTTGCGGTCGAGCACTTTCAGACTCTTCTTCGAAACTTCGTCGGGATTAACGTTGTCGATCGAAATCTGCAGCCACTCCAGTCCCGCCCGGTTCAGCCGCTGAATCCGGTCCGCGGTGAGCAGATATCCGTTCGTGATCAGTCCCGATACGATCCTTCTCTGCCGCATGCGGTGGATGATGTCATCCAGTTCCGGATGCAGCATCGGCTCGCCCCCGCTGATGGTGACGACCGATGTCCCTAACTCGCCCAGTTTGTCTACCCGCCGCAACATTTGGTCGGTCGGCACGGGCTTTGAAAAATTGTCGAACTCGTTGCAGTAGGTGCAGGCCAGGTTGCAGCGCCGGATCGGGATCAGATGCGCCAGCAGCGGATGGTCGGTCGACGTCACCGCCTTGAGGATCTGCCACAATCCGTGGGCGGTTCGTTCCGCTGCCTTCAGGTTGCGGCGCAGTTTGACTAGTGCTGAGGCCATGGGAAGTTCGATGTTTAATTTGACCATCCCAACCCGGCAGCCGTCCAATTCCGCCCAGTATTCGGCGGAAAAGCAGGGTTAAACGGCGATTCAAGGGCGATTGGTGCCCACCATGGTGGGGGTACGGGATGCTTTTGGGTGGAGCAGGCCTTCAGGCCTGCATTCCAGATTGCAGTTGAGAACGGGCTTTAGCCCCTGAGGGCCCAGGCCGTTCCGTTTACTCGCTATGAGATAGCTCACTCTGAACATTCCCCCCGCCCCAACCGTACCTCCCCTTAAGATGAAGCGCCTCGCCGCCCTCCTCCTCCTGCCCTACGCCGCTCTCTGCATAATCGCTGGCATCCTGGTAGCCGACGGCTCGCTGCATCCTGCCCGCCGCCCGCTAGGCGCCGAGGAGCAAGCGCAAGCCGTCCAAGCTGCAAGGCACGCCGGTTCCAACTTGCAGGACGTTTCCCTCTTAACGCCCGCCGGCGCCGATCTCAAGGGATGGCTCATCCAGCCGGCAAGAGACAACGGCAATGCAGTCATCCTGCTCCACGGCCTGAGCGACAACCGCGGAGGAGTGATCGGGTACGCCCAACTTCTCCTGGCCGCTGGGTACTCCGTTCTGATGCCCGACGCCCGCGCACACGGTGAAAGCGGAGGCGTACTTGCAACCTACGGATTGCTGGAACGTCAGGACATTCATCAATGGATTAACTGGCTCGAGGATCGGACGCACCCCCAATGCATATTCGGATTCGGCGAGTCCATGGGAGCAGCACAACTGCTCGAAAGCCTGGCCGTCGAAGGACGCTTCTGTGCGGTAGCCGCCGAGTCCCCTTTCTCCGATTTCCGCGAGATCGCCTACGATCGCATGGGCCAGACGTTCAGGGCTGGTCCATGGCTGGGAGAGACCCTGCTGCGCCCGGTCGTGGAAATAGCGTTCCTGCGGGCGAAACAGAAGTATGGTTTGCGCATGCAGCAGGTTTCGCCCGAGCGTGGGCTCGCGGAAAGCCAGATCCCCTTGTTGCTGATCCATGGGGCAGACGATCACAACATCCCGCCGCGGCACTCAGAGCGCATCCTGCATGCCCGCCCGAACAACACCGAAATCTGGCGCGTGGCGGGTGCCGACCACTGTGGCGCCATCAGCACTGCGCCCGATAATTTGCCCAGCGCCTCTTGGGTTTCTACGCGCAGCATTCAGTTCCTCTGCGTGCGTCCGTGTCTCAAAACAAGTGAGGACACTCGGGCAGTTTATTCATGATGCCCGGTCGCACCCAGCGCTTTCTTGGCCCGCTCCAGATCCTTGTGTTTGACGAGCACGTAGTCGGTGTCGAACGTCGAAACGGCAAAGATCGGAATCTTCTTCTCGGCCAGCGGCTGCAGGAACGACGCGAGCACCCCCGTCATCGAAAAAGGGAACGGTCCCTCCAGCTTCAGCGCGACCCAGCCTCGCTCGACGCGAATGCCTTCCGGCACTCGATGGTCTTCACAAACAATGGAGAGCTCGTCTGTCGACCGCGTAACGCAGAGAAATCCACCCTCCTGCGCCCACGAAGGAACAGGCGAATCGGCAGCCAGCTGGCAAACCGCCAGTGGCTCCGGGAGAACGCGATATTTCAGACACTGAGGCAGATCACAAGGAGGGTACTACAAGGCTAGGAGCTAGCAGCCAAAAGCCAGAAGCTCGCGCCTACTGCATGCTTCCGCCCATGGGCACGTACTTGTATTTCTTCCCGTCGAAGAACAATGCCGAGCTTTCGCCCAGTTCGTCGCCTTCCTCGATATACACAGCTTGAATTGTCTTTTTCTTCAGGGCCATCTTCCGCACGGAGACCGTCCGATAGGGAAGATTGATAATCACGTATTTTGATTTCGGTTTCTCCGACCGCCAGCCTTCCGGCCCTGTGCCATGGATGATCAGCACTACCAGACCCTGCCGCGCCGGGACGCCCTCTTTGAAGGTAGTCGTGAGCTTCGGATCGCCGTAGCCATAGAAAGTGTAGTAGGGATCGAGCACCGTGTAGTTGTGCTCAGCTTCATCGAGCAGCGGGTTCTTGCAGCGCGCGGCGATCACGGCATCTTCCACGCCATCGCCGTCGAGGTCGCCGAACATGGAGCCAACTTCGGGCAGGAGCGTGAACTGGTTGCCGAACTGCCGCTGGACGAAGTCGTTATCGATCTTATGGCCAGCCGCCTGTGCGCCGGCCAGAGCTGGAAGGAGCACCGCGACGCCGAGAGCAAGAAGCACACTACGTTTCCGCATGTGCTCTACTCTATCCGGTTCACCGGTTACCAGGCAGGTAACCAAAGTCACGCGTAGCTTGGGTCCCGGAACAAGTGGGGGGATCGGGGAAATCCCCCTTGCAGGTGTTTCTGCTACGTTTGCTCGACAGCCTTAGAAACGGAACACAATGCCCGTGGAGATTCGAACGTTCTTTTTGAGGTTCGACTCTCCAACCAAGCTGCTGAACGTGTCGCCGAAGTGTAAATAGACCCAGTCGGCCTGAATCAGGCGCACCGCGACGCGAGGGGATGCCTTGACGTCCACGCCGCCGCCCATGATCATCGTGAACCCATTGAACGTTTGTGAGCCTTCTTCAGAAAGACTAAGGTGCGCGCCTCCAAAGAGGGCATGCACAAAGGGGTTGACCTTCCCCTCGCGGTTCAAAGAGACCACTGGGCCGCCGGCATAGGTGTAAATCCTCGTCGTTACTCCTTCGATCTTTCCGTAGCTACCACTGAAATCGCCCGCAATTCCGAAATACTCGTTGATGTTCCCAGTGACAGATGCGTTCCAGCCGTTGAGGTTCCCGCTCACGTTGGCGTTTGAGATTGAGACGTGGGTGTACTGATAACCCCCAAACACCTCTGCTTTCGGCGTGTCCGCCGCCATGACTGGGAGTGAGCACAAGCCAAGTAGAACAATAAGTACTACGAGTTTACGCATAATGGGATCTTCTCCGTTGATCAAGATATAAACCAGCAACTCTATTTGAATCCCAGTCGCGGGCGGTTCACAAGGATGTGAGGCATAAATTCGGTAGCAAGAAAGGAGAATCGTTCCCGAAATGGGAACATGCCGGAAAGACACTGGCTCGGCTGACGCCGCGATTCAATTCGCAATCCCAATTGCGAATCTCAATTAGAAATTTCCACCGAAATGTTCCCAGCCCCGAGATGCGAGCTTCCGCGCGTGCCCCTTGGCATCGAGCAGCCTCATCCCGCTGGCCTGCGTGATCCGTCCGATCCGCGTTGCCCGAACTCCTGCCACCCGCGCCGGCACGTTCTGGGAAGACGTAAACAGCAACTCGTAATCCTCTCCGCCATGCAAAGCCAGATCCAGCGCTACCAGTTTCTTCTGCTGTCCCACACGAGCCAATGGGATGGCCTCTGCGTCAATCTCTGCGCCCACGTGGCTCTCTTCGCAGATGTGCGCCAGGTCGGTGGAG
>JAIQFZ010000117.1 GCA_020073015.1 Terriglobia bacterium | reverse complement strand
CAGAAATGCGCATCGGCTACGGTTGGGACTCACATGAGTTCAAGTCCGGCATTCCGCTCATCATCGGAGGCGTCACGCTGGCTCACGACAAAGGGCTCGGCGGTCACTCCGACGGCGATGTTCTGCTGCACGCCATCACGGACGCGCTGCTCGGCGCAATTGCGGGTCCCGATATCGGATCGCTCTTCCCGCCTTCCGATCCGCAGTGGAAAGGCGCCGATTCGGCGGTCTTCCTGCGGGAAGCTCTGAAACGGGTGGCAGCGGCGGGCTATGAATTGGTCAACCTGGATTCGACGCTGGTTCTGGCCGCGCCCAAAATCGGCCCTCACGCTGGAACGATTTGCAAACACGTGGCCGAACTATGCGGAATTCCCGCAGACTGCGTCGGCATCAAGGCGAAAACCCCGGAAGGCGTGGGCACAGATAACGCCGCGATTGCCCATGTGGTGGTGTTGCTCAAACGAGCAGAGTCGGACGGCGTCGAGGATTCGTGTGATGTTCTAACGGTCATCGAACCGCGGCGCGACTGATGTCGTCGCGATACCTTCATGAGTTAACTAAGTGGGAGTTGAACAGCAGGCGTCTCACTTCCGTGACTGGCTGCTGGCCGACTCAAACTTCCCCGCTGACTGCGCCCGCTTTGTCCGGGCCGCCTCAATAAACGCGCGGAAGATAGCATGTGCTGACTCGGCCAGTTCCGACGCATCGTTCACACTCCGCTCCGGATGCCACTGCACCGCCAGCACAAAGTGATCCGGAGCCGTCCCTTCGAGCGCTTCAACGATCCCATCTTCCGGAGAACGCGCCACCACCCTGAGCCCGTCTCCGACCGCGTCCGCCGATTGGTGATGCGAGGAATTCACCGCAATCGCCTCGTCACGCTTTGCCTTTGCGCCGACAATCTCACCCAGCCGCGACCCCGGATCGATCTCCACCGTGTGCGCCTTCGGCACGGTCCGCCCCGCGCTGTGATTGATCGCCGATTCGATATGCTGCACCAGCGATCCCGAGCGAAACACATTCAGAGTCTGCAACCCGTAGCAGATCGCCAGCACTGGTTTGTGCCGGTGGTATGCGTCCGTGAGCAGCAACTCATCCACGGTGTCGCGCTTCGCGTCCGCCGGCGCCGTCTTCTGGTGGCGCACAGCATTGTATTTCTGAGGATCGACATCGGCCCGGCTCCCCGGCAGCAGCACGGCGTCGCAGCGCTCGATCTGTTTCATCACCTGTGCGGGGGTCTGATCGAGTTCGATGCGCACCGGCTCTCCGCCTGCTCCGCGAACTGCGGCTTCATACTGCGGCAGCGCTCGCTCGGCATACTCCCGGTCGCCCGAGTGCGGCATGGGAATGGCAATACGCGGCTTCAACTCGCACGCTCGATTCTGGCCAGAGTCCGCCGTTGCCGGTAGTTCCGAATTTCCATGGCCAGCGAAAGCACCAGCACAATCGCCCCTACCGTAACGGCAACAGGAAATGCGATGTGCCGGTACGCAAAGGGCAGGTTCGGCGCGACATGCTTAACCTGCGAATACACAATCGTCCCAAGAATGCTCAGCAGGAGCGCAACCGCGAACGAGAGCAGAGTCAGCAGAAATGTGACCGCAACCACGCGGAACGGAATTCCGATCCAGCGCGGCCGTCCTGAAGCCGTCTTCAACATGTTTCTAAGCTACACCATTGAGGTCTAAACATTGTGGGTGGAGCAGGCCCGCGGCGACGCTGTGGACCTCAGCGGCTGAAGCCTCCTTCGGATCCCAGCATAAATGCAGGGCTAAGAAGCCCTGCTCCACCGTCAGCCAGGCTCCACGCGTCCTTTTGCGCGTGCGCTACAATACTGAAATGTCGCAAACCGCCTCGGCGATCACCCGCAGCCCCGCGGAAATCGTTCGAACCAGCCCCGTGACCCAGGCTTCGAACGGCATCTGCTATGCGCGCTCGGGCGAGATCACGATTGCTGAAAATGATCTCGACCGCATGATCGCTGCCGTACCCGTGCCTGTCGCCACTGCACTCAGCCGCAAAGCGTACTACTTCGTCCCGCTCACCGTCAGCCAGGGCGATGAAACCCTGATTGCCGACCGTTACGACGTTGCCCTGAGTGACAACGCCGTCTGTCACCGCAACCTGAACCTCGGCGACGCGCAGTGCGTGTTCATCTCGACCCGCCTGATGGACGATAAATTTTCGGTGGCATTCGAGTTCTACATCAACGTCGGACATGCGCTGGTCGAGCGCGCGGGCGTCTCCGCAGCCTTTGCCGAACTGGCCTGGCAGCAGGTCGAATCGGGCGTGCGCGGAGAAACTTCGCTCGACGCCTGGGAAACCCGCAAGCTTGCCACCGGACACGGCCCCGACGCGGAGAAGTACAAGAACGAATATCTGGCCGCCAGCTTCGCCGATGCGATCTCGATCTACCTACTCTCGCTCTACCTCGACGTGGATTACTACGACCTGCGCGAGCGCGACTATCCGCTGCTGGCGCCCACTCCGATGGCGGAGCGTCTCCGCAAGATCGCCGAAATCTTCCCGCCGAATTCCGGATTCGAATTCAACATTTACTACCGGCGCCGCGCGTAAAAGAAGCGCACCTCAGGCGCTAAAGCGCGAACTCCTCTACGCGGGTTACACGGCCCTGAAGGGCCGCTCTTCCACGTTGACCCAGACAATGCTGACCCAGAGAATCATGAGCCGTCCGGCAGCCTGTTTACGTCCGCGTCATTTCCACGTAAACGTCGCCACCGCCTGCCCCGGCAACGTGTAGTTGAACGTCTGGCCCTTCCAACTCACCGTGAACTGCGTGGAGCCATTGCTTGAGTTCAGCACCAGCAGAGCGATCGACGCATCTGGATTCTGAAACGCCACATCTTCAATGCTGCCCGAACCAAACGTGTTGGATGCGATGCGCTTCGCGCCGGGCACGACAAATTTCCCGAGGTGGCCGAGCACGTAGTACTCCACGTTGTTGGTAATGGTCGCCGGAGTTGTCGAATCGTCGATCGTCACCACACCCCGGCAATGCTGACAGCCGCCGTTGGTCGGCCCGGAATTTTGATCGAGCGCGAGGTTCCACAACGAGACGCTGCGCGCCCAGTTGCGGGTCGCGCCGATCAGAAGATTCTCTGCATTCCAGACCAGGTCACCGGCAAAGCTCGACCCCACGGTTCCTGAGCATTCCGTGAACCAGATATCCTTCGACGGATACGCGGTCTTCACCTGCGACTGCGCGCTCACATCGCCGGCGTAGCAGTGGAACGCGGTCCCGGCCACGTAGTTGGCCGCGGGCGAGGCCAGCACCGCCTCAGGATAACCCGGGTTGTCCCAGTTGTGGTCGTAGGCGAAGAGCTTGACGCTACCCGACCCGGCGCTGGCCAGCGCCGGCCCCAGATGATTCGCAACAAAGTCGGATTCGTCGCTCGCCGTCAGAGACTCGGTCGGATAATTCGAGGTCGAAAACAGCGGCTCGTTCTGCACCGCCAGCGCGTAGATCGGGACCCCCTGCTGCTGATAGGCCTGCACATACAGGACGAAATACTGCGCCAGGCTGGGAAAGTACGACGTGATCATATTCCCGCCGTTCATTGTTCCCGTCGTTTTCATCCACGCCGGCGGGCTCCAGGGCACGCCCACCACCTTGACGGCAAGATTGACCGCAATCGCCTGTTTCAGGAGAGGAACAATGTAAGCGGTGTCATGGGAGATCGTGAAATTCACGAGGTTCGGATCCGTCTGCCCGGCCGGCACATCGTCATAGCTGTAGTTCCCACTGACCGAAAAGTCGCTCGCCCCCATCGGCTGCCGCAGAAAGCTGATGCCGATCCCCGAGGTTGGACTGAACAGACTCTGCATGAGCGCAGTCTGTTGCGAGGTGTCGAGCTTGTTCCAGATCACCCAGGCAGAAGAATCCGTCAGCGAAGCGCCGAAGCCATCGATCGTCTGGTATGTGGTCGCCGCGTCGACGGTGATGACCAACGAAGTCGCCTGGCCTCCGGAACTGAACTGCACCGTGGACTGCGACTGGAGCAGTTTGGCCTGGTCGCCCGTTGTCACAACCGGCCGCACGATCGGACCATTTTGAATGGGAGTCGGGGATTGCCCGCCGCTACAAGCAACACAAAAAAGGATCGCCGCAAGAATCGGGTAAAGAGAGAGTTGTCTGGAATTCATAAGCTTGCCAACTATTCTTGGTAGCAGGCTCCGCCTTCCTTTCGCAAGCGCACGGATCACATTGGCGTTTCGAAACTGCGCGCAACGCCTGGGTTACGCGGCGTTCCTCTCGGCGCCGGCCTTCTCCAGCACTTCCAGAAAGGCCGCCAGCCACGCCGGATGCGCAGGCCATGCCGGAGCAGTGACCAGGGTTCCGTCGACACAAGCTTGGTCGATGGGCACATCCGCATAGGTTCCACCCGCCGCTACGACGTCGGGGCCGACGGCAGGATAGCAACTGCAGCGGCGCCCCTTAAGCACTCCGGCGGCAGCCAGCAGTTGCGCCGCGTGGCAGATCGCCGCGATCGGCTTGTTCTTCTCGGCAAAGTGCCGCACGATTTCCAGCACCCGCGGGTTCAGCCGCAGATACTCAGGCGCCCGCCCTCCGGGCACGACCAAAGCGTCGTAGCTCTCCGGATGAACTTCCTCAAAGTTTGCATTGAGGGTGAAGTTGTGTCCGCGCTTCTCGCTGTACGTCTGGTCGCCCTCGAAGTCGTGGATGGCGGTGCGCACCGACTCGCCCGCCTTTTTCCCCGGACACGCTGCCTCGACCCGGTGTCCCACCATCTGCAGGGCCTGGAACGGCACCATGACTTCGTAGTCCTCGACGTAATCACCGACCAATACGAGAATTCGCTTCTGCGACATGAAGGACCTCCGGGAATATTGTGCCAGAAGCGAAGCCGGACGCGCAGCCTGGAGCCAATCACAATCCCCCAACCACTAATCGCCGCTGCCTGTCTACCGACCCCGTGACGCGCCCTGCACCTTAGTGCCTTGGCGTTGGAGTGTTTCCGTCTTATGCTAAAAGGTGACTTCAACAACTCAGGTTCGTAGCAGATGATTCCGTTTCGTATCTATACACTTGCGCTGGGCGCGGTTGGCTTGGCGGTCGCCGGCTATGCCATGTTGCGTCGCAAGCCCAAAACGTCCGACGAGGTCGAGCGAGAACGGCGTACCTGGCTCAGTCAGACCGGCCGCATCACCGATGGCACCGTCATCGATGTGCAGGAGATCACTCCCAACGGTCACCGCGCCGCCACCATGCTGATTTATCAGTACGACGTCGCGGGCGTGTCCTACGAAGCTTCGCAAGACGTCACCTACCTGCGGCAGTGGATTAACCTGCATTCCTGCCGTCTTGGTTTGCCCACTTCTGTGAAGTACGACCCGCACAATCCTGGCAATTCCCTGGTGATCGCGGAAGGGTGGATGGGATTGCGGCAGTAGGAAAGCGGGTTGCGAATCGGTATTCACCGATCCCTCACAACAATGACGGCCAGAAAACCATCACTACCAGATAGATCACCTGCGCGGTTGCCAGGCTGATCCAGATCCGCTTGCGAATGCGCGAGCGACGGAGGTCCCGTATCAGATCCGCGGCCGTGGGGTCAGCCTTCTGGACTTCGCGCAGGTCCGGCACAACGGCCACCGGTCTCGGCGCGGGCACGCGCGCAGTTGTCTCGGCCGCCGGCTTATCTGGATAGAACACCTTCGGCGTGCTGATCACGTCCGACCACAAAGGCAGCAACAGCCAAGCTTTGGGAAGCACGTCGAGCACCGGCTTCGCGGTGAGATCGAGAGAAGGCAATCTTTCCGGAGCGACCCGGTCGGCCAGATTGCGTAACAGCGAACCCCACCAGAAATGGCTGAGCTGATCGGTGATCAGCTCGCCGACGTCCACCGGACGCGATTCCAGTTCCAGGGGCGGCAGAGACTCGGGCGAAACGACGTCGCCAATATTTGTGAAGATCGTGCGAAACCATGGCCGGCTGATGCGATCGCCCAGCAACATGCCGACATCGACCGGGCGCGACTCAAGCTGCAGCGGCGGCAATTTCGACGCGAACGTATCGCGCAGGTTGGCCGCCAGCGACCGCCACAGAGGCTGAGTCAGGATCGAGGGTGGAAGCAGATCGAGTGCAATTTCGGCTGGTGTCGCCGCCGCCTCCGGCTGTGGATACCACGCTTCAGCGGCATTGGATCGATAAGACATAAGGGTCGGAGTGCTCCGCTGGGTTGACCCGGCGCGGGCCGTTCCAGCGCGCAGTCTTTTTATCTTAGATGCCGCCAGCGCGCTTGTCACTCGTCTTTACGCAGCTTTACGAGGCGGCCCTTTTCCTGATCAGACCCCGTAATCCCCCCACCCGCCATCGGGTTGCCGAAGAGTTCCTTCTGTGGTGCATGGACTTTAATGCCGTTGAGATCTGGCCCTCCCTTGAAGCACAATCGCCGTGTGACTGGCTCCGGCCCAGTGGCGGGTCGTGCCGCTCCATCATCAGGGTCCGGCGGAAACTTTCGTTGGAATCAGCTATCCTCGCTCGAACACTGAATCTTGGTCCGCTCTTTCCGGATCGGAAATGGATAACCAGAAATTGGCAAAATCCACCCAAGCCACTGAGCCGGGTTATACCCCGTCCCGGCGTTTCCCGCGCTGGCGCTTAGACGCGCGCATTCAGGTGTCGGTATTCCGCGAAGGTGTCACGGCCTCGTTCTGGGGCCGAACCAACGAACTGGGTGAGGACGGTGTCGGCGCAACGCTGAGTGGTGAGTTGGCAGCAGGCGAGGTGGTTTCGATGGAATTCCCCATCCCCGTCGCGCCCTTCGCCATGAATGTGCGGGCCATTGTGCGCTACAGCCACGGACTGCGCTGCGGGTTTGAGTTCCTGGTCGTCACCGGCGAACAGAAGGAGACGCTGCGCCGGACGTGCAAAGTGCTGGCCAACTCTTGACCCTCGGTTTTCCCTTCACCAACGGAAATCTCTCATTACCCCGGTAACTACCGAAGCCCGCCTCGCCCAGCTACCATCGCACTATCGCCGGTGCAATTGGGGAAGGACCGTATGGGGGAGAAAGTTACCCCGCCAGCAGCTTCGACGGAACTGCTGCGGGCGAAAGCGCTGCGGGAAGCCCTTGATCGCGATGCGCCTCCGGCCCTGACCCAGCTCGCCCATGACGCGCCGGCTCCCTCATCGGCCGACGACCATTCGGCCGACCCCGCTCTTACCGTTGAAAAAGCCTACCTCGAACAGATCATCGAAAATGCGCCGGAAGCCATCTGCATTGCGGGTCCAGACATGCGCATCATGCGGATTAACGGGGAGTTCACCCGCCTGTTCGGCTTCAGCGCCGCCGAAATTGTGGGTCGGCCCATCGCTCCCCTGATCGTGCCTCCCGACCGCTACGCCGAAACCGCGTGGATTGTCGAGAGCGTCCAGAAAGGCAACAAACTCTCACTCGAGACGATCCGGCGTCGTAAAGACGGCTCATTGCTCGACGTGCTGCTCTCGGTCTCGCCCGTGCTGGTCAATGGGCAGAGAATCGCCACCTACGCGTCCTATCGCGATATCACCGAGCAGAAGCGCACCGAGGAACTGAATTCTGCTCTGTACGCGATTGCCGCTCGCAACCAGGCCACCGAAGACCTGCAGCAGTTTTACGCGGCCATTCACAACATCGTCGGCCAGTTGATGAATGCCAAGAATTTCTACATCGCTTTGTACGATCCGCAGACGCAGTTGCTGAGTTTTCCGTACTTCGTGGACGAAGCCGACGGCGCGCCCGAACCGAAGCACCTCGGCAAGGGTCTTACCGAATACGTCATGCGGACCGGCGAGCCGCTGCTAGCCACTCCGGCCGTGTTTGAGGAACTGGTGCAGCGGAAAGAAGTCGAACTGATCGGCGCCTCCTCGGTGGACTGGCTGGGCGTGCCACTCAAGAGCAGCAGCAGCAGCATCGGCGCCCTGGTGGTCCAGAGCTATCACGAGCACATTCGCTTTGGAGAGCGCGACCGCGAGATTCTGAAATTTGTATCGCAGCAATTAGCGTCGGCCATTGAGCACAAACGCTACGAAGAGGCGCTGCGCCGCTCCGAAGCGCGCTACCGCTCCCTGATCCAGAGCGCGGCTTATGGGATCTACCGCTGCACGCTCGACGGCCGCTTCCTCGATGTCAATCCCGCCCTCATCAGCATGCTCGGATATGGATCGACCGAGGAAATTCTGAAGCTGGACCCGCAACAGGAGGTGTTCGTCAACACCCAGGAGTTGCAACGGCTGACCGGCGAATACCGCCGCACTGGGAACCTCAATGGTGTGGAAGTCCAGTGGAAGCGCAAAGACGGCCGCATCATCACCGTTCGGCTCAGCGGTCGTGCCGTGAGCAGTCCGGACGAATCCGAAGAGGTGTTGGAACTGATTGCGGAAGACATCACCGACCGGCGCCAGCTCGAAGAGCAGTTCCGTCAGGCACAGAAAATGGAAGCCGTGGGCCGGCTGGCGGGCGGCGTCGCCCACGACTTCAACAATCTCCTGATGGTGATCAACGGTTACACCGAAGTCCTGCTCGAGCAGCTGGAACAAGGCAGCAACATGCACCAGAAGGTCCATTCCATCCAGCAGGCCGCGGACCGTGCCGCCACCCTCACCCGCCAGTTGCTGGCCTTCAGCCGCAAGCAGTTACTCGAACTGAAGGTGGTGGACGTGAACACCGTCATTGCCGATATGGAGCGACTCCTCCGGCCGCTGATCGGCGAAAACATTGAGCTCGTCACCCGCCTGTCTCCGGACGCGGGCCGCACCCGGGCCGACGCCGGTCAGCTTGAGCAAGTCATCATGAACCTGGTCGTCAACGCCAAGGACGCCATGCCCGAGGGCGGCAGGATCACTTTGCAGAGCTCCAGCGTGACCGTCCGCCAGAACTTCCACGAACAACGTTTCATCCTCCCCGGCCCCTACGTGGTCATCTCGGTCGGCGACACCGGCCACGGCATGGACAAAGAAACCCAATCGCGCATCTTTGAACCCTTCTTCACGACCAAGGAAAAAGGAAAGGGCACCGGGCTCGGCCTTTCGACCGTATACGGCATCGTGAAGCAGAGCAATGGGTATGTCTACCTGCAAAGCGAACTCGGGTCCGGAACGACCTTCTACATCTACTTGCCCAGCGTGGAAGATTCCGCGGAAGGAGCGCCTCCGGCCAAGTCGCAGGAAAATGAAAAAGGCGGCTGCGAAACCATTCTCCTCGTTGAAGATGAGGAATCCGTCCGCGAACTGGTTCGAGAAACGCTCGCCCTGCGCGGCTACAAGGTTCTGGAAGCTGAGAACGGCGAGGACGGCCTGCGGGTTGCGGAGAACTGCAAAGAACACATCGACATCCTCATCACCGACGTCGTCATGCCCGGCATCGGCGGACGAGAACTGGCGAAGAAACTCCTCCTGGTGCGCCCCGGCATCAGCGTGCTCTATCTCTCCGGCTACACTGAGGACACGGTGGTTCACCAGGGCGCGCTTATCCCTGGCACTGCCTTCCTGCAAAAACCATTCACCCTGCAGAGCCTCGCTAAGAAGGTGCGGGACGTTTTGAACTCGAAGCGGGCCTCGGCCGCAGCCGCCGAGTGAGTCCTCCGCCTCCCCACTCCATCCATGCCTGCTCCAGGAATCCTGGTCCTACCGTTTAGAGCAACTTGCAACTTTTCCCGTTCCCCGGCGTCCTATACTACAGGTACTGGGTTGCGCGCGTGCTGGACTTCCGCTCCAGCCTGGCGCGCCTGCTCCTACTGGGGTGAGGGATGTTGATCAAGAGGCAGTCTGAGGTTCCGTCTTCCGAGATCACTTCGAAAGATCTCTACTTGAACCGCCGCAAGTTTCTCGCGGGCGCGGCGCTGGCGGGCGCAGCGGTAGCCACGGGCGTTGCCTTCAATAAAATCGCAGCCCCGTCGCTCGTCGCTACTGCCAACGCCAAAATTGACGGCATCCAGAAAAGTTCGTTCAGCGCCACCGAGAAAGAAACCCCTTATAAAGACGTCACCAACTACAACAACTTCTACGAGTTTTCCACCGACAAGTACGAGCCCGCCGGTCTGGCCAAGGATTTCAAGACGCGCCCCTGGACGGTGACCATCGACGGCGACGTGAAGAAGAAGCAGGTGCTCGACGTTGACGCGATCATGAAAATGGCCGCTCCAGAAGAGCGGATCTATCGCCACCGCTGCGTCGAGGGCTGGTCGATCGTGGTGCCCTGGGTCGGATTCTCCCTCAGCGAACTGATCAAGCGCGCCGAGCCTCTCGGCAAAGCAAAGTATGTCGAGTTCACCACACTCTACGACCTGAAGCAGTTTCCCGGACAGCGCGTGCCCGTATTGCGGTGGCCCTATGTGGAAGGCTTGCGCCTGGATGAGGCCATGCACCCCCTCGCTCTGCTCTGCTTCGGCCTCTATGGAGAAGTTCTGCCCAATCAGAATGGCGCGCCGCTGCGCATCGTCATTCCGTGGAAGTACGGATTCAAGAGCGCGAAGTCGATTGTGCGCATCCGCTTCACCGGTAGCGAGCCACTCAACAGCTGGCAGGAAAACTCGCCCCGCGAATACGGCTTCTACTCCAACGTGAATCCGAATGTGGACCACCCGCGCTGGAGCCAGGCCAAGGAGCGCCGCTTAGGCGAATTCCTGAAGCGGCCCACGCTCATGTTCAACGGCTACGACCAGGTCGCGAGTCTGTACTCGGGCATGGATCTGAAGAAGAACTTCTAGGAATTGGTAATTTCTGATTTGTAATTTGTAATTGAAAGGCCCGATGTTTTTTGGGCTGGAACAAAGGCCGAATTGTGAATGTTTTAAATTACAAATTACAAATCGCAAATTACAAATGAAACTGCGTTTCACAAAAATCGCGATTTTCCTCGCCGCCCTCGTCCCCCTGGGACGCCTCGGCTGGAAAGCGCTTCATGACGGCCTCGGTGCCAATCCCATCGAAGTCATCACGCATTCGACCGGCGACTGGACCTTGATCCTGATTCTTACCACCCTCACGATCACGCCCCTCCGCCGCATCACCCGCCAGTACTGGCTGATCGGCGTCCGCCGCATGATCGGCCTGTTCGCATTCTTCTATGGTTCGCTCCACTTCACGACTTACATCTGGCTCGACAAGTTCTTTGACTTGCATGAAATGTTCAAAGACATCGCCAAGCGCCCCTTCATCACCGTCGGGTTCACCGCCTTCGTCCTGCTCATTCCACTCGCCCTAACATCGACCGCGGGCTGGATTCGGAGGCTCGGAGGAAAGAACTGGCAGCGGCTCCATCGCCTGATTTATCTGACCGGCATTCTTGGTGTTATCCACTACATCTGGCTGGTGAAGGCCGACCTTCGCAAACCGCTCGAATACGCATTGGCGCTCAGCATCTTACTGCTGTATCGCATTGTTATGTGGGTGGCGGAGTTGCGCAAGAATGCGGCCGTTCCAGCGCGCCCGCGCACTTCCGCCGAACCGACCGAAGCGTAGCAGACTGAAAGAGACGATCCCGCGTTTGATTTTGGGTGCGCAGCGCTTCAGCGCTGCGGTAACCGGCTTGTTTTCAGTGGCGGCTTTAGCCGGCTGCGGTCAGACTGCTGAGCAGAACCTACTTTTCAGCGGCCTGCCCGGCCGAGCCCCTTCCGCCAATTTCTGCAGCGGAACTTTCTTCTACAATCAGGGTTAGAGCATCTTAGGAAATGACAGGAGTGTGTCCCATGAATCCCCTCGCTTGGAAACAGTGTACCCCGCGCCTAGTCATCGCGCTGGCGGCGATGGCAACCCTCCTTGCAGCACTTGGCTGCGGCACCAGCGGCGGCGGGCCGATTCCACCGCTGCCCGGCGGCTACTCGAATGCCAGCCTGCAGGGCCAATATGTGATCGCTCAGACCGGCATCGGAGTCAACCAGGCGGGCGCTTGCTGCGACCC
>JAIQFZ010000116.1 GCA_020073015.1 Terriglobia bacterium | reverse complement strand
TCTCCGTCTGCTTCTTGTCGTCCATGCGCAATTGGTAGGAACTCTTGAACCACGGAACCACTTCGCGAATGTGATTGATGTTGACCAGGAACGAACGATGCGCCCGCCAGAACAGATTGGCATCGAGGCTCTCGAACAGTTCTTCCAGCGTCCGGCAATTCGACTGGCCTTCCATCCCGGCATTCCCACCCGTGACCACCGTGATCACGCCATCTTCGATGGTCGCGTAGCAGATGTCCTTGGGGTCGGTCAGGAATAACCTGCCCGCGGCCTTAATCAGAATCTTCGCCGTATGCGGCTTCTGCGACTCCAGCATCCGCACCAGCGTTTCGAATTTCTCGTCCGAACCGGCGCCCGCTTCCATCTTCGCCCGCGCCCTCTCGACCGATTGCGCCACTCGCTTCTTGTCGAAGGGCTTGAGGATGTAATCCACCGCGTTCACCTCGAAGGCCTTCACCGCATATTGATCGAAGGCGGTGGCAAACACGATTTTCGGCAGGGGAACCTTGCGATCGAGCAGCTTCTTGATCACGCCGAAGCCGTCCAGTCCCGGCATCTGCACGTCGAGAAAAACCAGGTCGGGACTGTGCTCCTTGATCAGGCTGACCGCCTCCAGACCATTTTTGCCTTGCGCGACTACGTTCACGTCGCCCAGGTTTTTGACCAGGTAGGCAAGCTCGTCGCGCGCGGGTTGTTCGTCGTCCACGATCACCGCAGAAAGAGGCATACAATCCCTCTGAGTATTATACTGGCCCACCGCACCGTGGACTCATGTCGTTGCGTGTCCCGGCGGGTGGGCTGGATGTTCCAAGAACAATTGCGCGGAATGTTCCACGTGGAACATTTTGTACCTCTATTATTATACACATATGTATGTATGTACATGGACACGTAAAGGAAACGACAGGAACGGGTTAGCTCGCACACACGAGGGGCTGTGGCGAAAACGCCCGCCCAAGCGGAGCTTGGACGGGGCACCCTTCAGAGTCAGGATGGCGCAAAGGCTCGGGCCATCCGCCTGTTTTGTTTCCTGATGTACACCAGATCTGGACGAGATCGAGCGCAGCCTCCGGCGCAAGAACATAGCGCCTTATCATTCAGGTCTGGCTTTCAGGCCTGCCTGGTAAGCATTTCGATGTTCATCGCTCGTTCCTTGGCTTCTGGGTAGGGGAAAGCGTCCATTGAATCAACCACGAGCAGGGGCGCACGGAACGGGGCCCGCATGGTTGCAACTTCTTCATTTCCTACCGCATCTAAAACCTTGACAACAACTCACTCAGGTCTTAGCATATCAACGAGTGCAATCATAATGTCATTGATTGTAAAGAACTTATCTGTTTAGGAGGTTCCGTTATGGGCAAGATTATCGGAATTGACCTGGGCACGACCAACTCCTGCGTGGCGGTGATGGAGGGGGGCGAGCCCAAGGTGATCGCAAATGAAGAAGGTGGGCGAACGACTCCGTCGGTGGTTGGATTCACCAAGACCGGGGAGCGGCTGGTGGGGCAGGTGGCGAAGCGGCAGGCCATCACCAATCCCGAGAACACCGTGTATTCGATCAAGCGCTTCATGGGGCGGCGCTATGACGAGGTCAGCGAAGAAATGAAGATGGTGCCCTTTAAGGTGCAGCGATCGGGCGATCACGTCTCCGTCCTGGCGCAGGGGAAGGAGTACACGCCGCCCGAGGTCTCGGCGATGATCCTGCAGAAGCTGAAGAAGGCGGCGGAAGACTATCTGGGCGAGAAAGTGACCGAGGCGGTCATCACCGTGCCCGCGTACTTCAACGACGCGCAGCGCCAGGCAACGAAGGATGCCGGACGAATCGCGGGACTCGAGGTGAAGCGCATCATCAATGAGCCGACGGCGGCGGCGCTGGCCTACGGACTCGACAGGGGCAAGGACGAGACGATCGCGGTGTACGACTTTGGCGGCGGCACATTCGATATTTCGATCCTGGAAGTCGGGGAAGGCGTGATCGAAGTGAAGGCCACCAATGGCGACACGCACCTGGGCGGCGACAACATCGACCAGCGGCTGGTGGACTGGCTGATTGACGAGTTCAAGAAGGACGAAGGGCTCGATCTGCGCGGCAAGGGCAACGAGATGGCGCTGCAGCGCCTGCGGGACGCTGCGGAGCGGGCCAAGATCGAACTCTCCACCACCATGGAGCATGAGATCAACCTGCCGTTTATCACCGCCGACGCCAGCGGGCCGAAGCACCTGGTGAAGAAGCTGACACGGGCGAAGCTGGAGTCGATGATCGAGGACATCATTCAGAAGTCGGTCGGTCCGTGCAAGCAGTGCATGAAAGATGCGGGCATCGATGCCAGCAAGATCAACGAAGTGGTGCTGGTGGGCGGACAGACGCGCATGCCTCGCATTCAGGCCATCGTGAAAGAGCTGTTCGGTCGCGAAGGCCACAAGGGCGTCAACCCGGATGAAGTGGTGGCCGTCGGCGCCGGCATTCAGGGCGGCGTGCTCAAGGGCGAGGTGAAGGACCTGCTCCTGCTCGACGTGACTCCGCTGACGCTATCCATTGAGACTCTCGGAGGCGTGGCGACGCCGATGATCCCGCGCAACACCACCATTCCGACGAAGAAGACGGAGACGTTCTCGACCGCGGCCGACAGTCAGACGTCGGTTGAGGTGCACGTGCTGCAGGGCGAGCGTCCGATGGCGGCGCACAACCGGACGCTGGGCAAGTTCCACTTGACCGGGCTGCCACCGGCGCCGCGGGGCGTGCCGCAGATCGAGGTGACGTTCGACATCGACGCCAACGGCATCCTGAACGTGACCGCGAAGGACATGGCTACCAGCAAGGACCAGAAGATCACGATTACGTCGTCTTCGGGTCTAAGCAAGGAAGAAGTGGAGCGCATGGCGAAAGAAGCTGATGCGCATTCGGCGGAAGACAAGGCTCAGCGCGACGCGATCGAAGCCAAGAACCAGCTCGACTCGATGGTCTACAACATCGAGAAGATGCTGAAGGAACATGGCGACAAGATCTCGGGCTCGGAACGTGGGGATGTGGAGAACGCGCTGGCCGACGCGAAGAAAGCCATCGAGAGCGGCGACAAGGCGCAGATGGACTCGGCGCGCGAGAAGCTGACGACAGCTTCGCACAAGCTGGCCGAGCAGATGTACAAGGCCACGCAGGCACAAGCTGCGCCGGGCGCGGGGCCGACGCCGGGAGCCGATGCGGCTCCGGGCGGCGACGGCCATGCCAAGAAGAAAGACGAGGGCGTGATCGACGCCGAGTACGTAGACGTGGAAGACAAGAAGTAACGCGTAGGGACAGCCGCCCGCGGCTGTCCCGGAAGCTGTGGTTGTGTGGCGCAGGCATTCTTGCCCCGCGTGCGGGTGGAGATGTAGTGCGCGCCTGAGGGCAAGATGCGCTCAGGACAGCCGGCGGGACGCCGACGCTACAAAAGGCTGCGTCTCGGGTTTAAACAGTTGAGGAGAACGAATTGAGATTCGAAGTCAATGGCCAGATGTTTTTTGTGAACTTCGTCCCGGAAGAGGGGCGATGGTATTGCTACGCGCCTACCCCGACCGGCACGCAGCGAGTCCCCGTGTCGATGGACGCTGCGCCGTTTGAGTCGTTTACTGTCCGGCAAGACGAACAAGCGAAAGAAGTGGTGAACTGAGTTGTTGTTTCATATTGCAAGACACCATCAGTATTGTCATCCTGAGCGGAGCGAGAACTTCACGAAGTGAAGTTTTTGCGGAGCCGAAGGACCCCATACCTGCGTGAGCAACGTTGAACCTGGCAAGGCGTTCTCCCGATGCTTTGGACTGTAGAAGGTCATGAGCGCTAAGAAATACTGGGTCTACATCGTCGCGAGCCACAGCGGAACGCTTTACATCGGGATGACCAACAACTTGTACGTGCGAGTGCAGCAAGACAAAAGCGGCGAGATCGAGGGCTTCTCCAGCCAATACAAATGCAATCGCCTGGCGTACTGGGAAAGCTTCGACGATGTTCTCAAAGCAATCAATCGCGAAAAGCAGCTCAAGGGTTGGCGGCGAGAAAAGAAGGTCGCGCTGATTGAACGATGAATCCACGCTGGGAAGACTTGGCGGAGAAGTGGGGCGCGGAAATGGCGTTCGCGGGCCAGTCGATTGCGGCACGGTGAGAACGCCTCGCGTTGCCTTTGATAGTGTTGACAGACATGGGGTCCTTCGACTCCGCGCTCAGGATGACAGCTGTGGACGATGTAGGCTGAATGCTGATGGCTGAGTGCTGACAGCTGACAATGGCTACTCCAACCAAAGATTACTACGCCGCGCTGGGCGTGAAAAAATCCGCCTCCGTCGAGGACATCCGCAAGGCGTTCCGCAAGCTTGCGCGCAAATATCATCCTGACGTTAATCCTGGGGACAAGACGGCGGAAGAGAAGTTCAAGGCCCTCTCTGAGGCCAACGACGTCCTGAGCGATCCCAAGAAGCGCAAGATTTACGATCAGGTTGGTTTCTATTCGGACAACATCGATCCCGCGACTGCAGAAGCCTACGCGCGGGGTGGGGGCCAGCCGGGCGCAGGCGGATTTGAAGGATTTCCCGGCGGCGGTCAGCCTGGACCAGGTGGCCCGCACTTCGATTTTGGAGGCTTTGACTTTTCCGACCTCTTTGAAGGCGGACGCGGCGGACGGAGGCCGTCGGGCAGCGGCGGCGGATTCCGCGATATCTTCTCGAACATCTTCAGCGGCGGCGGACACGGCGCTGCGGCCGAAGAAGGTCCCGAGGCCGGGAGCGATCTCGAATACCAGGTCAACGTGCCGTTCTGGACCGCGATCCGCGGCGGCGTGATGAAGCTCAACATCGCCCGGCGCGATGTGTGCGGCAACTGCCGCGGCCGTGGCTATCTCGAGTCGCCCGGCAGCTGTCCGCAGTGCCACGGTAAGGGCACAATCGAACAAACCGGCGGACGGATGAAGTTCAACGTCACCTGTCCGCGCTGCCAGGGGACGGGCAAGAACATTTCGACCTGCCACGTGTGCCACGGCGAAGGGAGCGTTGAGCGCACCGATCCGCTCGAAATCCGCATCAAGGCCGGCACACGCGACGGGCAGCGCATCCGCATTGCGGGGAAAGGCAATGCCGGCCTGCGGGGCGGAGGAGTGGGCGATCTGTATGTGATCATCCGCATCGGCGAGCACCCCTTGTTTCGGCGTGAAGGCGACGACATCTACATCACCGTGCCGGTGACCGCGGTCGAGGCGGCGCTGGGGGCGAAGATCGAAGTGCCCACCATCGACGGCCGCAGCATGCTGAAGATCCCTCCGGGGACGCAGTCCGGGCAGAAACTGCGGCTGCGGGAGAAAGGCGTGCCGTCGGCCACCAAAGAGGGCGTGCGGGGGGACGAAATCGTTGAAGTTAAGATCACCGTCCCCATGCCGCACGACGAGAAGACCAAAGAACTGCTGCGGGAATTGGCCAAGCTGAACCCTGAAGACCCTCGGGCGGAACTTTGGGCGAAAGTCTGATTCTCACCGCCGCGACGCCGAGCCTGTCAAATCGTCCCTAAAATGGCCGCCACGGACCTGTTCCCGCTTGCAAACAAAGTCCTTTAAGGTCTCAGCTCCGCACAGAATCTAATTTTGATTTACCGCGTAACTTTTGGACAGTTCGTGGATAACTATTAAGATGACATTATTTCCACGGGTTTTAGGTCGAGGGTTCCTCGACTTGTCTAACGGTGTGCCAAATTAAGGGGCATTATGACGACAATCGCCGTCGTACCAGGAATCGAATCTTCACGTCCGAAACTGGTCGCGCCCCGATGGCACACCGTCTTGTTCATCACTTTGTTTCTCGGCCTGATGTTTAGCGGCGCCCTCTTTCAACGGCAGGCTCAATCGCAACCCGGAAGACTGCCGCAACATTCCGCTCATGTTGTGCCGCTGTACCTCTCCCTCATCGCGATGGAATGGGGACTGTTCTTGTATGTGTGGAAGGGTGGCCTGCGCCGCAGCGGAACCAAGCTGAGCGAATTGATTGGTGGGAAATGGCTGAGCCTAAGAGACGTGGTGGTTGACGCGAGCCTCGCACTCGGATTATGGGGCACGTGGATGATCGTGGAAAAGGGATGGGATCGCTGGCTTGGGGCCGGACATGCGGTTTCCATCCAAACGTTGCTGCCTCGGCGAGCGATTGAAATCCTGCTTTGGGTTGGGGTATCCATCAGCGCCGGGATTTGCGAAGAGGTGGTCTTTCGCGGGTACTTCCAAAGGCAATTCGAAGTGTTCACGCGCAGCAAATGGATTGCATTGTTCTTGCAGGCTACCCTGTTCGGGATATCCCACGGTTATCAAGGAGTGGAAGCGTGCGTGCGGATTGCAATCTTTGGCGTCTTGTATGGTTTGCTTGCACGCTGGCGCCAAAGTCTTCGGCCGGGGATGATAGCTCACGCCGGGTCAGACATCTTGAGCGGCATCTTCGGAATCTAGGGTGCCTTTCCGGCCTGTTTAGGGATACCTGTATGACGACGTCCTGATGACTGACTTCAGCACGCTGTACAAGAAATACGCGCCGGAAGTTTTCCGCTTCGCGCTGTATCTTTCCGGCGAGCGCGGCCAAGCCGAGGACATAACTTCGGAGACGTTTGTGCGTGCATGGACTGCGCCCGAACCCATCGAGGTGACCACCGTGAAGGGATACCTCTTTACCATCGCGCGCAACCTATTCTTGCAGGGGCTGCGCACCAGGTCGCGCCACGTCCAGTTGGATCAAGAGCTTCGCGACCCGCAGCCCAGCCCGTACGCGCAAGCGGAGCAGAAGGCGGAGTTCCGCGCCATGCTAGTAGGGTTGCAGAAGTTGCCGGAAATAGACCGTGCGGCTCTGCTGATGAGGGCGCTGGATGCTATGCCATACGAAGAAATTGCGCGGGCGCTGGGAATTTCTCTTTCGTCCGTGAAGGTTAAGATCCACCGGGCGCGGCTCGCGCTCGTAGGCATCCGAAATGCGTAACCTCAGATCGAACTCGGGCAGTGCGCAGGAGTAAACAATGAACGTCACGCGAGAAGTGATTCTGGATTTGCTGCCAGTTTATCTTTCGGGCGAGGCAAGCCCGGCCACACGCGCTCTCGTGGAAGAGTATTTGAAGCAGGACGCTGAGCTTGCGCAGCGCATTCGCCTTCTGCTGGCAGACAACTTTGCCAAGGCCGTGCCACCTGTACTTCCCCCGGAACTAGAGTTGAAATCTCTGCGTCGCACGCGAAGCCTTCTTGGTTGGCAGAGGTGGCTCCTTGGTCTAGGGATATTTTTCTCGGCCATGTCACTCAGCAATGAATTCTCGTTTGAAAATGGTCACTTCAAGGAATTTCATTTCTTGCTGCGCGATTATCCCGCCGAGTTCGGGATTTGCGTGGTGCTTGGCCTTGCATGCTGGATCGCTTACCTCTCTATCCGCCGACGCCTCCGCACTACAGGACTGTAGATCCCTCCGGGGACGCAGTCCGGGCAGAAGCTGGGGCTGCGGGAGAAAGGCGTGCCGTCAGCCACCAAAGAGGGCGTACGGGGAGACGAAATCGTCGAGGTGAAGATCACGGTCCCCATGCCACGCGACGAGAAGACCAAACAACTGCTGCGGGAACTGGCCAAGCTCAATCCCGAAGACCCGCGGGCGGAGTTGTGGAAGCAAGTCTAGTTGTCTCCGCCCCTGCCCGCAGCCTCTCCGGTTACTTTTTGCTGGGATCGTCCGCCGGATTCACATAGTTGAATTGTAGTGGCGACATGCCATGGACCTGAACCACGACCTCGCCGGAAGCCATCGCATAGTGGTGCATCTCGGGATCGAGATAGGCGAAGCTGCCGGTTGGGAAAGTCATCATCTTGGTGTCATCCCACTTGTCGCCCATCCCGACCTTGAAATTGCCTGAGACGACCGTCACATTTTCGCGCTTGGGATGCCAGTGCGGCGCGATCTTGTAGCCGTCGGGCATCTTGAGGCGGATGGTGAAATCGCCGGTACTCGCGCCTGGGTCGCCTTCCAGCACGGCCAGTTGCGAGCCGGAAGCTAGGAACGGCGGTGGCGGTCCGTATGTGATCTGTTCCGGGGTGTACGCATTCTGATGCGTCCCCGATTGAGCTAGCAGTAAACCGGCGCAAACAACCAGAACTGCGAGCGCGACTGTCCTCATAGCTGGTGCCTCCTGGAAGAGTTCGAGCTGAAAAAGCCTCGGAGGGTTATACATCAAATCGTGTACCGCGTTCCAGTCTCTGGTGCCTCCTGGAAGAGTTCGAGCTGAAAAAGCCTCGGAGGGTTATACATCAAATCGTGTACCGCGTTCCAGTCTCTGCTCTCCTGCGACCCGAAGTCTGATTGCTCCCATTACCTCTGTCCCTGTCCTCGTTGACAAAAATCTTCAAGAAATTCTGAGAAAATTCTTGCATCTGTGGAAATTTCCCGTAATCTCCCAATTGCGAACTAACTTCGCCGAAATGCCCGGGAATCGCAGTCCACCCTGGGAGCCGCGCAACGAAATTCAAGGGAGACGCGGTGGTGAGAGTGAGTCGCTTGAGGAGGAAGCCATCGGAATTGGCAACTGCTACCGCACGCACTAACCTTTCGCAGCCTAGCTTTATCCCTGCTGTCGCTCCCCGGAAAAAGTCTATCCGCCTCACGCTGTGGCCCCTGGTCGCCGCGACCTTCTTTATGGTCTCGGGTGGCACCTATGGGACCGAAGAGATCGTGCATGGCGCCGGATATGGCAAAGCGATTCTCATCCTGCTCCTCACCCCGCTGCTCTGGAGCCTGCCGACCGCGTTCATGATCGGCGAGCTATCGAGCGCGCTGCCCTTTGAAGGCGGCTACTACGCCTGGGTGCGCCGCGCGATGGGGAACTTCTGGGGATTCCAGGAAGCCTGGCTGTCGCTGGTAGCGTCCATTTTCGATATGGCGATCTATCCCACGCTGTTCGTTGCCTACCTGACCCGCATGTTCCCCTGGTTTCAGGAGAATCACCGCGGAGTGCTGGTGGCGCTCGGGGTGGTGATCGTCTGCGCGGCTCTGAATATTGCCGGAGTCAAGGTCGTATCGACGACCTCACTGTGGCTGTTCTTCGCCCTGTCGGCCCCGTTTGCGGCGATTTTTGTGCTGGCGCCGTTCAAGATTGGAGCGCTGGCCAACGCGGTTACCAAGCCGACTACCTCGAACGTCGACATTCTTGGCGGGCTGCTTATCTGCATGTGGAACTACATGGGATGGGACAACGCCTCGACCATCGCGACCGAGGTGGAACGGCCGCAGCGGACCTATCCGCGGGCCATGCTGGCGGCCGTGGTCATTGTTTGTGTGACTTATGTGCTGCCCTTCGCCGCCATGTGGATCACCGGGCTGCCGGCGAGCGCGTGGGAAACCGGCGCTTGGGCTGACATTGCGCAGTTGATGGGCGGCCCGCTGCTGCGGATCGCGCTGGTTGCGGGCGGCATGATGAGTGGCTTTGGTATGTTCAACGCGCTCGTCATGAGCTACTCGCGGCTGCCGCTGGCCATGGCGCAGGATGGCATGCTGCCGAAAGTGTTTGGCAAGCTGCATCCGAAATCGCGCGCGCCCTGGGTGGCGATTCTGGCTCTGGCCGTGGGCTGGGGTCTGGCGCTGAACCTCGGCTTCGAACGGCTGGTCACGCTCGACATCATGATCTATGGCGCTAGTCTGACACTCGAATTCCTGGCGCTGATCTGCCTGCGCATCCGGGAGCCTAAGTTGAAGCGGCCGTTCCGCGTGCCGGGCGGCCTGTTCGGAGCGATCGCCGTGGGCATCCCGCCAGTCCTGCTGCTGGGCTTTGCGATCATCCGCAGCGAGCGTGAAGTTGTGCTGGGCATGAGCGCGCTGCTGTTTGGCCTGATCGTGATCGGAGCAGGCGTACTCGTCTACTTGATCAACCACGCGTTGAAGCCTGCGGGCTGGGCCCCGACTGAGCCGAAACCGGAGCTGGCCGCATAAAACCTTAACCACGGGGGACACGGAGGAACACAGGGGAACCCCTCTTGATCGTAGAGACGCGGCTTGCCGCGTCTCTTTTCTTTTGCGCTAGTATGGATCCCAGAAGCCGGGGATTGCCTGTGCCCGCCAAGAAGAAAAGACCGCTCTGGACATGCCCGAAGTGCCGGCACAAGTTCGTTACTCGCAATATGTGGCACTCCTGCGGGCGGTATCGAGTGGCCGACCATTTCAAGGGGAAAGATCCCATCGCGCGAAAGTTATTTCAGGCATTCCGAGCCTTGGTTCGGACCATCGGGCCGGCAACGGTCTACGCCCAGAAGACACGGATCGTCTTCCAGACGCGGGCTCGTTTTGCGGGCGTGCTGGTGCGCAAGAACCGGCTGGAAGTCGGGCTGTGGCTGAAACGGCGGCGCGAGCATCCGCGGCTGTACCGGATCGAGTTCTATCCTCCCAGTGATTACGTGCATCGCATTCGGCTGGCGCAGTTGGCGGAGATGGACCGGGACCTGGTGCGTTTCGTGAGAGAGGCGTACAAGGTCGGTCGACAGGAAGGTCCGGCGAGCGAACGGAGAGTGTGAGCCGTCGGCGTCAGCCATCAGGAAAAACTCTCCTCCCCCTGTTGTACAGTAGTGGGGGATGACCAAACGCAAATCCAAGGGCGCGTACATGATCTCGGCAGTGGCCGAAATGTACGAGATCCATCCCCAGACTCTGCGGCTGTATGAGCGTGAAGGTTTGCTCAAGCCGAGCCGCACCGAGGGCAACACACGTCTCTACACGGACGAAGACTTGCAGCGGCTGGAGTTTATCCTGTCGTTGGCGCGCGACTTGGGCGTGAATATCAGTGGGATCGCCATCATCCTGCAGATGCGCGAGCGCATGGAAGAAATGCAGCGCCAGATCCAGGATTTCGTGCAGTACATCCAGCGGGAAGTTTTGACACGCGCTACGGCTGCGGCCGATCCTTCGAAAGGCGCGATTGTTCCGCTACGGCGTCCGGTGGTGCCGAACGCGGATTCCTCAAAACGTAAATAGCGCGCTCCGGACCTCGCACGTGACTCGTTCGGCCGCTCCACGCGAAGTCGAAATTTCATCCAATTTCACAAGGACATCTTTCAAATTTACGGAACTTTCATGTTTGTGCAACCAAGGGCCTTCGATGAGCGGCTAAGGTAAAGGTATGAAACCCGAAAATTCAGCCAGGGATTTGCATCCTCAAGCGGCGCGGGGGAACGCGGGAAGGGCAAAGAGTCTTACGCTCAGTCTGGAAGTACGGCACTGCGGCCGCGCGGTTGTGCTGCACTGTCAGGGACGGCTGATTTTTCAGAACGAAGCGCGCACACTTTCGGCTCTCGTGTCCGAAGTCCTGCCTTCGGCTCGCCGGATGATCATCGACCTGTCGGCAGTGGAATCCATCGACAGCGCCGGCTTGGGAGAACTGGTGCTGACTCACATGTGGGCGGAAGCAGCAGGACTCGAATTGAAGTTCGCCAGCCCGAGAAAATCACTCCGGCAGTTGTTCGAACTCACTAATCTGGTGTCGGTGTTCGATCTGTACAGCAGCGTGCCCGAAGCGATGGCAGCGATGCGCCAGGGGCAAGTGCAGTCGGCGTAGGTACGGGACGGGCGAGACGCCCGTCGCTCCATATTCCTATTTTTCCCGATGGAAGCAATAGCGGCCTCCGCGCGCCTTGGCGACTTGTTCCGCAACTTTCAAGAACGCATGTCCAACGTGCGAAAGGGTCGACTCCTGCCGATACACCAGGCGGAGCTTGCGCTGAAAGTGCAGATCGCGGACCGGAATGCGAACCAGCTCTCCGCGGCCGATCTCGTTTTCCACGCTGATTTCAGGCACCAGCGCCACTCCGTTCCCCATGCATACGAAGCGCTTAATGGCCTGCAAGGTGGGGAGTTCGACGTCCATGTGCAAGGGAGTCTTGTGGCGGCGGAAGGCTTCGATCACCTTGTCGCGGTACGGAGAAGCGACGATGTGGGCTACGAACGACTCGGCGCCCAACTGCCGGACGCTGACTTCGTCGGCGGAGGCGAGCGGGTGGCCGGGTGGGACGACGAACGCCAACTCGTCCAGATACACAACCGTCGACTGCAACTGCGGCTCCTGCGGATCGTAGGACAGGACGCCGAGTTCCACGTTGTGCTTGAGAATGTCGTCGGGAATGCGACTGCCCAGCGCCCGCTTGACCGTGATCTTGATGGTAGGGTGCAGGCGCCGGAATTCACCCAAGACCGGCAGCAGATAGAGCGCGGTGAATTCATTGGCGGCGATGGCCAGGCTGCCCTTCTGCAGTTCCCGCATTTCGACCAGGGCTTCCTGCGCGTCCTGGCGAAGGTTAAGGAGTTTCTCCGCGTATTCCTGCAGAACGCGCCCGGCATCGGTGAGCACACCTTCACGCGACGTGCGGTCGAACAGAGGTTCGCCAATCTCCTGCTCGAGTTTTCGAATGGTCTGGCTCACCGCCGATTGCGTACGATAGAGTTTTTCGGCCGCGCGGGAAAACCGGCGTTCGCGAGCAACGGTAAGGAAGACTTCGAGTTGGGAGAGTTCCATAAAGCAGGTCACAGGTCTCAGGTCTCAGGTCTCAGGTTTGTTGGTTCCAAATAGCGAACCGGGGGCCCTGCGACCTGTGACCTGACACCTGTGACCTCCTGCGGTTTCTAACAAATGCATAAGTTGTTCTTATAGTATCATTATTATTAATGATTCTGTAAAGATAATAACCTTTTCTTCTACCCTCAAGTGCCGATAGAGTACAGAGGTACGCTTCCCTGGAGGCAGCGGATGGATCGGCCACGCATTACCATTTTCGACACCACCCTTCGTGACGGCGAGCAATCGCCGGGCTGCAGTATGAATGTGCAGGAGAAGTTACGCCTGGCCCAGCAGCTCGACCGACTTGGTGTGGATGTGATCGAGGCTGGCTTTCCGATCGCGTCCGATGGCGACTTCGAAGCAGTGCAGCGCATTTCCGCCTTGGTACGCCAGCCCATCATCGCGGGCTTGGCGCGTGCGTGTAAGGGCGATATCGACCGGGCCTGGCAGGCATTGCAGGGCGCGGCGCGGCCGCGGATTCACGTTTTTTTGGCAACGTCCGACATTCACCTCAAATACAAGCTGCGCATCTCACGCGAACAGTGCCTGGAACAGGCACGCGAGGCCGTACGCCACGCGAAGTCATTGTGCGCGGACGTCGAATTCTCGCCGGAAGATGCGACGCGCACGGACGTACCATTTCTGTGCCAGGTGGTTGAGGCCGTCATCGCGGCGGGCGCGACCACGGTCAACATTCCCGACACGGTTGGCTACACCATGCCGGAAGAGTACGGACAGTTGATCCGCACGCTGCGCGAAAAAGTTGCGGGCATCGAGCAGGTAACGATCTCCACGCACTGCCACAACGATCTGGGATTGGCGGTGGCGAATTCCCTGGCGGGCGTGCAGGAAGGCGCGCGCCAGGTTGAATGCACCATCAACGGCATCGGCGAGCGGGCGGGCAATGCGTCGCTGGAAGAAATCGCGATGGCGATGCGGGTACGCCGCGATCGCTATCCGTACGAAACTGGAATCGCGAGCGAGCACATCTATCCTTCAAGCCAGATGCTGGCGGAGATCACGCGCGTCCCCGTGCAGCCGAACAAGGCTATCACCGGCCGCAACGCGTTTGCGCACGAGGCGGGCATTCACCAGGACGGCGTGCTCAAGAATCCCCTGACCTACGAGATCATGACGCCGCAGTCGGTGGGCGTACCGGACTCGCGGCTGGTGCTGGGCAAGCACTCGGGACGTCACGCGCTGGCGCTGCGCTGCGAACAACTCGGGCACCCGTTTGAGCGGCGCGAGTTGGATGAGGTCTATCGCAAATTTGTAGTTCTGGCCGACCGGATCAAGAAAGTGCAGGACAGCCACCTGCTGGAGTTGATCGAGGAAGTAAAGGCGGCTGGAAAAAAGATTCCGCCGACGGGCGCGGGTCTGCCTTTCACACGTGCTGCCTCCGCGGTCGGCAGTACGAGCGAATCACACCCCCTTCCGTTTCCAGCGCCTGCGCCTGGCAGCGTTGCCCCCGGGGTGTCCGTCACGTTTGGCGACCATCACAGCGAGCAAGAGGACTATCTCTGGGGCGTGTAGTGTCGTGTCCCACAAGGTCGCGGCAGGAGTCCAATGCATAGGTCCTTCGCTTCGCTCAGGATGACAAAGGCGTTATGCCGCGAACCCGCGGAACACTCCACTAGATAGATAGAGCGAAGCGATATACCCAACCCTCCCCCTTCATTTATCCTTTCTGCTGGCCTGCCTCCGCAGGCCTTCATGCCTGCACCGAAAGCAGTCCACGTGTGGGTAGAAATTGAGAGGACCCATGCGGCTACGCGTCACTTCCCTGCCCGGCGACGGGATCGGACCTGAGGTTACCCGGCAAGCGGTTCGAGTTCTGGAAGAGGTGGCTCGCAGTTTCGGTCACGAACTGGAACTCAGCGAAAAAGAAATTGGCGGCGCTGCACTGTCAGCGTTCGGCGATCCCTTACCGCAAACGACCATTGCAGCCTGTCTTGCTTCGCAGGCCGTTCTGCTCGGAGCGGTGGGCAGTCCGGCTTTTGACCGGAACCCTCGCGAGCTTCGCCCGGAAGCAGGCCTGTTGCGGCTGCGGCAGGAACTGGGAGCCTTCGCGAATTTGCGTCCGGCGGTTTATTATCCGGCACTGCGGGCGAGTTCTCCGCTGCGGGAAGAGGTTGTCAGAGGAACCAACATTCTGATCGTGCGCGAGTTGCTGGGAGGTTTGTACTTCGGGCAGCCGCGGTCGATTGAGGGAGCGATGGGCGCCCGGCAGGCTCTCAATACCATGCGCTATGGCGAACCGGAAATCGAGCGCATCGCGCGCGTTGCATTTGAATTGGCGCGAGGCCGCCGCAAGCGCCTGCTGTCGGTGGACAAAGCGAATGTTCTGGAGTGCTCGCGGCTGTGGCGCGACGTCGTCACCCGCATCAGCACGGATTTTCCTGATGTGCACCTCTCACACCAATACGTCGATTCGGCAGCCATGATGCTGGTGCAGAAGCCGGCGGAGTTCGACGTTTTGCTCACGGAAAATATGTTTGGCGACATTCTCTCGGACCAGGCTGGGGGCGTGGTCGGATCGCTGGGTTTGCTGGCATCGGCCAGCATCGGAGGGCCGGTTGGTCTGTACGAACCGGTGCACGGATCGGCTCCGGACATCGCGGGACAAGGCGTGGCCAATCCGCTGGGCGCGATTCTGTCGATCGCCTTAATGCTGCGGCACACGTTCCAACTGGGCAAGGAAGCCGAGTGTGTGGAAGACGCGGTGGTTGCGGCTCTCGAAGATGGCATGCGCACCCGCGATTTAGCGAAAGCGGGAGAACGAAGCGTGAAGACCGAGGAAGCGGGCGCGCGCATTGTTGAGTTGGTGAGCGCGGCGGCGACGACGGAAGGTCGAGCCGCCTCGTAGGCTGGCATCGGCCCAGCGGGGATTCCGCTGCAAAGACCGGGCCGGCACGGAAAAGCTGACCGCGCCCCCCTGCGTGCACGCGGTTATTTCACTTTTGTTTCCTGTACGTACAGTAACTTCCAGTCGTTGCCGCGTCTGACCCAAACCTCGCCATAAGCGGCTTTTTCACGGACCGACTGCCCCCTAACGCTGTAGTCGGCCATATACGTGACCAGCGCGACGTCCGCTCCGATCGGCTTTATGCTGAAGCCCTTGAGAGTGTATGTGTCGAGGTTGAATTCATCGATCTCGGCAACTTCGGCCTTCGCGTCGCGAGGACCGGCACCATCATCCTCTACCTCCGTGAAACCATCGGCGAGAATAGCCGCGAAACTGTCCTTGTCCTTGTTCTTGAAATCCTCCCAAGCCTTACGCACTTTGGCTTCCAGGGCACGGACAGACGCCTTGGCAGTCGCCGTGTGCTTCGGTTGCTGCGCCGAAGCGATTGCAAGCATGACTAAGAATGCAGCTGTAATAGCCGGTTTCACTCTCATGGGTGCTCCTCAACAAAAAGACTCGGGAAACACTAACGGAACTGTGCCCGCGGAGTCAATGAAGACCGGCGGCGGGCTGATTGAGTTCCATCATCGGACGGGCGAGGGAGCCCGCCTCTCCATTTACGGGCGATCAGGGGCGGGGACTGGGGGTGCGGTGTAGGCTCCGGTGAACGCGTTCCAGCGGATGTGCAGCACATCGACAAACATCCTCATGCCGTCGCGGAAGGGATGCAGGCGTGTGCCTTCGCTGTGCGCCCAGAGGACGGGGACTTCTGCGACCTTCAATCCCATGCGCCGTGCAATGTAGAGAATCTCCGGATCGAATCCCCAGCGCTCGATTTTCTGAAGAGGGAACACGCGCTGCGCGGCCGCGCGGCGAAATGCTTTGAACCCGCACTGTGTATCTTTGAAGGTCAATCCCAGAAACAGTCGCAACACGAGATTGAAGATGCGGCCGAAGGCCTGCCGATAGAGGGGTTGGCGCTCGGTCTGCAATTCGGCGCGCAACCAGCGCGAGCCGATGACAACGTCCGCGCCGCTGCGAATGGCTTCGAACAGTTTCGGCGCTTCCGAGATCGGCGAGGACAAATCCGCGTCGGTGAACAGGCAGATGTCGCCGCGGGCATGCAGCATTCCGTTGCGCACGCTGAAACCCTTGCCGCGATTGCCGGGATTCTGCAACAGGCGAATCTGCGAGTGGGCGCGGGCATATTCCCGGATCACTTCCGCGGTATCGTCGCGCGAGCCGTCGTCCACGACCAGAATCTCGGCGTCCCAGTTCTGTTCGGCGGTATAGCGCAGCATTTCATTGAGCGTGGGCCGGATGCGGCTGCTTTCGTTATAGGCGGGAACAATGAAGCTATAGGTCAAGAGAGGGTCCGTGCGCTGGGCGAAAATTCTGCCCGTGAAGATTATGCCACTTGGCGGCGCTTGTCGAGCATCTGGAGGAATTCCGCGACCAGTTCCTGGTCCCAAAGGCCAGCTCGGGACTCGTCGCGCATGGTCAGCGCCGTCTGTTCATGGGTGAGGGCCGGCTTGTAGGGACGCGCCGTCCGCAATGCGTCGTAGATGTCCACCACCTGCAAAAGGCGCGGCAGAATCGGGATCTCGCCCTGATGCAAGCCGTCGGGATAGCCGCTCCCGTCGGAGTGCTCGTGATGATGCCGAATGATAGGGAGCACGAGGCGCAGGGATTTCAGGGGCCGGCAGATGGTCTCGCCGGTCAAAGGATGCTGCTTCATGACTTCCCACTCGGCGGGCGTGAGGTCGCTGCCCTTTTTCAGGATCTCGTCGGGGACTGCGATCTTTCCGAGATCGTGCAGGTAACCGCCCCGGCGCAAGGCCACAATGCATTCCTCATCCAGACCGAGATGGCGGCCGAGATCCGCGGCATCGCGCGACAGCCGGTCACAATGACCCTCGGTGTACGGATCGCGTGCCTCGACGCTCAGGCCGAGTGTGCAAATGACCGACTCAGCCGTCTCCAGTTCGTCGGTGAAGTCTTTCAGCTTGAGCAGCGAACTGACGCGCGCGAACAGTTCTTCGGGATTGATCGGCTTGATCAGAAAGTCGTCCGCCCCGGCTTCGATGCCTGCGATGCGGTCCTGGCGGGCGCTGAGCCCGGTGATCATGACGATCGGAATCAGCCGCGTCTTGGAATCCTCTTTCAGTTCGCGGCACAACTCGTAGCCCGACTTGCCGGGCATGACTACGTCGAGCAGGATGATGTCGGGAGGTTCGCGGAAGATTTCAACTTCGGCATCGGCGGCGGTGTGCGCGGTCATCACCTGATAGCCGCGGCCGGTCAGCAACTCGCGCAGCAACTCAGCATTCAGAAGATTGTCATCCACCACCAGGATCGACGGCTGGCGGCGGCTGACCAGCAGGTCCCCCATATCTTTATAGGAGTTGGAACGCGAGGAAAGAGTCGTACGTCGTGGTCGGAGGGGAACATTCATCCTGCACACCTGCTTTAGATCATTGTAGCCAATTTAACCCGTGCGCTGCGGCGGTTGTACTGAAAACTGAACATTTTCCTTGTTCAGATGTCATTGCTGCAATTGGACAGCCATGCCAATCTTCGTCCATGCTGCCAAGGAACTTCCTGCTGTTTGCGCTGCTCGCGGTTGCCGGGAGCGACAGCGTGGCCGTCCCAAAACCACACATGATCACCTTCGGCAAATGGATCGCGGCCAAGTGGCCGGACGCGACCGGCAAGAAACTGCTGGATCTCAAGGTGCGGCTGCTGCTTGTGGATGCGCGCGCCAAGGAATACACGACCGGCAATCCACACGAATTGACCGACCGGCTGTTCGTAGTACGGCGAGCCTTCCGCGTAAATGATGCCCTGCCGGCGGAGAATGCGGCGCGCTGGCAGTGGCAGCGCGGCGGCTGGCTGCTGGTGGATCGCGTTACTGGACGAGTCTCGCAGCTGAATCTGCCGGAGTTCGATCCGTTTTATTCCACTGCGAGCTGGTACCGCGATTACGTAGCGTACTGCGGTGTGTCGGAAGATGGCAAAAAGCTCTACGCGATGGTGGCGCAGGTTGGGCGCCGCAAAGCGGTCCTGAAAAAAGATGCCGGTGAGCCTGCCGGAAGCGACGATCCTGACTCCGAGTGTCCGGCGCCAGCATGGGAACGCTCGCCCGCACGGGTCACCTTCCAGCCGGACGACACGCAGAAGCTGGTGTTCTCGATCCGGAGACGGGTGGTGGATGTGGTCAACGACACGGAAGAAGCGGAGGAGTAAGTGCAGGGCGGACACTCCTGTGCGCCCTGCGTGGACCACCGATTGATTGGGAGTTCCCGCGGCGGCGGGTCGGATAGCGTCACACACCGGACGGTGGGCGACCTCAAAATTCTGCGCTTCGCGGAGCGTCGACTGTCACCCACCGCAACGCCGACAGCCGTGTCCGCCCTGCCCTCGCTGCGGGCTAGACGTCTTTCAGTTGATCTTCGTCCATCCCGAAGTAGTGCCCCAGTTCATGCAGCACTGTTTGTCTGACTTCGTGACGGATCTCGGCTTCGTTGCGGCAAACCGCTTCGATGTTCTTCTGGTAGAGAACGATTCGGTCGGGTCCAGTGGGGAGGTCGAACACGCTTCGCTGGGTGGCAGGCCGACCCTGGTAGACTCCCAGCACCAACTGGCGAGGTTGGCCGGGACCCCTTTTCCCTGTGGCCCTTCGCGACGTCTTCGATAGCCTGGGCCGGTCTTCGACGAAGACCGCAAGGTTGTGGATGCGCTCGCGGAACTCAATCGGAAGCGATTCCAGGACTTCTTCGGACAGCCGGATGAAGTGCTCGCGAGTCACGCAGTCTCCATGCTCCTCGATTCTACCCAGCTGTGTCAAAAAAAGGCCCTGCTAAGCAGGGCCTTTCGGGCAATCTGGAAGCGCGGAACGGATCAGAACGCCGTGTACTTTAGCTTCACGGTCTTGGTCGTGTTTTTGGCAATGCTCGGGAAGAGATTCCAGGAAACGATCCCGCCGTCCACGTTCGTCAAAGTCCCCACAAAATTCGCATTCGGGGTGCAGGGGTTCGGACCGACCGAGGTATTGATCGCCCAACCTTGGTGGCTGAACGTATTCGGTCCGTTGACCTGAAGCAACAAACCAGCGTACGGGGCAGATGATCCGATGGGATCGTAGCCCCATGCGCTGTCCAAGGTGCCATCGAGGTTGTTGTGGAGGACACCACCGGCATCCACATCCGCAAATCGGACGATCGTTGCCAACCGGGGGACAGCAGTATTGTTCTTCAGTGCCATGGTCACGTACGCCGATGCAGCCGGTTTATTGAGCGCGATCGTTTGGGTCAAGGTCCATATGCCGTCGCTGGTCGTACGAGAAATCTTCACCGAAGTTGCAGTGGTGGCTAGAGTGACGGGTGCAAGCCAATTCCCGCTGTCACCGGAGTCTGCATAGTCATAGTAGGGAACCGCACCGGTGGTGCCATCACAAATGCCGTACCCCTCGGTGAAACCCCCGACGCGGATGTGCTCGACCCCCGACGGGCTCTGGAACTCAGTAATGTTTCCATTCACGGTCACACAAAACTGGAGATACTTGTTCGCGGCGGTCTGCGGCGATGTGAACGTCCAGGTGCAGTTTGAGGTCGCGGCCGGGGTGGGGACGAGCGAATTCTTCTGCGCGATTGCGGCGGCCGCATTCTCCGCGGTACTCACGGCCGGAACAGTACTTCTGCCCCGTACTGCTTGTTGCTGCGCAAAACTCAGGGAGCAAGCGAGCAACGCAATTAAAACGAAAATCGGTTTTCGAAAATCGGTTTTCTCGACATGGAATCTCCTCAAAATTGTTCTTCTGAAATTCTTGCTAGCTGGCTTTATTGGCGCTGAGGTTTGGTGGTAGCACCTTGGGTTTCGCCCGCGCATAAGCGCCCAAGACCACGTTGGATCGAATCGGCTTCCCCGATATTGCAACGAGGCTGACTGACGCAGTCATCCTTCATTGAAAGCTGGGACTACAAGCTAGATTCCCGGAGTCAAGACTTCTTACAGTCGTTTCCCTTGAGATACAACATCTTTGAAGTTTGAGGAAGCACTTGGCGACAGATGCCAAGAACTAGCCGGACTCGCTGGGCTGGGGGAAACCCACACTTAATGACCGGCATGATGATATGGATTTTGCTGGATGTCAACAGTCTCGTGCGATTTTTCAGGGGAAGATTCGAGACACAAAACCAATTGTTTCGAATGACGTTAGGTTGCCGGGTACCCCGGCCTCTGGCCGAGAAGTATACCTCGAAAAGCTTCTCCCAGTTTAACTTGGGGGTGCCCCGCTCCTTGCGCTTTTTGCAAGGGCGAGTGTGCGCAATTCATTGATGTCGAGAGTCTTAGTAGACTTGTTCAGTATCCTTGTAGGTCATAGTCACGGTCTTCGTCGCAGACTTCGGCACCACATTGTAGTAGCCCAAAAAGATCGATCCGTCGGTCAAGATTGTCACGCTCTTCCAATGTGTGATGAGGTTACACGGGTCTGGTCCCCCCGGAACGTCCTGCGCGAACCCTTGGTGCTGCGTGTTGCCTAGAGCTTGCAGCATCAACCCATAGGGGCCCTCCGTCCCACTAAAATTCCATGCAAATGCACTACTATAAGTTGCGCTCAGGTTGTTGGTGAAGATGCCGTCAATATCCGTATCCGCATAGCGCACGAGTTCCGCTCCTCTAGCTATGGCGGTCTTGTTCTTGAGCGCCATGGCAATCTTGATCGACGCACTCCCTGCCACCTGGGTAATGGTTTGGGTGAGGGTCCAGACCCCATCGCTCGTGCTGCGGGCAATCTTAACGGCCGTAGCGGTGTGACTCAGCAAGGTGGGGGCGCCCCAGTTGGCACTATCGCCAAAATCGGCATAGTCGTAGTACGCAACGCCGGACGCGAGATCACAGATGCCATACCCTTCGCCGAAGGAGCCCACGGCGATGTGCTCTACGCCTAATGGAGTCGTCAGTTGGGTGATGTTCCCATTGACGGTGACACAGTACTGCAGATACGTGTTGTTGGAACCGGAGGTGAAGGTATACGAACAGGTGCTGGTGGCAAGAGGGGATGCCGCTGCTTGCGCGGCGTTCTTTTGGGCCAACGCGGCCTTTGCCTCCGCCTCGGCGTTGAGTTGGGTTGCGCCCCGACGTCCGGCAAAGCTGAGGGAGCAGAGAGCGAGCAGGGTTACTGCAACGGCGAGTTGCTTCATACCAGTCTCCTTTGTCAGTTAAATCGTCCTTCCAAACTGTCAGCTTCTTGCGAAACACTCAACGCGGGGACGTCTCTTGGCAGAGTCGGTAACAGCGTCCCCACGTAGGAAATGAATTGGGGGAAAATCTCTGCTCGCGGGTGGGGAAACAACAACCCTTATAAGTGGCGAGATCATGCTACAGATCTATGCTGGATGTCAACAGTCCAGGTTGAATTTTTCAGGAGTTTCGCCGCTTAGTCGCCGGCAGCTTCGACGGCGGGGAGTTCTTCCTCAGCAGGACGGGTGTGGATCTTCGCGCTCGTAACGAGGACGACCGAGGCCACGATGATTGCGCTGCCCATCAGGATATAACGGTCGATGCGCTCGTGGAGGACCAGCCATCCGAGGAACACGGCTACCACGGGATTGACGTAGGCGTAGGTGGAAACCTTCGACGTGGGAACGTGCTGCAGCAGCCAGATGTAGGCGGTGTATCCGATCCAGGAGCCGCAGACGACGAGGTACAGGATGGCGCTAATACCGCGCAGAGTCCAGGTCACACCGGAAGTTCTCTCCACCAGCAGGGCGAAGGCCAGATTTGTCACGCCGGCGAAGGTCACCTGCCAGGCCGTGCTGGCGAAGGGATCCGCGGATATCTTCCATTTCTTCGAGAGCACGGAGCCGAGTGCCCAACTGAATGAACCTGCCTGCAGCGTGAGCGACCACCAGAGTTCGCGCCGACCGAGGGACGACGGGTGGAGCAACTCAGGCCAGATGAGCACGACCACGCCGACGATGCCGATGCCGAGACCAATCGTGCCGCGGTGCGAGATGTGGTGGTCGCCGAGGAGCCAGCTATCGAGCACCAGGAACCAGAGGGGCGTAACGGCGATCAGGAGCGCGGCCAAGCCAGTGGGAACGATGCGCTCCGCATAAGAGAGAGTAAGGTTGCCACCCATCAGCAGGAGGATACCGACCGCGGCCATGTGGGCAAGCTCACCAGGTGAGTAGCGGACTCGTCTTCCAGTAAGGGCACAATAGGCAAGCATGAGCACGCCCGCGGTCAGGAAGCGGGCGGCGCACATCAGGGCGGGTGGAATGTGCTCAACCGCGATGCCGATGCCGAGATAGGTCGATCCCCAGAAAACGTACACGAGCGCGAAGGCAAGAATGATCTTCCATCGGCTTGGGGGCGCAGAGTTACTCATGGGATGGGAAAATCAGAATAGCAGACGAGCGCTGATGCCCGTTCACTGCGAAAAGCCGCTCAGCAGATTCCGCAGCACTGCGACCTCGGCTTTGATTCCCGTGCGGAGTGCCAGATCCACGTCCGGCGCAAAATAAGGAGAGTGATTGGACGGCAGCATCGTACCCGCCGCCCTGGTTTCGGCATACTTCTGCGGGTCGGCGCCTCCCAGGCTGAAGTACAGGGAGGGGACTCCCTGCTCGATGAAGAAGGCGTAGTCCTCAGAAGGCGTGATCGGTCCTTCCGTGATCACGTTCTGCTTGCCGAGCGCGGCCTCGAGGGGCACACGCAATCGCTCAGCGAGTGCCGGGTCGTTATAAACCGAGTCGGTCGACTCGAGGTGCTCGATCAGGGGTTCTTTCGGCGCTCCGCCCGCCAACGCCTCGGCCTTGATGATGCGTGTGATCGCCGCCAGAATCTGCTTCCGCACGTCTGCCTTAAACGTTCGCACCGTAATGCCAAATTCTGCCTCGTCGGGAATGATGTTGTTTTTCGTGCCAGCCCGGATGTAGCCGACCGTCACTACAGCCATCTCTCCTGGCTTCACTTCGCGCGAAACGATGGTTTGCAGAGCGAGGATGGTTCTGGCGGCGATGACGATGGGGTCAATGCTTGTGTGCGGCGCCGAACCATGCCACCGTGCGAATGGGTACGCCGCTGGTGAGGCTGTCGATGGCGCCGCGGATCAGCAGCGGCAGTGTGGCATGGAGCAGGACTTTCAGCGTCAGGGCGCCGAAGCCCAATAGCCCGGCGCGGCGGTAGCGC
>JAIQFZ010000115.1 GCA_020073015.1 Terriglobia bacterium | reverse complement strand
GCAACCGGAACAACTTCACTCCCCCAGGAGAGGTGGGCATTCCACGGACCGACTTCCAGGACGGCACGCTCAGCCTCTTCATGGCGGGCAACTTCGGCAGCGACATCGCCTACTGGATTGACGACGATATTGCCGCGGGTGGCTCCGGTGCCGATGGTGGTATGGGCGATGCCTATCTGAAGTTCGTCAACATCGGCCGCTTCCTCAAGCTGCCCAAGGATGCGCTGAGCCTTCGCATGGGGCAGTTCGAACTGGATCTGCCCTTCAGCCCGGCGCGCAGCTGGAACCTGAGCGGCTGGGACATCTTCGAGCAGCCCAATGTCGGCACCAGCGCGGACTTCGTCAACAACGGCTTTACCATGGATGCCGCGGCGCAGGGCATCGAATTCAGCGGTGGTCACACCTATCGCGGCTACCATTACTCGCTGGCCATCGTGAACCAGAACACGAGCGGAACCACGGCCGAGGGCGCGAACGTTGGCCCGGCAGGCGACGCCTTCTTTTCTGACTCGAACATCAAGGATCTCTACGGCCGTTTCTCCTACCGCTTCAACCTGGAGAAGGATGCGGCCAGCCGGAACGAAATTCAGGCGGCGGGCGCATCCGGACCCCACGACCACACCTACCTGGATGTGGGCGCTTTCGGCTTCTATGGACGCTCGGTGCAACGGATCGACACCTTCACGGCGCGCGAGCCGTTCTATCGCGTGGGTGGCAACGCCAGCTTTAATTACCGCAACTTCAACCTGTTCGGTGTGTACATGTATGGTCGCGACCGGAACCAGCTCCTTACCGAGACCGGTTTCACCGCCGGGCCGTCGGTGCACTTCGGCGGCGGCTTCCTGGAAGCGGACTACCTGGCGCTCCCGTGGATGATGACGATTCTACGCTGGGACAACGTGAACTCGGCCTCGGACCGGCTGAATGGCGTGGACGGGGCAGGCTTCGTCTCGCCCTTCCATTCCACGCGGCAACGCATTACGCCGGGAGTGCAGTTCCTGATCCACGCCAATATCAAGGCAGCGTTTGAGTATCAGATCCGGCCCCAGCAGATCGTGACCGATCCGGAAACCGGCGATACGATTACCGGTCCCTTCCGCACCAACTCGGCGGTGGCGGGCCTGGACTTCGTTTTCTAGCCAGACAACCTCGGGGAGGCTGCGGCCTCCCTTATTCCCTGACGAAAACACAAATGAAGAGGACACAAATGAAAGCGGTCGTTACGATCATCGCAATTGTCGCCTTTTCCGCGTCCGCCTTTGCCGGCACCATCAGCGGCAAGGTCTCGGGCGTGAACGGCGAATCGGTAGTGTACGTGGACGCAATCGCGGGAAAAACGTTTCCTGCGCCTTCCGCGCATCCGGTAATGGATCAGAAAGGGCTCCTCTTTCAGCCACACCTTCTTGTTGTCCAGGCAGGTACAACAGTTGACTTTGTAAACAGCGACAAGGTTGCTCACAACGCGTTCTGGCCAATGTTCCAGCAGGGCGCGAAGAAGTCACCGGGGAAAAACCTGGGCACGTGGCCGACCGGAGAGAAGCGCTCGTTCAAGTTTGACCAGCCAGGAGTGGCTCCGATGTTGTGCAACGTGCACCCCGAGATGTCCGGCTACATCGTGGTGGCGCCCACACCATATTTTGCTCTGACCGATAAGAGCGGAAACTACAAAATCGACAACGTCCCCGACGGCCAGTACAACGTGGTGGGCTGGCACGAGGGCGCGAAGACACAGAGCAAGCCGGTGGCGGTGCCTGGCGACGCCAAGGTCGATCTGACGTTGAGCAAGTGAGCAGATGGGTAGCGGTTTTCACGCGACGAAATGATCGTCGATTGATACGCTACCCTGTTCTTGTCCAGTTCTGATTTGCTTTGGCAGGCCGCAACGGAAATAATTAGGGACAGAGTCAAGGAGTCCCTCTGATGCGGCCGCACAGTTCCTTCGCTTTCACCCGGGCGTTCAGGATTGTTCTTCTCTTCCTCGTGGCACTTCTCCTGGCGGTCGGGGCTGCGGCGCAGACGATCGCTGCTCCCACCGATAAGACCGTTGAAATCGTCCCTTCTCAGAAATGGAACGATACCGGAATTGATCTGCATCCGGGGGATCTGGTGCAGGCGTCGGCCACGACCGCGGAGGGCGGCAACCAGCCCTGCGATCCGCAGGGTGTGGTGGGTCTGGCAAACGCCGGCAAACTGCCGCTGGATTCCGCTCTGCCTGGGGCCTTGATCGGGAAGCTGCAGGAAAAATCGAATACGCCTGTGTTCATCGGCGCCGGGCGGCAACTGAAGATTACTGAAGCGGGACGACTCTATCTAGGGGCGAACCTGGGCGCGGCCGCATCCTGTTCCGGGAAGTACTCGGTGAAAATTCATGTCGTGCCGGGCGGTGCCAATGAGGTGACTTCGATCAAGTCGAAGCTGGCGAGCGCGGCGCAGATCTGGATGAGCGGGCAGTTGGGCGGGGCGAAGACGGAACCGGCTCAGAATTCGGGAATCGTGTCGGACGCAAACCAGGGTTCGGCGGTGACGCCGGAATCCGGCGCGACGTCGACCACTGCGGCTCCTACCTCCACGCTGTCGGTTTCGCGTGCGCCGCTCGATGCAGGCTTGCAGAAGGATCTGCAAGCGCTGCCGCGGCGCGTGAACGATGAGTTTAAGAATCTCGGAGACATGGTGAATTTCGTGCTCATCGGCTCCGAGAAGCAAGTGCAGGACGGGCTAACGGCGGCGAACTGGCATGTGGCGGATACCTCGACGCCGGGAGCCGTCGCGAAAGCAATCCTCATGGCCACAAAGAAAGAAGACTATCTGCAGATGCCGATGAGCCAGCTCTACCTGTTCGGGCGAGCGCAGGATTTCGGATACGAGCAGGCGGAGCCGTACGCGATGGTAGCGAGCCGGCACCACTTCCGCATCTGGAAGTCGACCGCGACTTACAACGGCCAGCCGATGTGGGCGGGCGCCGGCACACACGATATAGGATTCGAGAAAGACCAGCGCAACGGCAAAGTGACGCACAAGATTGACCCGGCCGTGGATGGCGAGCGCGACCACATCGGGGACTCCTTACAGCAGGCGGGCACAGTGAAGATGATGATTTACTTCACGCCGTCCGATCCGGTGCAAGAGTCGAAGAATGCGACCGGGGGCGGGTTCCACTCGGATGGGCGGGTGCTGGTGATTTTCCTGCAGTAAAGCGACGGGCCTGTGGCCTACGCTCTGAACGTTTTTCCTTCCAGGCCCAACCAAGTGGCATCAATCCCCGGACCCGCTGCGTCGCTCGCCCTCTCCTCGAAATGCTCTCCTTATTCATGCCCGTAACGTTGACCATCCGCACGGCGTTACCGGGATTACACTCAGTGGGAGATGAGAACATCTGGGCTGCTGTTCGCCGTCTCCGCTGCTGCCTCTTTGACTTTTCTCCTGGCACGCCCGCTCACTGCAGGCGACTGGCCGGTGATCTTCAAGGTTCTGAGCATTCTCCTGCTAGCGGTGCTTGGGTTTCGCGTGGACGGACTGCTGGGAGGTGGGCTGGCACTTTCCTCGCTAGGAGACTTTCTTTTGGGCATCCGGCGACTCGGGAGTCTGGACGGGGAGTCACTCTTTCTCCTCGGGCTGGGTTCGTTTCTGATCGCCCATCTGATTTATATCGCGTTGTTCCGCAAATACCCGGCCTTGGTTTGGTGGAAACCTAGCCCGCGGGTGTGGGGCGTGCTAGCGATCCTGCTTGCGATCGGGTCCGTGCTGGGAATCTTGCAGCGGTCGCTCGGTTCCATGCTCATCCCGGTGGTGGTTTATTCGCTTGTCCTGTCCTGCATGGGCATCAGCGCGATGCTGGCCGATCTGGGGACTCCCTTGGCTGGCTTCGGAGCCCTGTTGTTCATTGCGTCCGATGCGATGATCGCGATCAACAGGTTTCGCGGCCCCTTTCCGGGCAACGAGCAGCTCATCTGGATCACCTACTACTCGGCGCAGTTTCTCATCCTGCGCGGCGTCGGTCGCCGCCACAGCCGGAAGCAACGAGCACCGTAGATTGCGAGTGCAGTGCCGCAGTTCACACCGCGTCGTTACGAAAGTGGGGGATGCGACCTCTCTTTGGATGGTGAAATGCCGCCTTTCCACCCACAACCAGGTCAATGAGTGTAATTGCCTGGTTTCGCCAATCATTTTAAGAAGCTTACAATGCAGGGTCATGTACAAGCCTGTCTTCCTGCTGTTGGCGTTGTGTCTTCTAGTCGGCAGGGCCTTTGCCCAACTCAACAACCCCGACAGCCCCGATGCACTTCGGTCTGCCGCACGCGCCCTGACTGTCGGCGACCTCCTCGGGCTGGCTGAACCGGCAAGTGAAGGCAACACCCACTCACAGTTGCTTCTCGGCCTCAGCCTCCAACTGATTTCCCAACGTGACCAGCACGGTGCGAAAGAGTCGGGAGCGTCTGGATTGGCGGCGTACTGGTTGAGGCAGGCGGCGGACAATGGCTCTGCGCCCGCTCAGTACTTCTTGGCAGAACTGGATATTAAGCGTGTCGGCGTCGGGGATACTGGTGGCTGCAGCGAAGTCTCGACGTTGCTCGACAAGGCCATCGCCCAGCAGTATCTGCCCGCAATGACTGCGCTCGGACAACGTTACCTACAGGGTGGTTGTGGCTTTAAGGTGGACGATTCCTTAGCTCTTCCCTTGCTTAGGAAAGCGAGTGCGGCAGGCGATGCAGAAGCCAATTACTGGCTTGGGGTGTCTTACGAAAAGGGACTCGGAGTCAGAGCTGACCAACCCGAGGCAAACGCATGGTTCCGAAAGGGCGCTGAGATGGGTGATGCAGCTTGCCAGAATGCTCTAGGGATTAATGTCGCAGAAGGAAACGGAACGCGCAAAAATGAAACTGAAGCTGTTGAGTGGTTCCGAAAAGGCGCTGAACAGGGCAATTACGAGGCAGCGTGTAATCTTGCAATCCACTACCAGCTCGGTCAGGGGATTGCAAGCGACAACGTCCTCGCCCTGATGTGGGGCCTGATTTCTGACCGCAATGCCAGTGGGGGATACTATTGTCTCGACCATATTGAAATTCCAAAGCTGACAAAAGAGCAGGTGGCCGAGGCCACACAGCGGGCCAATGCGTGGTTAACAGCACATCATTACCCGACCACTCCGCCGCCGAAGTACACACCCGCCGAAACACAATAACGTGAACTTCTGCTGCAAACTGGCATGATTGTCGTAACATCCCCATTACACTCATTGACCGGGAGTCATTCTTTTCCTTCATCGGATTGATTCCACGATTCGCCGCAGTGACTGGCGACGAACCGCTTTTCCTGCCCGCATCGCCTCAATCGTGTGCTGGCTCAATCCCGTCTTGCGCATGAGTCCGCGCAACGTGAACTTGGCAATCTGCTCTCGGAGCGCTGTGTCGGCAACTACCATTTTCGTTGTTGCGCGATATTCCAATACTTTGAAATCGACGAGGCTGATGTCTTCACCTTGTTCCCAATGGCGGTCTGTTTCCTTTCCGACTGGCACGATCTCCCCCGCTATAATCGACGCTCGCTTTAACAACCCTCGCGTGTCGGCAACGCAGGGACTACCATCGGGCGCTAGGGACTTGGATTCGGGGCGGCGGAAGTATAGTCGCAAGATGATCCTGAAAGACTCGGGCACGACTTTATCCTGTTTGCCACTGGGAAACATCTCCGTCAAATAGTGTTGCCCGTCGTACAGGTTGATACCCTCAAGCTTCTTCCATTTCTCCCTGTCAGATTCGTACCTCGTGATGAACTTGAAATTGGAGCGGTCGCAACCTGCGGGATATCCGTCAAGCTCAGAGAGCAGTGGAAGGAAGAAGAAGTTGAACGGAAATAGCCATTCGGGACGCTGCGTGCGCATTACGCTTGGCGAGGTCAGCGTCATGCGCATCATCGCGGGCAGATCGAGCCAAGCAGGTTCTTCGTAGGAGAGGCTTAGGTCTTTGCGCAAAAGCCATTCCCATGATTCGGTGATCCAATGCGGCGCATTCGAATCCACATCCATTCCTTCTTTCGGCGCGCAAAGATAACCGAGCCCATGCCCGCTCGCTTTTACTACCTTGATGCCGTCGTCCGTCTTAATGTAGAGCGCATAACGCTTAGCAGAGATTGCGTGTCCGAAAACCTGACGCCTCGGCTTGCGAGGATCAGAATCGACAAAATTAACATCCTCAATTTTCAGAAGCTCCCGGACCAGCGAATCGTTGTAAGGGTTGAGCCGGTTAAATTTCGTGGCAATCTGGCCAACTTCCTTCCACGAAAGCGCCTTTACCGCCTCACTGCCATCAGAGAGCCTGTAATCCCCGCCAGGGCACGGAACCAGACCTCCGTGTTCATTGCTCACGATGCACAGGGAGTCCGTGTCGCAGAAGAGATAGCTTCCACCTGCTTCAGCGACGGCTGCTTCAAGCATCGATAGCAGCAGCCGCCCTCCGGCGGTGATGAGAGATGCCAGCGGCGGAAAGTACCAACCACCGGTCTTCTCTACCTCTGAAAGGTCTTTCTCGCGCAATATCTCTCCCGAAAGAATTCGAACGCTTGCGGGTTTGCTGACCTTTTCCTGATTAACCTCCACGAACAGGCCGTAGCTCCCCGAGTTGGCGAGGATCTTCAGGAAGTGCGACAGCCCTTTGTTCGTGGGCTTATGTACGGACTTTTGTTCGATGACATGACAAAAGAAGTCGTCGGATTTCGGATCAATCGCCACCATCCCGGCAAGATTGGTGGGCGTCAAGCTCACCTGCCTTCCACAGGGAACAATTCGGATCGCCTTAATGACATGAGGTGCTCTCTTCGTCTGAAGCGCAGATGAAACTACGTCCGGCCCCGCATACCAGATGGCATTATCAGAGGTCAGGAAATTGATTCCGATGTTTTGCGTCCGCCCGTTGTACACCGTTCGCACTGGAAGGATGTCGTTCTCAGGGCGTACCAGGGCAAAGAATGACAATCGCTTCCAGAAGGCAGGATCGTAGGGATCATCGGGCTTCAGGGATTGGAGCATCTCCCTGATCTCGTTCGTGCAATCCTCGAAGCGAACGCTCTCCGCCGTGAGCAAATCCCAATTCCCGAGTAGTGCATTCACGGTGGGGTATTGACTTGTAAAGTCGGTGTGCACGACCGGCACATGGGTCTTCCGTATCCGAACCTCTGCCCGACCGCCGTAGTAGCCTTGCATGGAAATTCCAAGCTCCTTATCCATAACGTTGAAATGAGCCTTCGGCTGACCGATTTCCATGATGGAGAGATACGCTTTTGCGATGGAAGCTGGCGAATAAGCCTTGTCAGGGCGCAAATCAATCGGATGTTGGTCGAACTCCTTCTTCATGGCATTGAGGAGGCTGGCAGTAGCCCGAACATCTTCGCGACAATATTTGATTTCGTTTACCGTCACACGACCCGTCGGCTTGTGTTTCATCTTGCCTGGCACGCGGAAGGCTTCGCAGGCCCTTTCCAGTGTGTAAGATTCGTCCCGCAATGCATGTCCCAACGTCCGCAGATCGAGGAATCGAGCCTCTCGCGGCCACTCGTCTGGATGGCGAATACTACTGAGACCGATGAAGGCCATCTTGCTATCGAGTGACTTGATCACCACGCGGGGGCGTTCTGGATACGGCTCCATCTCCCCCGTAGTGCGATTCTTTCGCAGAGAGAGGATGAAGGACCATCCCCCGTGATCAGACGGAGCGGCCTTAACCGCCAGTCTGGAGAGGTCAAAAGGCAAGTTGAAGCCCACGACAATGTCACCCTTGCGAATGGCCTTCCAGAAGACTCTTTCAACAAAGGCAGAACGATTCATGAGGGGTAACCGACTCACAGGCGGGAACCGCTTGACTTCGATTCCGGGAAGATTGCTCGGATCTTTGATGTAACGCGTCAGTACGTCAACTTGTGATGAGCCGAGATCGTCGTCATAGAACAGCCCCTCCTCGATACACTGGTAGCCAAGTGGCGTCAGTTGCAGACGGCGGTACGCACCGAAAGTCAGTTTCTGCTTGGCGTCGGTGGTTGTCTCGGTATCGATGACGAGCACCTTCTTTGGCCAGTTCGGGGCAGAAGGACCTTGCCTCTGCCGTTTTTGTGGAACAACCGTGTGGGCACGCACGAAGATTTCCTGAGCATCAGACATGTTCGTTTATCCCTTCTTCAACCTTGGTGAGATCGATACTTGTGGAACGGGAATGCAACTCCTGCAACGCTTCCAGCAACATGAATTCGCATATTTGAATGGCCTTAAGGGCACGCAGAAGTCGTTCGTGCGGGTCGGGATGGTATTCAAGATCGATACCGGCAGCGGCAACGAGGGCGTGGAACTGGGCGTGATGCTTCGGGCAGAAAGACATCGTGAACCACGCCACAAAATTCTTCCCACCGGCATGGTTGTGTTCGATTTTCTTTCTGCCGCAGATCACACACCCGCCCACGCGTGAAATCATGCGGCACCCGTGAACGAGGAATAGAGTTCTTCAAAGTCGAGAACACCAGCATCTTCGAGTGTGGCGAGCAGCCTGACATCAGTAATGAGGGGGTGACCGCCAACACTCAGGCCTTCGAACGCGGCCAGCTCCGCTTCGGCACCAGGTTCTCCGTTTCGCCACTTTCTTAATGCGGCTTCATATTGGCCTTGCCGTGCGCGTTCGCGTGATCCTCGCACTGCCGTGGGCGTGCGCCCCAACGGGGTCAATATGTTCATGGTCATCGTCAAGCTGTCGGACTTGGTTGGTACCCAACGCTTGCCGGGACCCGACTGACGATACTGCTTTCGGAGATACTTCCTGACGGTCGCCGGTTTGATGTGCTCGGCACGAGCAGCCAGGGTTAGTGATTCACCGTGGCGCGTGCGTCGCAATACGCGCAGAGAACGTTCGCGTACTTCTTTTTCGCGCTTTGTCGGCGGGCGTGAGGTTTGTCGTCGCATGACTGAAATTCCTCAAACGACAGTCATGCACGCTCCGTGCCACGATAACCAGCTAAATATAGTCTAATGAATGACTTACGGAGTTTCTCTGGCAAACTCCCGGGACAGCGGATCAGGTTTTCTGGCAATCGACGGAGGGCAAGCTGGAATTTACGGGTGCTAAAAACTCCAGTTTCGTCAGTCTGGTCGGCCCTGGTGACCTTTCTCGGCTCTCTACGCGCGAAATTTTTGCAGTTAATGGGGAAATCCCGCGATTGGCTTAGGAGACGACGGGCAAAGGACACATCGGCAGGTCGGCCTACCATCGATGATGCCGACCTCACTGCCAATAGAAACCGTCTCGTAGATATGCTCTCCCACTGGTGGGGAGAAGTCGGTTGGCAACTCCCAAGGGCGACCACCAGAGAAGAACTTCAGGCAGCGCTTGAGCCGCTAAGGGAACATCCCAACAGGTACCGTATCAGTCGCTTACTGCTTCCGAGTTCCGACTCTCCGACCGCTGAACAGATTCGGGAGGAAAGAGAAATCCATGGAAGAGCGATAACGCAAATATACAAAGCTCGGGACAGACAGCACGAATGCGTGGATTTGGTCAGTCAGGCTCAAATGGCTTTGGGACAGGCATCGCCCGAACAGATGGAAGCTGTGAAAGCGCAGCTCTCAAAGTTCCAAGTGCACCTACAAACTGCAAACACTGCTTATGAGGCCGCACGCAGCGAGCAACAAGCCATCGAAAAGAAACTAGATCAAATGGAAGCTGGCTTCGCTCAGGATGAACTCCTGATGTTCATCGACAAGAGATTCATCAATGGGAAGTACGCTCGCAATCCCCGGAATCTGGCCGATGCGATGGCGGGGCTACCGTTTGCGCACGATGTACATTTCATGGGTGCTTGGCAGTCTTATGCACGATGTTCCAAACTAGATTGCCCGCCGCATCATCGTTTTCAGCTGTTCGAGACGATCCAATCGATTTGGAAGAAGTCCCAAAAATCTAGACTGCCGCCGGTGGAATTTTTTCATCAAGAAATCATTGCATTGCCGAAAACCGTCGTCTTGAAGACCGTGGACCCGCTTACGAAAAAAGAGGTGAGCGAAAGATCTGAGAACGGCGTTCGATCCTACCTATTGAACTATTGGGCGATTTGGAGTCTAGCGATTACGAAAAGCTTGGAGTCCCCAGTCGAGCCAGAGCGTATGGCATTCCTTATTTGCGCTAACTTTACGGAAGTCCAGAGAGACCCAAAAACGTCTGTTGCTTTGGTTTTAGGCGCTACGGAGAAGACCAAGAAATAAGAAACCTAGCCGCTACGTATCTTGTTCATATACAATGAGATAAGACAAAAACGGGCCTGCCGACTGTTCGAAGCAGCCGATAGGCCCTGACCACCATGGAGGTACCACTCCGATGGCAGCTACAAGAACCGTATATCAATCCGCGCAATCCCTCAATTCAGTTCCCCGTCCAGGTATCCTGACCCTGTTCGGCTACGGTATTCAGGTGCGTGTAGATCGTGGGCACCTGTCAATTGAAGACGGAATCGGCCCTGAGCGCTACCGATACCAACTGCCTCGCGTCGGTCATGGTTTACGGCGATTGGTCGTCATTGGCTCGGATGGTATGGTGTCGCTCGCCGCCTTGAAATGGATGGCCGATCAGGATGTTGCTTTCGTGATGCTGGATCGGGACGGGGCCGTTCTCGTGACGACGGGTCCCGTTCGCGCATCTGATGCAAGACTTAGGCGTGCTCAAGCTCTCGCGGGCCAGTCCGAAACCGCCATACGAATCGCCCGTGAGCTGATCGAGAAGAAACTCGCTGGACAAGAGCAGGTTGCGCGCCACAAGTTGCTTGCTACCGAAAATGCTGACGCCATTCATCGATATCGTTCTGAATTGGCCGAGGCCGACACGCCGGAGAGTGTGCGGCTGATTGAATCGCGGGCAGCAAGTGCATACTGGGCTGCGTGGCGCACTCTTTCAATCATGTATCCGCGAAAGGATGAATCCAGAGTTCCGGAGCACTGGCGTTCTTTCGGAGCGCGGATTTCACCGCTGACAGGATCTCCACGTCTCGCTGTTAACCCACCCAATGCAATCTTGAACTACCTCTACGCGGTTCTTGAATCGGAGTCGCGGCTCGCTGCTGCCGCGCTTGGCCTGGACCCCGGCATCGGCGTTCTTCACGTGGATACCCCTTATCGTGACAGTCTCGCCTGCGACCTGATGGAACCTGTGCGCCCACAGGTTGATGGATATTTGATTGATTGGCTGACACGCGAACCGCTCAAGAGGGAATGGTTTTTCGAACAGCGCGACGGCAATTGTCGCTTGATGGGATCATTTGCGGCTCGACTTTCCGAGACAGCACCAACCTGGGGTCGCGCCGTCGCTCCGTTTGCGGAGTGGATCGCGCAAAGTCTCAGAACACCGGGACGCCAGCCAGCTACTAGGGACCAAAGAATACCGACGCGGCTGACGCAGCGACGGAGAAGTGAGGGCAGAGGGAACGAGCTCGTTCTCGATACAAACCCCGCACCGCATCCTAAGAATATTTGTCATGGGTGCGGCACGGCGACGCTGGGAGGTCAGCATTGTCCGAAGTGTGGGCGCGAAGTATCCAGAATAAAGCTAGTCGAGATCGCCAAGGTTGGACGGTTAGCGGCCCTGAGCCCGGAATCCCGCAAGAAACACTCCGAGACCCAACGGCGACACCGCGCTGCCCAACGGGAATGGCTGTCAGCAACGAAACCAGATTGGCTCACCGAAAAAGCATACGTTGAGGCAATTCAACCCCGACTGGCGTCGATCACGATCTCCAAGATTTCCATCTCTCTTGGCGTTTCCGAATCTTATGCCGCCGATATTCGCGCAGGCCGACATCGTCCCCACGCGAGACATTGGGCAGTCCGCCGCGGAGGTGCATGTCTTGCAGTTGGCGAGGCCCGGGCCATGAGTTTTGGACTCGAAGTAGCAGCCGCAGCTGAAGCCGTTGCGCGGCATGAAATCCCCCATCTCGATGGTCCGGACCACCTTCATCGCACACTGCGGAACCAGCGACGCCGCGATGATGTCGTCGACCAGCGACTGATCGATGCGCTCGACCCGGAACTTGAGGACCGTGTAAAACGGCTTCTTGGTCCAGTTCCCCGTCTTCGGATCCTTGAACGGCTGGATGCCGCGCGCCAGACCGACGAAGTTGGCGACCGTCTTGGGCG
>JAIQFZ010000241.1 GCA_020073015.1 Terriglobia bacterium | reverse complement strand
CCACGCTGGCCGGCGTGGTGCGCGGATTGTACGTGCCCACCACTTCCACCGAGCGGCCATTGCGCGCCCGTTCCTTCTCAATCACCACCACACGGTAATACGGTTGTTTGCGCGCACCAATGCGCGCCAGTCGGATCATTAACACTGACTTCGTTTCCTTTGGTCCGGAATGCTCCGGCGAGATGAAGACAAACCATTATTATGCCGAAGGTTAGCGGTTTTCGCAATGGGGAGGCGGTGTGGAGAGGCGCTGATCGGATGGCGTCGTGAAGGCCAGACCCGCCGCCCGCCCGGTGTACGATGAAGCCCACTGACTGCCGAAACCAGCTAGTCCGGTGCCATCTTTCCATCTTCGGCTGTTGGTGCGAGCCGCTGTAGGATAGAAAAATGGAAATAGAAAAGCAGGAAGTCAAATTTTGGTGCATTTTGGGTGCGACTGCATTTGTCGGAATCGGCCTCTTCATCGGAGTCAACTACCTGCCGAGTGCTCGGACGCTGCGACGATCTCTAGGGTTATCAGTAGGAGAAGCACTAGTTGTCGCAGCTGTCCTCGGGTTCACTGTTGACAGGTATATCAAGGCGTTTCTCGTAAGAAAAGCATCCGTCGATCTTTTCAAATACCTGGTTGGCTACAAGCTCCCAGAGGAGATCCAAAATAGGTTGCGCGATCTCATGGGCACGTACTTGATACGCAAGAACTATCACGTCGTCTATACTTTGACCCCCGAATCCGACAATCAGATGCTGCTTGACGTCAGATATTCGTTCCTATTGCAGAACATCTCGACCGTCACAATCAGCCACGAGCCGCGAGTTGAGACGGAAAAGCATGACAACCCACGCATATTGGAGTTGAGGTGCGATGAGAAAGATAGTCACTTTTTGAAAGTTGCTGATGCTGGCGGAACAATAGGGACGGAAAGTTCAACAGTCCCGGGAGTGATCGTAGGGATTGGAGAAAAGATCGATCTAGTGCCGCAGAGACTCTACCCGATCAGCGGGCATTATCAATTGCGAGTTCCCTCGAATCACAGTGAGACATTGTCATTCCTGCACCCGACAGTCGACGTCACCGTCAGAGTCGAGTGTCCAGATGATTTTCAGGTCGTTATTGATGGTGCAGCGGTTACGACCCCAAAGATGTGGCAATTCGGGGGGCACGCTTTTCTCACAAGTGAACATGTTCGCATTCGTTGGTTCAAAGCTGCGGAGTCATCAGCACCTCCGCAAGTGCCCAAAATGTAATCCGTAGGCCCTGCTCCCATCGCTGGGGGATTCGGAAGCTCGAAGCAACGCGAGAGCTTTGTCCCCTCTGCCCGAGTTGATCGGCCGTCTGATGCCCTTGCCCTCACCATGGCCATCGCATTCCACCTGGCGCATCCAGAAAGCCTGGCCGAACTGGTCGCCATGATGAAAGAGCTTCAGGCTGACGACCCTTGGTCCTGCCGCTTCGACGAGCGCCTGGCCAGCAACGCGATGGACGAACTCCTGCGCAATCCCTCCCTCGGCCGAGTCTGGACTATCGCCGACGGCTCCCAAACCATCGGCTACATCGTCATGGCCTTCGACTACAGTCTGGAGTATCGTGGCAAGGGCGCGTGGATTGACGAGTTCTTTGTTCGCCCCGCGCACCGCGGCCGGGGAATCGGCGCTCAGGCGCTCGAATTCTTCGCCGAGCAGGCCCGGCAACTCGGTGTCACCGTCGTCCACCTGGAAGTGAATCACGGAAACCCCGCCCTCGAACTCTACCGCCGCATGGGCTTCGAAGAACACGAGCGCTATCTGATGACCAAGTGGGTCGTCGACAAACCGCAACCGCGAAGCGGGAAAAGTCTGGCTTTGGCTGGCGCAGCGCTTCAGTGTGTTGCGTGAGAACTCGTTTTCGGACGTGGCGGTGGAACCGAATTGCTGATCTTAGCCGCGAAGCGGCGCAAGAATGTCGCCCACGACGTGAGCCGTGGGTGCAAAGTGGAAAATGCGAAAGCCGCTGAGCGGCGAAAGAAGAGTTCTCACGCGCACACTTCAGTGCTGCGATCAGGCACCGTTCTTGCCGGCGGCTTTAGCCGCTGGGTGGCCGACGGTCCATCAAGTCTCGAGCGCGCGCCCCTGCTCGACAATCTCACGAATCAGTTCCTCAATTTCCTCTTCCGATACGGTCGGATTCATGCAGGTGAACTTCAGGCATTGCCGTCCGCGGACTCGCGTGTGGCCGATCACAGCTACTCCGCGCTCAAACAGCTTTTGTCGAAGAGCGGAATTCAGCGCATCGCCGTCAGAGTCCGGACGCGCAGGACGGTAGCGGAACACGACGCATCCGTACTGGGGATTGTGCAGAAGTTCGAGCGCGGGACTGTTGCGAATGAACGCGGCGGCATGCGCGGCCAGTCCGATCGTCCGGTCGACCATCTGCCCGAACTTTTCGCGCCCCAGCACCTGGAACGAAAGCCAGAGTTTGAGCGCATCGAAGCGGCGGGTTGTGGACAGCGACTTGTTCACCAGGTTCGGGA
>JAIQFZ010000114.1 GCA_020073015.1 Terriglobia bacterium | reverse complement strand
GAGTTAGACCGGCGAAGATGCCCCGGGAACGAGAGTAGGTCAGCAATTCGGTGTTGAGCTTCCAGTCCGTTCCGGCGGAAGCATGGCGTCCCACCGGCCCGGCCGCAGCGGAGCCTTCGCCGGTGATTTCAAACTTGCTCGAAAGCAAATGCCGCAAGCCACTGTCGTTCATCACCAGCATGACCAGGTCCACGCCCTCCGCACCGATCTGCAAGCCCCAGCTTCCTCCGCTCACGCTAATGAAGGCGGGCGCGCTCCATCCTGCACTGGTGCGACACACGGCGACTCCGCGCCCATGCTTGGCACCGACGATGAAGCCAGCTTTGACCAGATGCGGAATTACCACGATGCATTTGGAGTTCTTCAACACTTCTTCCGGAATGCCCTTATCGGGAGCGGCGCCGATTTCCTTGAGAACGTCGGCTGAATTCTGCAGCCGCTCGGTTGAATCCTCGTGGGCCGAGCCCGCCCAGGCAAGATTTCCCAACAGTGCTGCCAAACTGAGTACCACTAGAACCAGATGTCGTTTCATGCTTGCTCCTTTGCACAAAAGAATTTTGATTTCCTACCAGCTCACGACATGGCGCGAGAGGACCGGAGCTTCATCATCGAGGAATGTGTCAGCAGACGTATGATCCTGCTCCGGGGCATAAGAACTAACCAAGCCCCAGCATCCATGAAAGCTCCCGGCTAAGCAGCCTCAAGTTCACGTTCAACCCGCGTCCTTTTTGCCCGGCGAAGCTTAGCCTCGCGACTGGCGCTACGTTTTTCCTCAGCTTCATTCACCACGTCGTACAGCTGCTTAAGGAGGTAGACAAACTTCTTCGGGTCGCGCTCTTTGCGAGCCGCTTTCGACAGTTTTCTCCAGTCATTTGTAACCAGGGCCCTAGACATCGGTGTTCCTCCTTTCGGGTTTTCGTGATCTCTCAACTCTTGCAGTTCGCTGGCCAAAAAGATAATGGCCGGATTTTCAGGAAGATATGAGAACTAGGGATAACTTTTGTTTGTGGGAATTTTGCCAAACGGTGAGTAATTTGTTCAGTCCCCGATAATGCTGCGTGGTACGTCCAACGACCACAATACAGTATTTCCTGGTAGGGCAGATTTGCTCGATCCTCCTCCCAAAGGTTCCGATTTCCCGCTCTACTCTGCAACGAATTCCTCCGTAAGCCGCCCTTCCAATCGGATCAGCAGGATTTTGTTCACTGGTTCGAATTCAATTCTTAATGCCATGGACGATAGGACATACGCCGTTTTCGCCCACCGCCAATAAGGATTTTGCAGAGGCAAATCCCGTTGAAAAACTCAGTTGTCGTAAAATCCCCATTACACTCAGAACCCGGTTCTGCCCTCGTTCCGCCACGCCGCCGAAATTGGTCAGCGCTGTCTACGCGATTAAGCTCTCTTTCTGAAGGCCCACCGGGTCATTTCGTGGTGGCCCCACCCCGTTTTCCACAGCGGGCGAACCGACTCGCGTTGAGGCACTGGCAGGACCCAAACCAGTCCTGACTTGCTGAAGCGTTTGCGTCGGAAACGCTCAACCGAGGCTCGCGGCGGTGCTAGGGATGCTGCGAGTGATAGCATTGATTCATGCCAAAAACACTGATTCAGTCTGTGGTTAGCGAACTCCAGAAGGAACGCACGCGACTTGAGGATGAACTGCACCGCGTAACCGCCGCCCTGACCGCCTTTGGGAAAGCCTACATGAAGGGGAGCAAGCCTCGTCCCTCAGGAACTCGCAGAAGGCGGACCCTGTCGGCTGCCGGACGCAAGCGAATTGCAGCTGCGCAGAGGGCGAGATGGGCGAAGGTTAGGGCAAGCAAGAAATGAGTAGCCTGAGTCTCCGCCTACGATGAGGACTCTGGGCGACCAGCGCCGCCCAGCACAATTCCGATTAACGGACTCCTCTATGCACACCGACTGGAAGAAGCCCTACCAGTTCGCGATCCGCGAGCAGAACCCCGCGATGCTGGAAGACCTCTACGAGCAGGCCCGCCACGCCATCCACAACCGAGTGCTCGAACTAGAAGAGAACCCCGCCGACGCCCGCGAGAAAGGAGAACTGGAAGAAGCCCTCCGCCAGTTCATCATCCACAAATACAGTAGAACCCCAGTAAGCTAAGAGGCCATCGCCACCACACTCACATCCAGCCCGACACGCCCAGCGGCGGGATGCTCCGCCGTCACTGTTGAAATATCCCCATTTCACAAGCAACTCCCACCTGACGTACGCGATGGGTTCCAACGTCTCTGTCAACGCGGCACTGACAGCTAGCGGTAGCAGCCAGAAGCTGGAAGCTGTGGTGCTATCCTTCCATCGATGCAACTCGAATACCTCGAATGCACCCGCTGCGGCGACCATCTTCCCGCTGATCGACCGCACAATATCTGTCCCAAAGATGGCGGAGTCCTGTACGTCCGCTACGACCTGGCCAGATTGAAAGGGAAGTGGCGAGCTGACGATCTCCGCGGCCGTGTCGCCAGCATGTGGCGCTATACCGAAGTGTTGCCGGACGCTACTCCCGTGACTCTGGGCGAGGGCTTCACGCCCATGCTCGCCAGCCGCGAGTTTCCGAATGTGTTCATCAAGGACGAGGGGCTGAATCCGACGGGGTCGTTTAAGGCGCGGGGCATGTCGGCTGCCGTGACCATGGCGCGGCATTATGGACTGAAGAAGTTGGCCGTTCCGTCGGCCGGCAATGCGGGGGGCGCGCTGGCCGCCTACGCTGCGGCTGCCGGGCTGGAGGCGCATATCTTCATGCCGAAGGATGTGCCGATCGCGAACCGCATGGAATCCGACTACTATGGTGCGCACGTCACGCTGGTCGATGGCCTGATCAGCGACTGCGCCCGCATGGTGGCGGAGCGGAAAGAGAACGAGGAATGGTTCGACGTGTCCACGCTCAAAGAGCCCTTCCGCGTCGAAGGCAAGAAGACCATGGGCTACGAAGTCGCCGAGCAGTTGGGATGGAAGCTGCCACAGGGGATCATCTATCCGACGGGCGGCGGCGTGGGGATGATCGGAATGTGGAAGGCCTTCGAAGAGATGGAGCAGTTGGGTTGGATCGGGCGCGAGCGGCCGAAGATGATTACCGTGCAGGCCTCCGGGTGCGCGCCCATCGTGAAAGCCTGGGAAGCAGGGAAGAGCGCGTCCGAAATGTGGGCGGGTGCCACCACCTTCGCCGCGGGTTTGCGCGTGCCTAAGGCATACGGCGACTACCTGATTCTCGACATCCTGAAAAAGAGCCGAGGCACAGCCGTAGCCGCCACCGATGACGAAATCCTCGACGCCGTGCGTCACTGGGCGAGCGCGGAAGGCGTGTTCGCCTGTCCCGAAGGAGCCGCCGCACTGGTGGCGTACCAGAAACTGCGCGCCAGCGGCTTTTTCCGCGCCGAAGATACGGTTGTGCTTTTTAACACCGGCACAGCCTACAAGTATCTTGACATGATGGAAACCAAGCGAAGGACGGTTCGCCCCGAGGTTCCGGCCGCGCGGAATATTGGGGGAATCATTGGGCCATACTAGTGCCGCGGCCTGCAGATTCGCGAGATTGTCATCTTGAGTGAAGCGAAAGACCTATGCATCGCGACTTCACATCCATAGGTCCTTCGCTTCGCTGAGGATGACACTGTGGATTTATGTCACTAACTCCGACTCGGGCGTGACCGGATCTGGGAGGAGTTGAAGGATGCCATGGACTCTCCATTTCAGCGCGATTCTTTCCAAGCGCAGCGCGAGAGAATGGTTCGCACGCAGCTTGCCGATCGGGGCATTCGCGATGTCCGCGTGCTGGATGCCATGCGTGATGTGCCGCGGCATGAATTTGTGACTGAGTCGCTGCAGCAGGACGCCTACGACGATCATCCGCTGCCCATCGGTTCCGACCAGACGATTTCGCAACCCTACATCGTGGCGCTCATGTTGCAGCATCTCGCGCTGCAGCCCGCCGACCGCATTCTTGAAGTTGGCACCGGTTCCGGCTACGTGACAGCGCTGCTCTCGAAGCTTTGTGCCGCGGTGTACTCGGTGGAACGCCATGCTGAACTGGCGTTTTCGGCGGAACGAAGGTTGGCGCGGCTGGGGTATCCAAATGTGAAGATCAGGGTCGGCGATGGCAGCCGCGGCTGGCCGGAGTACGCTCCCTACGATGCGATCCTGGTTTCGGCGGCGGCCTCGGAAGTTCCACCGCTGCTGTTCGATCAGTTGCGCGAAGGCGGACGCATGATGGTGCCGGTGGGGCCGGCGTTCAGTCAGGAACTGCAGCTGATTCGAAAGGTCGGCGGGCAGGCCGAGACGCAGAGTCTGGAGGGATGCCGGTTTGTGCCGCTGGTGGTGAGGGCGGTGGATCGGGAATAGCGCGGCATTCCGATCTCCGGCAGTGCGCCGAAACTTCACCAGAGGGGAAGACGGGGGCAGGGCATTGGCGGAGCACGATCCACCGACCGCTGTTCTACAATGTCGTGTGGGCTGGCTGCACAATCTGAAGATCACTCTGGAGATGATCAAGTGGGAGCACTCGATTTTTGCGCTCCCGTTTGCGCTCTGTGGGGCGATGCTGGCGGCGGGGGGAAGGCCTGCCTGGCATCAGGTGGCGTGGATCATCGTGGCCATGGTGTCGGCGCGTTCCGCGGCGATGGCGTTCAACCGACTGGCCGACGCTTCCATTGACGCCGCGAATCCTCGGACTGCGATTCGGGCCCTGCCGGCCGGGTTGTTGACGCCCTCGTTCGTCAGCACATTTGTTCTCGTGTCGTGTGGAATCTTCGTTGTGGCGGCGTGGCAGTTGAACCGGTTGACGCTGATGCTGTCGCCGGTCGCGCTGGCGATTGTCCTATTTTATTCGTACTCGAAGCGGTTCACGCGCTGGTCGCACCTCTTTCTCGGATTGGCGTTGGGCGTTGCGCCGGCGGCGGCCTGGATTGCCGTGCGCGGGTCGCTGGACCCGCGCATTCTGCTGCTGACGGCGGCGGTTACCTTCTGGGTCGGTGGCTTCGATGTGATCTATGCCTGCCAGGACCATGACTTCGACCGCAACTATGGATTGCACTCGCTCCCGCGTCATCTCGGGATCAAGACCGCGCTCCTGCTGGCGCGGCTCTTCCATCTTGTGATGCTGGGTCTGCTAGTTGCGCTGGTGATCGTGTTCGGGCTCGGCAAGCTCGCGGTGGCGGGAGTGATCGCCGTGGCGGCGCTTTTGCTCTACGAACACACCATGGTCCGTCACGACGACCTGAGCAAGCTGAACGCGGCGTTCTTCACGATGAATGGCGTGATTGCGGTCGTGTTCTTTGTGTTTGTGGCGGGAGATCTGCTGATTCGAGTGTGAAGCGAGCGCGTGAACGTCACAACCCAGTGTGATGGGCGCTTGGGGTTGAGTTATCATAAAAACAATGTCTTCGCACCCATTCCAGACCGACGACCCACGCCTCCACCCGATTAAAGACAGGGTTCTGGGCGGCCAACGGCTGGATGAGGCCGACGCGCTTGCCCTTTATGGAACGAGCGACATCCTCGCGGTTGGCTGGCTGGCGAACTGGGTGCGCGAGCGGATGCATGGCGACAAGGCCTATTTCAACGTCAACCGCCATATCAATCCCACTAATGTCTGCGTGGCGGCGTGCCGGCTGTGCGCGTTTGGGCGCAAAAAAGACACTCCGGGCGCTTATACCATGGCGCTCGAGGAGGCGTTCGCGACCGCGGCCTCCGGGTATAGCGAGGCTGTAACTGAGTTTCACATTGTGGGCGGACTGCATCCCGATCTGCCGTTTCAGTATTTTCTCGACCTCGTCTCGGGGTTGAAGCAGCGCTTTCCGCAGGTGCACATGAAGGCCTTCACCATGGTTGAGGTGGCCTACCTGGCGAAGCGCGCGAAACTCTCGATTCGTGAAACGCTGGAGCGGATGAAGGCGGCGGGCGTCGATTCGCTGCCCGGCGGCGGCGCCGAGATTTTTGCCGATCGCGTGCGGCACATCATCTGCGACCACAAGATCGATGGCGATCAATGGTTGGACACGGCGCGCCTAGCGCACCAGATCGGGCTCAAATCGAATGCGACCATGCTTTATGGGCATATCGAGAATGATGAAGACCGCGTTGATCACCTGCTGAAGCTGCGCGCTCTGCAGGATGAAACGCACGGGTTTCAGACATTCATTCCGCTGGCGTTCCATCCTGCGAATACGCCGCTGCAACATCTTCCAACCACGACCGGCATGCTCGACATCAAGCAGATCGCGGTCAGCCGGCTGGTGCTCGACAACTTCCCGCATATTAAGTCGTACTGGCAGATGATGACGCCGAAGATCGCGCAGATTTCTCTTCGGTTTGGGGCCGACGACATCGACGGCACGGTGGTCGAAGAAAAGATCTACCACGACGCCGGGGCTACCACGCCGCAGGGACTGCGCCGCGAGGATCTGATCCGCCTGATCAAGGAAGCCGGCCGCGAGCCCATCGAACGTGACACCATGTACCGTCCGGTGACGCGGACGGAAACGTCGTTTACGGTCGTTGTCTGATCGGACCCTAAGAAGAACTTACCCCTCTCGGCGTCCTAGTAGAAACTCCGTGTAGAAACTCCGTTTCTGCGGTACCATGACTGGCTCGCTTGGAGTTAGTCATGCGAATTCCCAGGGGTCTTTTAGCGTTCGGTTTACTGGCAACCCTTTCCGCTACTGCCTTTTCCTCCGAGCCACAATGGGTCGAAGTGCGGTCGCCCAACTTTTCCGTTGTGACCGACGCCGGTGAGAAGCGCGGCCGCGATGTGGCTCTGCATTTCGAGCAGATGCGTTCTGTGTTCGGAACGCTGATGACCAAGGCCAACGTGAATCTGTCGGTTCCATTGCAGATCGTAGCCTTCCGGAATACCAAGGAAATGCGGCAGTTTGCCCCCCTCTGGAAAGGCAAGCCGACCGAAGTTGCGGGACTGTTTCAGGGTGGCCAAGACCGCAGCTTCATCATGCTGGACATGTCGATCGATAACCCGTGGTCGGTCGTGTTCCACGAATATGCTCATCAGTTAATGAACGGGAACCTGGAGGTGCGCACCGATCCTTGGTTTGAAGAGGGGTTCGCGGAGTATTTCGCCAGCATCGAGGTCGATAACAAGGAGGCGCGGATCGGAAAGATTCCCGACGTCACTTATCAGGTTCTGCAACAAAGTGGCATGATGCGGGTGGCGGACTTATTCCGCGTCCAGCAGTATTCAAAGACCTATAACGAGAGTGGCGACCACCGCAATACTTTCTACGCCGAGTCGAGCCTGGTGGTGCACTACCTGTACGACAACCTTCTACTTCCGAAGCTTGCCGTTTATTTTGACCTGTATCTAAACCAGAAGAAGGCTGTGGAGCAAGCGACGCAGCAGGCCTTCGGCATGTCGCCCGAGCAGTTCGACAAAGTTCTGCGGAATTATCTCAGTAGCGGACGGTTCAAGTACTATCCCATTCCTACGCCTCCCGCCGTGGTGCCCGCGCAGTTCACGGTCACGGCGATGCCGTTGGCCGACGCCAAGGCTGTTCTGGCCGATATCCACCTGCATTCCCCTGACTACCAGGAGAAGGCCCTGGCGGAATTGCAGGAAGTGCTTCTGATGCAGCCGGGGAATGCGGCCGCGCTGCGTGGGATGGGCTACCTTTACTTGCAGCGGCAGGACTTAGACCATGCTGCGGAATATTTCCGGCAGGCGTCTGAGCACGACAGTAAAGACCCGCGCGTGCACTACTACAACGCGTTGCTGTTGAACCGAGGCTCCGATATCGCCGGCACCGATCGAATGGCGGCGATGAAAAAGGAATGCGAGGCGGCGATCGCGCTGGATCCTAACCTCGCCGATGCTTATGCGCTGCTGGGCTTTGCGCAGGTTTCATCCCGAGAGCCAGAAAAAGGGCTGGAGGCCATGAAGAAAGCGGTGGAGTTGAGCCCGCGCAACGAAGGCTACCAGTTCAACTTGGCGAACTCTTACATGATGAACAGGAACATGGACGAGGCCGCCAAAATTTTCCGGGAGCTTGCACGGAGCAACAATCCGGAAATCGCGGCCCGGGCGAATTCCGAACTGGCGCAGGCGGAGGGCTACCAGTTGGCGGCGGAAGGCGCGCCGGAGGCGGGTTCCCAACTAGCTGGCCCTTCGGACGCCCAGTCCGCTCGAGCGTCAAACCAGGGTGTGAGTGTGGAGGAGAACGGTCCTGCTCCGGCGCCCGTGCCCTCTTCCGCGCCCGTTCACTTCGTGAAGGGAAAGGTGCTGGCTGTGGATTGTTCCGCCTCTCCCAAGGCAGTGCTCAGCATCCTGGCCGCCGGCAGGACGCGAAAAATGTACGTGGAGAATAGCGCTCGCGTCATCGTGATCGGGGCCGATCGATTCTCGTGCGATTGGAAGAACGTCGGCGTGGCGGTGAATTACCGGGACCGCAGCGACGGAGGGGGCGATGTGGTCTCGGTGGAGTTGCAATAGGGCGGAACTTTGCGTACCGATACGCATCTAACGACCATGGCAAAAGAGCAAACAGCAGTTTTTGGCGGGGGATGTTTCTGGTGCATTGAGGCCGTTTTTCAGCGCCTGAATGGCGTACAGCACGTGGAGTCCGGCTACATGGGCGGACAGGTGGAGAACGCCACGTATCGCCAGGTATGCGGCGGCGAAACGGGACATGTGGAAGTGGTGCGGGTGGTGTTTGATCCGGACGAAATCAGCTACCGCGAGCTCCTCGACGCGTTTTTCACCGTGCACGATCCCACCACCTTGAACCGGCAGGGGAACGACGCCGGCGAGCAGTACCGCTCCGTGATCTTCTACACCGATGAAGAGCAACAACGAATCGCCGAAGAGGTGATTGCGGAGATGACGGCCGCGAAAGTCTTCCCGGACCGGATTGTGACGGCGGTCGAGCCGGCCTCGAAGTTCTATGTCGCCGAGGGATATCACCAGAATTATTACAACGAGAACTCGCGGCAACCGTACTGCATGTTTGTGATCTCACCGAAGCTGGCGAAGTTCGAGAAGAAGTTTGGCGAGAAGATACGGGCGTAAGGAGCTTGGGCGGGTGGTAGCCACGCATCGTAGCCACAGGTCGTCTGCCTGTCCGAAGGAAAATCCTATCCGGCGGGACTGCGATCCGGGATTGACGCCGGGGGTTCCGCGCGTTCCTCCAGCAGAAGCCGGCGCAAGGTACGGAGATCGTTCAGAAGACGGCCGCTGTTCTGCAGATGGTGTTCGAGTTTGTTGAGTTTGAATTGCACCAACTGCAAGGCCTGCAGGCGCCGTTCGAGGCGGGCGCCGGTAGATGCCGCCAGGTCGGCATCGATCTCCTGCTTGGCCTCAATGATCGCGTGAAGCAGCAGCCGCACATATTGCTGGGCATTTTCGACGCTATCAAACGGAGTTTGCACGGGACTGCTCAAGCGAGGTTTCCTTGCCTGGTGGGAATCTGGCGGAGAGGGTGGGATTTGAACCCACGATACCCGTTAAGGTATGTCCGCTTTCGAGGCGGATCGTTTCAACCACTCACGCACCTCTCCGGAAGCAGTAGTCAGTAGCCAGTGGTCAGTAGCCAGTACGCACCGGCGAACGACCAACGACCAACGACTAGCGACGTTTTCGAAAGAACTCTTGCAGGATTTCCGCTGAGCGGCCTGCCAGTACTCCACCGCGAACATCCATCTGATGATTCAGCTGGGGGTGATTGATCACCGCCAGCACCGAGCGTACGGCCCCGGCCTTAGGGTCGTCAGCCCCGTACACCAGGCGCCGAATGCGGGCGTGAACCAGAGCTCCTGCGCACATCGCGCACGGTTCAATTGTAGCAAACAGCTCGCAGTCGCCCAGGCGGTAGTTACCGACGTTTCGCCCCGCCTCGCGGAGGGCGATGATTTCCGCATGCGCCGTCGGATCGTTGTCGGTGAGATTGCGGTTCCAGCCGCGTCCGACGACGCGGCCGTCGCAGATCACGACCGCGCCCACAGGCACTTCGCCGGCTTCCAGGGCGCGCTGGGCCGATCGAAGAGCTTCTTCCATCCAGAGTTCGTCAGATGCGGTGGTCAGTGGTCAATGGCCCGTGGCTGGTTGCCAGAAACTATCTCAGTTCTCGATTTCCAGTTCTCACTCTAGAGGACAGGGAAGACGGAGACTGACAGACTCATTCTACCGGGGCGGGAAAGCAGCCGGAAATTCGAGGCGTGGAAGTGAAGGCAGTTCTTCAAATGACGCGAAGCACGCTGCGCACGACTTCCGGCACCACGGCACGGACGATTTCAGGAACCACGGTCATGATGACGCAGCGGGCCACCACCACAGCAGGTAAGGCAATCAGGACCCAAGCGGCGGCCGACAGGTTGGGAAGATAAGTTCTCATGGGTTGCCCTCGATGTTGATACGTTGCCGGTGGAAAGAAGGTTCCATGAACCGTGTTCATTCCGGTAAGCCACTTCACATCAAGTAGTTGGCGGTTAATGTTAAACCGGATCCCAAGCGCTCCACTGGGCCGCGCCGCCTGGAGTCCCCACGTCTCTGATCCCACCGGCTAGCGTCCAGCAACACGCATGCTTGCAATCGTTGGCAAAGGTCGATTGTGCGGCGACCGTACCCACGTCGTTGCTCGCAGACCTGTTTCGGCGGATCGCGAGGCACGGCCGTCGTGTGACCCATCTCACACTCGCCCGTTTGCCGCCGATGGTATCCTAGTCGAGCTATGGGCATGACGGCGATTTTGCGGAAAGTGTTTCTGGTGGATTTAATGCAGGGCTTGGGGGTGACGTTCCGGTATCAGCATCCCAAGGAGATCTACACCGAGCAGTATCCGCTGGAGCGTCCGCAGGTAGCTGAGCGCTATCGTGGAGCGCCTCGGCTGAACGTCAATCCCGATACCGATGAGACTCTCTGCATCTCCTGCGATCTGTGCGCGCTGGCGTGTCCAGAGCATCTGATCGTGGTCTCCAGCGAACGCAACGAAAAGACCCGCCGCAAGGAACTCACCAACTTCACCTACGACCTGAGTCGCTGCATGTTCTGCGGCTTGTGCGAAGACGCCTGTCCCACCGACGCGCTTGAACTCACGCAGGACTTCGAACTCGCCAGCTACAACCGCGAAGGCATGATCTGGGACCGCGAGACGCTGGAAAAAGGCCCGCGGCCGACCGTGTACAAGAAGTAGTTCATCCTGACAGCAGCCCTCGAATAAGGTTGAAACGGAATCAGTGTCCTCATCCGCGAAAGTGGGGTTGTGAGTGCTAACGCCTGTGGCTGTTGAAAAACTCCCTTTTCGCTCCAAACAGGCAAAATTGGGGGGATAGAAAATGTCTAGGCGACCCGAGAAGATCGATTGTGGGGCTTCCTGACGCGATTTTGTTTTTGCGAATTTCGCGGGTAGGAGTTTTTCAACAGCCACGCCTGTTATCAACAGTGGACTTCCTTAAGCCCGCCTGTGAAACTGGGGGCTGCTTATGGTCCAATTAACCCTGCCCTCGTCCGCTTTGCTATAGGCGTCTGTCACAGGAGATTGTCATGAACACATTTGAGCAGAAACGCCGATCCTTCCTTTTCACCGCGGGAGCCCTCGGCATAAGTCAAATGTTGCTGCAAGGCATTGTCGACGGTCAGGGGGCAACCCGCCAGGGATATGTGCTTGACGCCACCGAAGGCGAACATCTCATTCATTTTCGGGACCGTCGAAACATCTTTATCAAACTCGGCTCTGCCACAGGCTCAGAGAATCTCGCCTTGGGGACCCAGCAAGTGATGGTCGGTACCGGCATTCCGATCCACCGACATTTCAAGATGGACGAAGCCTTCTATGTTCTAGAAGGCAGCGGAATCTTCGTACTGAACGATGTACGCCACTCTTTTGAAAAGGGTGGAACGATCTTCATTCCCAAGAACTCTTGGCATGGATTTGAGAATCCCGATCGCGAACTCCTTCTACTCTGGGTCGTCTCGCCTGCTGGCTTGGATGGCTTTTTTCGCGACACCTGTAGTCCGCCCGGCGTGCCCCAGAAACAGCTCACCCGAGAGCAGATCAGGGGCCTGGTTACGTCAACTGATGTCTAGAACGCGGGGCCATTTTGCTTGATCCAATCTCGAAATTGGTCCGCGCACTCCTGAGTGATATCATTTTGCGCGATGTCTAAACGAGACCAGCGAGATCAAAAGGAAGAGTGGTTGCGGGACATCGATGCTCGGCAGCGGAATGTTGTTTTTCCTGACACGGCACAGAATGAAGCCCGGTTTTGGCGCAACCTCATTGAAGGCAGGCAGCGCTTAACAGTCGTTCAGGCACTAGGTATCTGTGCGCTGTGCCTTGCAGTTATCACGATAGTTTTGTACACGTTTTTTGTGGACAGCCCCTCACCCGGCCTTTCGTGGGGAAATTTCGTTTCTGGCGCAATCAGGTGGATCATTGTTCTCGCCCTCTTCGGCATTTTCCTTTTAGCTTTTACTGTAAGCCAGCATTGGAAACGCAAGTAGTTGCCGTAATA
>JAIQFZ010000113.1 GCA_020073015.1 Terriglobia bacterium | reverse complement strand
CCATGACGGCGATTTCGGCGCTGGGCCAGGCGTAGTTCACGTCCGTGCGAATGTGCTTGGACGCCATGACGCAGTATGCGCCGCCGTAGGCTTTGCGGGTGATCACGGTGACTTTCGGGACCGTCGCCTCGGCGAAGGCAAACAGCAGCTTGGCGCCGTGTTTGATGATTCCGCCGTACTCCTGCTGGGTGCCGGGGAGGAAGCCGGGGACGTCTTCGAAGGTCATCAGCGGAATGTTGAAGCAGTCGCAGAAGCGGACGAAGCGCGCGCCTTTGACGGAGGCGTTGATGTCGAGCGTTCCGGCCAGCATGGCGGGTTGATTGGCGACGACACCGACGGACTTGCCGTTCAGGCGCGCAAATCCCACGACTATGTTCTTGGCGTAGTGCTCGTGGATCTCGAAGAAGTAGCCGTCGTCGACCACGGTGTGAATTACGTCTTTGATGTCATACGGCATGTTCGACTGGTCGGGGACGAGCTTGTCGAGTTTCTCGTCGATGCGGTCGATGGGATCGTTGCAGGGTTTGCGGGGCGGGTCTTCGAGATTATTCGACGGAATGAAACTCAGCAGCTCGCGGACCATGGACAAACATTCGGCATCGTCGCGGCACATGAAGTGAGCGACGCCGGAGGTCTCGTTGTGGGTGTGGGCTCCGCCGAGCTGGTCTTTGGTGACTTCTTCGTGGGTGACGGTTTTGATCACGTCGGGGCCGGTGATGAACATGTAAGAAGTCTGGTTGACCATGAGGATGAAGTCGGTGATGGCGGGCGAATAGACGGCGCCTCCGGCGCAGGGGCCCATGATGGCGGAGATTTGCGGCACCACGCCGCTGTAGAGCGTGTTGCGGAGAAAAATGTCGGCGTAGCCGGCCAGCGACATTACGCCTTCCTGGATGCGCGCGCCGCCGGAGTCGTTCAGGCCGATGACGGGCGCGCCCATCTTGGCGGCGAGGTCCATGATCTTGACGATTTTGGCGGCGTTGGTCTCGGAGAGCGAGCCGCCGAACACGGTGAAATCCTGCGCGAAAACGAAGACGAGGCGGCCTTCGACGCGGCCGTAGCCGGTGATGAAGCCGTCGCCGTAAAACTTGTGCTCGTCCATGCCGAAGTCGTGGCAGCGGTGGGTGACGAGTTTATCGGTTTCCTCGAACGTGCCTTCGTCGAGCAGAAACTCGATGCGCTCGCGGGCCGACATCTTGCCCTCTTTGTGCTGGCGCTCGCGGCGCTTTGCGCCTCCGCCCTCTTCGGCCAGGTGATCGCGTTTGCGGAGTTCGGCAATTTTTTCTTCGAGTTTCATAGGGAGTCATTATATGTGGGGACGGGCGCCCTCGCCCGTCCAAGCCGAGCGCAGCTCGGCAGTTGCTCGGAGGTGACGCTAAGTCCGGGTGGCAGCGGAGTCAAACAGATTCAGAAACTCAATCTTCTTTTCAGGCGGCAGGAACGATGCTTCAAAGGAATTGCGAGCCAACTCCCGCAGGTGCTCATCGGAGAAGCCGAATGTCTCCTGCACGAGCCGGTACTCTTCGACCAGCGAGGTACGAAACATGGCGGGATCGTCGGTCGCCAGCGTGAGCATGAGGCCTTCGTCAAAGTAGCGGCGGACGGGATGTTGCGCCAGTTCGGGGCAGCAGCCCGTCTTGAGATTGCTGGTAACGCAGATTTCAATCGGAACTTGGCGCTGAGCCAGTTGCTCGATCAGTTCGGGATCCTGCCCGGCCGTGAGGCCGTGGCCGATTCGTTCCGCTTTGAGGTTGAGAGCGCCCCAGACAGATTCTGGGCCAGCGCTTTCGCCGGCGTGGGCGGTGAGATGGAGACCGTGATCGGCGGCGCGGGCGTACACATCCTTGAAAAGCTCAGGCGGGCCCTGGCGCTCGTCGCCACCGATGCCGAAGCCGACCACGTTGCGATCGCGGAATTGGATGGCTAGATCGAAGACTTTTCCGGCCTTCTCGGCGCCGAACTGACGGACGGCGTCGAAGATCCAGAGCAGCGAGATGCCGAAGTCTTTCTTGCCGCGCTGGCGTCCGCGTTCGAGGCCCTCGAAGATCGCGGGGAAGTCCTGTTTGCGCCAGAGGCAGACGCCGACGGAGACGAAGACTTCCGCATGCAGGACGTTTTCTGATTTCAGGCGCTCCATCAGGCGGTAGGTGATCAGTTCGTAGTCTTCCGGAGAGCGGAGATGGCCAGTGACGTCCTTGAAGGCCATCAGGAAGCCGGTGAAGTCGGAGCAGTTGTAGAGTTGCTCGACCTCGGCGAGAGAGGCGCCATCCATACCGTGGCGCTGGCGAAGTTCTAACAAAGTGGCGGGTTCGATCGCGCCTTCGAGGTGGAGATGGAGTTCGGCCTTGGGGAGCGCGAGGATGAAACGGGAGGCCGCCGAAGGCATGCGGAGATTCTAAAGGATTGGACGCCTCGATCATCGGGAGGTCAGAACAATCGAGACTAAAACCGGAGCTCCACGTGGCGGACGGCTATTTCGTCAAGATCATTTCAGCAGTGCGCAGGTTGTATTCCTGCGTGCGCCTTACAATCCAGAAGAGCTCAACAAAGGCCACTAATAACGACGGGTTGCAAAAAAAGAGGAATGCCGCCAGCCACCATCTCGTTTGCCACAAAGAGAGTAGGTACGGCCGAAGCAAAATCAGATAGGCCATGCCAATGACCGTATAGACGATTCCGCGAAGCCATTTCTTCATGTAGTAATGGTGAACACCGAAAACCCCTAGGAAGTAACACAGCAGCCAAGCAACACCTGGACTTTTTCGCTGAACTTTGTAAAGCGCCGTTTGTTGCAGAGCCATATTCGTCTCAAGTTTCTTCTCCGTAGCCAGAAGCCCCCTAAAGCCGTCGCTGGCGAACTCACTCCAGTACCGTCCCCAAGAACCGAAGAGGACCATTCCCAAAGCAAGCCATCCCACGAAACGCACCCATGTGAGCAACGTCAGCCCTAACATCAGTCCGCCGCACAGAATCACCGAGATTAGCGGAAACCACGGCACAAACGGCACGCGAAATGCGCGCTTGCGGTCGGGTTGCCTGCGGCGGAGGAAGATCACGCCCAGCGACACGAGCACAAAGGCAAATAGCGTTCCGATATTGGCGAGATCGGCCGCACTCCCGATGTCCACAAGCCCGGCGGGAATTCCCACTGCAAAACAAGCGATCCACGTGGACCAGTGCGGTGTCTTAAATTTCGGGTGCACCGCGGAGAACAGCTTCGGCAACAAGCCGTCGCGCGACATGGCGTACCAGATGCGAGCCTGCCCGTACTGGAACACGAGCAGTGAGGAGATCATGCCCGTCAGAGCTCCAATCACGATCACCGACCGGAAGAACGGGTGTATTCCCAAATATTTCATTGCATACGCGACCGGGGCTTCGGCGGCTTCTCCGGAGACGAAGGTCGTGTACTTCATCATGCCGAGCAGCACGACCGCAACGCCGACATAGAGCAGAGTGCATACAATCAGCGACATGATGATGCCGAAGGGCAGGTCTTTTTGAGGATTGCGCGATTCCTCCGCGGCGGTTGAGACCGAATCAAATCCGATGTACGTAAAGAAAACGATCGCCCCTCCGGTCACGATTCCGGCAAAGCCAGAAGGCGCAAAGGGCGTCCAGTTTGCGGGCTTCACCAGCATTCCACCCACCACCAGGAAGGTGAGGATCGCGCCGATCTTGACCGCCACCATGATGTTGTTCGTCTCGGCCGATTCCTTCACTCCGCGTACCAGCAGCAGCGTGAGGATGAAGACGATCAGGAAGCCCGGCAGATTGAAGTAAGAGCCTGTCCATTGCCCGCCAGCCCAGACCGGACTCGCCCATTTGTCCGGCAAGATCACACCGAACGCAGCGAATTGCGCTTTCGTATAGCCAGCGAACCCGACCGCCACGGCGATGTTGCTGACCACGTATTCCAGAATCAGGTCCCACCCGATGATCCAGGCAAAAATCTCGCCGAGGGTCGCGTACGAGTACGTGTAGGCGCTGCCCGCGATCGGGATCATCGAGGCGAGTTCGGCGTAACAGAGGCCAGCGAAGCTGCAGGCAATCGCCACCAGGAAAAACGAAATGGCGATTGAGGGCCCAGCCGGGGGGCGCCCGTGCATGAGCGCTCCGGTGGTGCTTCCGGTGCGCAGGAAGTTCGAGATCAGGTCGAGCACTTGCGCGTGCAGGATGGAAGGGGCTTGAAAGTATTCGCCCGCAGCGGCGGTTCCGGTGAGCACGAAAATGCCCGAGCCGATGATGGCACCGATGCCGAGCGCGGTCAGCGACCATGGGCCCAGGGTCTTACTGAGCCGATGGTGCGGGTCTTCGGAGTCCGAGATCAGCTTGTCGATGGACTTGCAACGAAGGAGCTGGCTGCCGAATTGTGTGGCAGCCACATCGTTTGCGGGTGATTGTGCCAAAGGGGCCTGTCTCCTTACTGATGGGGAAAGCACGGGCGAGGGCGCCCGTGCCTCCATCAGCTTGCTTACCAGCGAGTAGCTAGCCTTAGCGCTTTGCCTGTCCGCGCGCCAGCTTCTTGACCTTGCGCTTCTTCGATCCGCGTGCGTAATCGCGTGGCTTTTTCGGCTTGTCCGCTTTGGCTTTCTTGCGCGCCGTGCGCCGAGCTTTCTTGCGTTCCTCTTTCCCTAACTTCTTCGTATTTGCCATGAATGCGTTTCTTTTCCTTCTTCTTGGATTGTCGTTTCCCGAGCTTTTTCTCTGCCCAGCCCGTTTGCCAGAAGCTAGCAGCTAGCAGCTAGAGGCCGTCCTACGCTCTTTCCAGCTGCGCGTACTTTTCCACCAGCTTCTTCAAACCGAAGCGAGGGAATTGTACCGTAATCTTCGCATCTTCCCCATCTCCTTCTCGCCGATAGACCGTTCCTTCGCCATATTTCGGATGCTTGACCTTCTGCCCGGGACGGAATCCGCGCTTGCCAGTGGGCTCTTCGGCGGGCATTTTTGGGACACTGAACTTCTTGCCGCGCGAGGCGAAGAACTCGGCGATGTTGTCGATCGAATTGTACGTTCTGACGGGCGGAGCGGGCTTCGCTTTGACGCGCGCTGGGTTCCAGGTGGCGCTCTGGTCTTCGTCTTCGTAGGAGTAGTGGGTGCTTTCCGCGGCCACTGCGGGGCTTCGCCCCGCCGGACGGGCGAGGGCACCCGTCCCTCCACGGACTGTGCTACTGCGCCTTGCTCCGCCCAACTCTTCTACCAGCTTTGGGGGAACTTCTTCCAGGAATCGCGAGGGCACGCTGGCTTCGGGCATATCGGTGCCGTAGCGGCGGCGATAAACGGCGCGCGACAGAATCAGCGTGTCCATGGCGCGCGTCATGCCGACGTAGCAGAGGCGGCGTTCTTCTTCGATTTGATCGGGCTCAATCAAGGTGCGCGAATGCGGGAAGAGTCCTTCTTCCATGCCGGCTAGCACGACCAGAGGGAATTCCAGACCCTTGGCGGCGTGGAGTGTCATCAGGGTGATCTGCGCGTGCTCGTCGTACTGGTCGGCGTCGCTGACGAGCGCGGCGTGATCGAGGAACTGATCCAGCGTCTCGCCCCGATCGCGCGAGTCCATGGCGGCGTTGACCAGTTCGCGCAAGTTCTCGATGCGCGAGTAGGCCTCGGGCGTGTCTTCTTCTTCGAGTTGCTTGATGTAGCCGGTGCGGTCGATCAGGAACTTGAGGAGCTCGGCGGTGTTGGCGGCGCCGCTGGGGCGGCGGAAGCCCTCAACTGCTTCGTCCGGTGTAGCGCCGGCACCTTGCCGGCTGTCGAGGAGGGCACCCTGCCCCCCGCCGTCATCGTCAGAGCTATCGACGTTGACTCCGAAATCAAAACTGAAATTGGTCGGATCAAAGTCCGTATCTGTTGAGTCGGCCCTTTCTGCGGGCTCGCTCGGGGGAGCGGGCGAGGACCCCCGCTCGACAGCCGGCGGGACGCCGGCGCTACTCTTTTTCGCGGCGCTACTTTCTTTTGCGCATTCTTCCAATCGCTCAACGTAGATGCCAGAGAGCATGGCTTGGCCATCTTCGATCAACTCGCGGAAGCTCTTCAGCGCTGCGAGCGCTCGCGCGGGGAGCAACTGTCTGGAGATTGCTTCGGCGAGCGCGCCCCATAGCGACAATCCGGTTTCGAGAGCGAGATGCTCAATGGCTTCGATAGTCGTCTTACCGATGCCTCGTACCGGGGTGTTGATCACACGGAGCAGCGAAACCGAGTCGTCCGGGTTCTGGATGACTTTCAAATACGAGATCAGGTCTTTGATCTCGGCGCGCTCGTAGAACGAGAAGCCTCCGACCACGTGATATTTCAGCTGGTAGCGGCGCATGGCTTCTTCGAACAGGCGCGACTGTGAGTTGGTGCGGTAGAGCACCGCCGCGCGGGCGGTTTCGCCGCTCTCGGCGGCTTGACGCACGTAGCGGTTGATGGTGTCAGCGGCAAACAGCGCTTCGTTTTCGCCGTCGGGCGCTTCGTAGTAGCCGACCTTGGCTCCGCCCTGGCGCGAGGTCCACAGATTCTTTCCCTTGCGCCGGACGTTGTTTGCAACCACCGCCGAGGCCGCCTCAAGAATATTCTCGGTTGAGCGGTAGTTCTGCTCCAGGCGTACGATCTTCGCTTCGGGAAAGTCGCGCTCAAATTCGAGAATGTTGCGGATGTCGGCGCCGCGCCACGAGTAGATCGACTGGTCTTCGTCGCCGACGGCGCAGACGTTGTGGTGGTCCCCGGCCAGCAGGCGCATTAGTTCGTACTGCGGGCGGTTTGTGTCCTGATACTCGTCGACGAGAATGTACTGGAAGCGCCGATTGTAGTATTCGCGGACCGCCGCCACAGACTTGAGCAGACGCATGGCTTCGAGCAGCAGGTCGTCGAAGTCCATAGCGTTCGCTTTGCGTAGTTCCTTGCGATACTCCTCGAAAATGTGGGCGATGCGCTCGGTCTTCGGATCGGCCGACTGCAGGTAGATTTCCTGCGGATCGAGCATGTGATTCTTGGCCCATGAAATGCGAGACAGCACGGTGCGGGGCGTCAGTTGCTTATCGTCGAGGCCGAGCCTGCGCATGACGCCCTTTACTACTTGCTGCTGGTCGGTCTCGTCGTAGATGACGAAGTTTTTCGTGAGGCCGATGGGCGGCCGGCCCGGCACGGTGGAGGGAATGCGCAGGGCTTCGATGTCGCGGCGCAGTACTCGCACGCAGAAGGAATGGAAGGTCGAGATGACGGGCTTGGCGATGCTCAGGCCGCCGACGAGTTTTTCGACGCGTTCGGCCATCTCGGCCGCGGCCTTGTTGGTGAAGGTCATGGCGAGGATCGACTCCGGCATCACGTTCATCTGCTCGATCAGGTAGGCAATGCGGAAGGTGATAACGCGCGTCTTGCCGCTACCCGCCCCGGCGAGGATCAGCACCGGCCCGTCGGTGGCTTCGACGGCCTCGCGTTGTTGAGGGTTTAACTGGTCCAGGAACGACAAAAGGAGTGGCTCCGCAAGCGCTGATTGGATTTTACAGGAAGCGAGGAGGGGCTTTCGGTAGTGGTGCTTTTGCGCCATGACCCCACTACCGGGCTTTCCCTCATCGAAATAGGGCCGAGGATCGCTGCTATAATGAAAGATTGCGCTCATGAAAAAAAGCAGACTAGCAGTAGCGCCGTCCGAATTCGCCGTCAGAGCCTCGTCTCCCCGTAGAATCCGGTCCACCACAGTCCTGTGCGTTCGGCGTGGCGACAAAGTTGTCATGGCCGGGGATGGACAGGTCACGCTGGGCGAGTCGGTCATCAAGCACGGCGCGAAGAAAATTCGCCGCCTCTATCAGGACAAGATCCTCGCCGGCTTTGCCGGCTCGACGGCGGACGCTTTCTCGCTCTTCAGCCGCTTCGAAGGGAAGCTCGATCAGTATCACGGCAACCTGGGGCGGTCCGCGGTCGAACTGGCCAAGGATTGGCGGACCGACAAGTTTTTGCGGCATCTCGAGGCCCTGCTGCTGGTCTCCGACAAGGAACAGACCTTTCTGCTGAGCGGGCAGGGGGACGTGATTGAGCCCGACACCGGCATTGCCGCGATTGGCTCCGGGGGGCCATTTGCCCAAGCGGCCGCACAGGCGCTGGCCGATCACACCCAGCTTTCGGCGCGCGAAATCGCCGAAGAAGCCATGAAGATTGCGGGCCAGATGTGCATCTATACCAATGACAAGGTGACGATCGAGGAGTTGTGATGCGCTGCCGGGTCTTCGACCCGGCCTGGACCGGCGAGGGCGCCCGTCCCTACACGAACACTTATGGCAATTTACTTACCTGGAACCGCTGAAGAAGAACAGATCACACTTGATGAGCTGACGCCGCGCGAAATCGTGGCCGAGCTTGACAAGTACGTTGTAGGGCAAAAGGACGCTAAGCGCGCGGTTGCGATCGCGCTGCGGAATCGCATGCGCCGGCAAAAACTTGCGCCGGAGCTGGCCGAAGAAGTTATTCCCAAGAACATCATCATGATCGGACCTACGGGCGTCGGTAAGACAGAAATCGCCCGCCGCCTGGCCAAGCTGGCGAACTCGCCATTCCTCAAGGTGGAGGCTTCCAAGTTCACCGAAGTCGGCTACGTGGGGCGCGACGTGGAATCGATGATCCGCGACCTGGTCGAGATCGCGATCGACATGATTCGCGGAGAAAAGCTCGAGGACGTTGCCGACAAAGCGGAGTTGAACGCCGAGGAGCGGCTGCTCGACATCCTGCTGCCGCCCGTCACGCCGCGTAGTGAGCCTTCTTCAGCTTCCGGCGGAGTGGTCATCGACGGCAGCACTTCTTTGACCGAATCTTCCAGCCGCACGCGCGAGAAGCTGCGCCAGCAGCTGCGCGAAGGCAAGCTCGACGACCGCACGGTGGAAATCGAAACTCGCGAACGCAATTTCCCGTCGTTTGAAATCATCTCCAATCAGGGCGTTGAGGAGATGGACGTCAACATCAAGGACATGTTGCCGAACATCTTCGGGCAGCGCACCAAGAAGCGGAAGATGAAGGTCAACGAGGCCTTCGAGTACCTGATTCAGGAAGAAGAGCAGCGCCTGATCGACATGGAGCAGGTGACGCGCGTGGCCATTGATCGCGTGGAGAACTCGGGCATTATCTTCCTCGATGAAATCGACAAGATCGCCGGGCGCGAGAGCGGCCACGGGCCCGACGTTTCGCGCGAGGGCGTGCAGCGCGACATTCTTCCGATCGTCGAAGGCACCACCGTCAATACGCGGTATGGCATGGTGCGCACCGATCACATTCTGTTCATCGCTGCTGGAGCGTTTCACGTCTCGAAGCCGAGCGACCTGATTCCGGAACTGCAGGGCCGGTTCCCCATCCGCGTGGAGCTGCAATCGCTGACGATGGAGGACTTCATCCGGATCCTGACCGAGCCAAAGTCATCGCTCACCAAGCAGTACACGGCGCTGCTTGAAACCGAAGGAGTAAAGCTGGAATTCACTCCCGACTCACTGGAGGAAGTGGCACGCTTCGCATTCCGCGTGAACGAAGGCACGGAGAACATCGGCGCGCGGCGACTGCACACCATCATGGAGCGAGTGCTCGACGAAATCAGCTTTGAGGCGCCCGAAAAGAAAGGTCAGGGGTTCACGGTGGACGCGGCGTACGTGCAGAAAATGCTGAGCGAGATCGTGAAGGATCAGGATCTGTCGCGATACATTCTGTAGAAAATCTCAACCACAGAGGACACAGAGGTGCACTGGGGAAATCGAACCCTGTATACCTCTGTGTCCTTTGTGGTAAAGGCTTGATGCCGGCATTTATCGAAAGCCGGGTTTCATTTGAGGCATTGCGCACTCCCGGCATGTCCCTTACACTCACAAGTTCCAAAAAGCCCATGACCGCCATTGACCGCACTCGTCTCAAGTCCCTCATGGAGCGCGAGCAAAAGCGCTTTGTGGATGAACGCCCCAAATCGAAAGCCGTGTACGAGCGCGGCAAGAAGTCGCTGCTCTCCGGTGTCCCGATGAACTGGATGGTGAAGTGGGCGGGCGCCTTCCCGCCGGTCGTGCGCGAAGCGCAGGGCGCGCACTTTCACGATGTCGACGGCCATCGCTACGTGGACTTCTGCCTGGGCGACACCGGCGCCATGACCGGCCACTCGCCGTTCGCCGCTGTAAGAGCGATCGAAGAGCAGTCCAAGCGCGGCATCACGCTGATGCTGCCGTCCGAAGACGCAGTGTTTGTCGCCGAGGAATTGCAGAAGCGCTTCGGGCTCACCTATTGGCAGTTCGCACTCACCGCAACCGATGCCAACCGCTTCTCGATTCGTCTGGCCCGGCAGATCACCGGCCGTTCGAAGATCCTGGTTTTCAACTGGTGCTACCACGGGTCGGTGGATGAGAGTTTCATCACGCTGCATCCCGACGGCACGGTGAAAGCTCGCCGCGGCAACATCGGTCCGCCGGTCGATCCCTCGGTTACCACGCGCGTAGTCGAATTCAACGATGTGGCCGGTCTGGAGCGGGAACTGGCCCACGGCGACGTTGCCTGCGTGCTGGCCGAGCCGGCCATGACCAACGTCGGCATCGTGCATCCGGTCGCGGGCTACCATCAGGCGCTGCGGGAACTGACGCGTAAGCACGGCGCGCTGCTGATCATCGACGAAACCCACACCATCTGCGCGGGGCCTGGTGGTTACACTCGCGCTGAAAATCTCGACCCCGACTTCCTGGTCTTCGGCAAGCCGATCGGCTCCGGCGTTCCCGGCGCGGCCTACGGCTTCACGCAGCAGGTGGCCGACATGATCCTGGAGCGCCACAGCTTGGAAGACTGCGACACTGGCGGCATCGGCGGAACACTGGCGGGCAATGCATTGTCGCTGGCGGCCATGCGCGCGACCTTAACCAAGGTTCTGACGAAGGAAGCCTTCGACCGCATGATTCCGATGGCCGAGCGCTGGACCGCCGGCGTGCAGAAGGTCATCCACGACTTCGGTATTCCGTGGCACGTCACGCGCCTGGGCTGCCGCGCGGAATACCTGTTCGGTCCGAATGAACCCCGGAACGGCACGGAAGCGCACGACGCGATGGACTTTGAACTGGAGCGCTTCATGCACTTGTATGCCATGAACCGGGGCATCCTGCTGACGCCCTTCCACAACATGGCCTTGATGTCGCCGGCGACTGCGCCCGAAGATGTGGACTACCACAGCAAGGTGTTTCGCGAGGCCGTGCGGGAACTGGTGGGATAAAACAGTACCCAGTTGCCAGTACCCAGTGAACGCGTTTAGTCGTGGTCTTCCCAGAAGTAGGTGCTGAGTACTGGGTACCGGGTACTGGGTACTGCCTCTCTGATACCCTTTCCTTTCCGCATGAATGTGCCACCCGGAAAGTTCATCTTGCTTTCGGCGCTCTGCCTGATGCTGGCCGGTTGCGCGCAGACGGGACCGCCACTGCCGCCTTCGCTGGAGCTTCCGCGGCCACCTTCGGATCTGCGCGCCAGCCGCAAAGGGAACGCGGTCACGCTGACCTGGAGCGAGCCCGCGCTCACCACCGACCGGCAGAGCGTGCGCTCTCTCGGCCCGACCCGCATCTGCCGGACCACCGAAGCGGAGATGACCGAGTGTGGCAATCCGGTAGCCGAAGTGGCGGCGCCCCATGAGCCGCCATCGGCGACGGCCAGACGGCAGACCTTCACCGACTCGTTGCCCTCGACGATGCAGGAACAAAACCCGACCGGCGATGTCACCTACGCGGTGGAGGTTCTGAACCGCGACGGGCGGGGCGCCGGGCTCTCCAACCGCGTCCACCTACCTGCGGTGCCGACTTTGCCGCCACCCCAGAATCCGGCCGTGGAGTTAACGGGTGATGGAACCGTCGTGACTTGGACGAGCGCGGGCGAAACAACGAGTGTTCCTGGCGTGCAGCATCGCTACAGAATCTATCGACGCGAGGAAAGCTCTGGCAAGGACGTGGTCGCGGGTGAGATGCCGGCAGGCGAAACCGGACCCTCACGCTTCGTGGATTCGAGCTTCGAGTGGGAGAAGACTTACCTCTACCGGATTACCGCGGTGAGCATCGTCGCCCGGCCCGGAAGTAGCGTGCAAGTGGAGGGCGAAGACACCTCCGCGTTGCGGCAAAGTTGAATTCCGAACTGGTGAAATCACCCGCGTATCGCGACATCGCCGTCGCTGCGGGGACAGCATACATTTACTCCGTATCTGCAGTCGACGTGCGCGGCAATGAGAGCGCAAAATCCGAGGAGGCCAGCGAGCGCGTACCGTAGAAACGAAAAATCGTCTGAGGACGCCGAAACTGTCTTTCTTCTCCGGCCCCTCCGTGGGTTTCAGTCGAGTTTTCTCTTTACCTTCTCCGCTCCGTCATCGTACCCTGCGATTCTTACTTTCTATGCGATATTGCCGGTTCGAACAGAGCGGTTCTGCCCACTACGGCCTGGTTGAATCTGTCGCCGGGCGCGACCAAATCACTCGCCTGCTGCTCCAGGCTCCACACACCAGCCAGGGCGACGTCGAAGGCCTGCCCAGCCGCCGTATGGATCACATTCCGCTCGCAGAGGCGTCGCTTCTGCCGCCGGTCGAGCCTTCCAAAATTGTTTGTATCGGCCGCAACTACCGCGAGCACGCTGCCGAACTGGGCCATGAAGTTCCGAAGGAGCCTTTGCTGTTCTTCAAACCGCCCTCTTCGTTGCTGCCACCCGGTGGCACAATTCTGCGCCCGAAGATTTCCGAACGCATCGACTACGAGGGCGAACTGGGTGTCGTAATTGCGAGGTCCTGCCACAAACTCGCCAACAGTGAGGACGTGCGCCCTTACGTTCTCGGCTACACCTGCGTCAACGATTTCACGGCCCGCGATCTGCAGAACAAAGACAGCCAGTGGACGCGCGCCAAGGGCTTTGACACATTCTGCCCGGCGGGCCCGCTCGTCACTGATGGGCTCGATCCCTGGGCTGGTGTGCAAGTCGAGACGCGAGTCAATGGGCAGGTCCGCCAGTCGGGCAACACGCGCGACTTCATCTTCGCGCTCGACGTGATTCTTCGCTACATTTCTTGCGTCATGACGCTCAACCCCGGCGACTTGATTTCTACCGGCACTCCGCAAGGGGTCGGGCCGGTGTCTGCCGGCGACGTGGTGGAAGTCTCCGTCGAGGGGATCGGCGTGCTGCGCAGTCCGGTGGCCGACGAAGCGTAGATTTCGCCGAAAGACGGAAGCAGTCTCATGACCGATACGCAACGTGGTTTCGAGCTTCTGGGCAAAGGCGACGCGGACGGGCTCCGCCGCCTGCTCGAAGAAGACCCCAGCAGGGCCGAGGCGCGCGACGCCTCGGGCGTAAGCCTGCTGATGCATGCACTCTATCGCGGCCGCCGCGACCTGGCGGAGTTGATCGCCGCCAAAAAGAAGGAACTCGACATTTTCGAAGCGGCGGGACTCGGCAAGCTGGAACGGCTCAAGGACTGCGCCCGCGATTCCGCGGCCATCAACTCGCGCTCGAACGACGGCTTCACGGCCCTGCACTTCGCCTGCTATTTCGGCCAGCCTGACGCGGCCCGCTTGTTGATCGGAAAGGGGGCGTCGGTTGACGCCGTGTCGGGTAATCCGATGAAACTCATGCCGCTGCATTCCGCCACCTCGGCGCGCAATCTGGACGCCGTCCGCCTGCTGCTCGAACACGATGCTCCGATCAACGCTCGCCAGCAGGGGGGATGGGTTCCGATCCACGCCGCCGCGCAGAACGGCGACCGTGCCATGGTCGAACTGATGCTCAAGCACGGCGCCGATCCCAAGCTCGCGAACAATGAAGGCAAAACGCCCGCGATGGTTGCACGGGAGAAGGGGCATGTAGAGATTGCGACCCTGTTGGAAAAGTGAAGGTTCAAGGTTTCAGGCTCAAAGTTTCAAGGACGAGAGGCGACCGCACATTCCCCGAATCTGGTCCAGCCAATCGCCCTCACACCTTGGTTCTGCTGCGGAGTCGAATCCCACCCATCGCAAAGAACGCGATGAGTGGGGCACCCTGCCCTTACTACACTGAAACTACATGACTTAGCGGGGACCACTCTGAGATCTTGGCAGCCCTAAAGTTGGTAAAACGCCTCTCCACGTTACCCCCGATTCCCCACTGTCACCATCGCTTCCGATTCCGGCATCAAACCGTCTATAATGGAGGGAGTTCCTCGGGAAGTGCCTGTCCCTTCTGAGAACCATACAAACCCATGTCGACGAAGTTGAAGGTTACGATTCTTGCCAGTTCGCTGGCCATACTCCTGTTCACCATAGTGGGCGGGTTCGTTAACGTCCGGGCCTCCTCGAATGACGGAGCGTATCGCCAGTTGTCGGTGTACAGCGAAGTGCTGTCGCGCATCCGCAGCGAGTACGTGGAGGAGCCGAATATCTCGGGCGTGACCGAAGGCGCGCTCCACGGCCTGCTCGAATCACTCGATGCCAATTCGAGCTACCTCACGGCGGCCGAATACAAGCACTACAAGGCGATGAAGACCGACGGGAAGGCCGACATCGGCGCGGCGGTTTCAAAGCGCTTTGGCTATGCGGCAGTAGTCGCGGTGATCCCCGGCGGGCCGGCAGACAAGGCAGGCGTTGAGAACTCCGACATCTTCGAGTCGATCGAGGGCAAGAGCACGCGGGACCTGTCACTGGCCGAGATTCACAGCATGCTGGCGGGTGAGCCTGGTTCGACGGTCACGGTGGCGGTGGTCCGGCCGCGGCGAGCGGAGCCGCAAAAAATTGTAATTTCGCGCGACCTGGTCATCATCCCGCCTGTGGGCGACAAAATGCTGGCCGACAACGTCGGCTACCTCAAGGTGGACGCGTTTCCGGCAGGCAAGTCCCAGGAGATCGCGGCCAAGATTCGCAACCTGCAGAAGCAGGGCGCCAAGAAACTGGTGTTCGATCTGCGCAATGCGGCGAGCGGCGAAGAATCAGAAGGCATCGCGACCGCGAATCTCTTCCTGGACCACGGCACGATCACCTATCTGCAAGGGCAGAAGTACCCGCGCCAGGCGTTCGCCGCCGATCCTGGTAAGGACATCACCAGGCTTCCGGTAGCGGTGCTGGTGAATCGCGGCACGGCAGGCCCGGCGGAAATTGTGGCCGCTGCGATTCTGGAGAATGCCCGCGGCGACGTGGTCGGCGACAAGACGTTCGGCGATGGATCGGTGCAGAAGTTGATCGACATGCCGGATGGCTCGGCGCTGATTCTCTCGATCGCGAAATACTACTCGCCGGGAGGCAAGGCGATTCAGGATTCGGCCGTTACGCCGAACGTACTGGTTGCCGACGTGGACGAAGATGCAGGTCTTCCGGACGATGAGCAGCAGGCCGCTCCCGACAATCAGAACCAGAAGCCGAAGAATCCGACCGACGAGCAACTCAACAAGGCGTTGGAGATTCTGAAGAACCGGGAATCGAAGGGATAACGAACGAGGTTTCAAAGTTTCAGGGTTTCACAGTTCCCGATCGCCCGCTTCGGCGGGCGATTTTCTTTTGCTGCTCACAAGGCCTGGGCCGCGACACCGGCGCTCCCCGAGACATTGAAACGTTGGAACTCTGCAACCTTGAAACCTGCTCTTTTACGCTATCCTGAGTTAGCTATCCAATGAAAGTCATCTATCAACATCTTCCTCCGGTGGAAATCGCCGGACGGAAGCTGGTCGGAAACGTTCTGTTTGGGCTTCTTATTCTGCTCTCAGCGGTGGTCGGCTCCGCCGCCGGATTGCTGCTCGTGTATTCGACCGACCTGCCGCAAGTTGAGCAACTCGAACATTATCGTCCCAGTTCGGTGACCGAACTCTACGACGTTCAGGGACGGGTGATTGGCACGTTCGCGCTGCAGCGCCGGGTCATCGCCAGCTACGATGATTACCCGCAGGTTCTGCGCGATGCGCTGGTCTCAATCGAAGACAAGGACTTCTACCGGCACTCGGGCATCAACCTCTGGCGGATTGTGGGCGCGGCCTATCGCGATATCGAATCCGGCGGGAAAGTACAGGGCGCTTCGACGCTCACGATGCAACTCGCGCGCAACCTGTTTCTCTCGCCCGACCGGTCGTTCTATCGCAAGGTGCAGGAGGCGCTGCTCGCCATTCAGATTGAGCGCCGCTTCACGAAGCCGCAGATCTTCACGCTGTATGCCAACCAAATCTTTCTCGGCCACGGCGCGTATGGCTATGAGGCCGCCTCGGAATACTATTTCGGCAAACCGGCCAAGCAACTGAAGCTGGAAGAAGCGGCCCTGCTCGCAGGGTTGCCGAAAGCGCCGCAATACTACTCGCCCATCAACCATCCCGACCGCGCCATCAAACGCCGCAACCTGGTGATCAACTCGATGCTGGAGGACGGTAAGGTCACTGCTGCCCAGGCGGCGGAGGCGAAAGCCAAACCCATTCTGCTGAACCTGCAGAAAGATCCGAACACTCTGGCTCCCTATTACGTCGAAGAAATTCGCCGTTATCTGGAAGCCAAGTATGGCAGCGACCAGGTTCACGAGGGCGGGTTGCGCGTGTATACGTCGCTCGACATGGATCTGCAGAAAGCCGCGCGGCAAGCGCTGCTGGAGGGGTTGGCGGCTTACGAACGCCGGCACGGCTGGCATGGAAAACTCGCGAATGTGGCTGCGCTGGGACAAAAGGTCGACAAGTACGATGACCCCGATTGGGACGATGATCCCGAAGTCAACGGTTATGTGCACGCGCTGGTCACGGAGGTCTCGGCGAACGCTGCCCAGATCCGCTTGGGCTCGCGCACGGCTACACTCGCGCCGTCCGATGCCGGGTGGACCAAACGGAAACTTCCCAACATCTTAACGGTCGGTGACATCGTGTACGTCAAAGTGCTCGCGCTCGAGCCGGGCGGAAAGGCTCATGTCAGCCTGGAACAGGATTCCGGCGCTGAGGGATCCATCGTCGCCATCGACAATGCCACCGGGGAAATCAGGGCGATGGTGGGCGGACGGGATTTCAATCTTTCGAAGTTCAATCGCGCCACTCAATCGCTGCGCCAGGTCGGGTCGTCGTTCAAACCCTACGTTTACACCGCGGTTATCGACCAGGGTGGAAGTCCGGACGAAACGATTCTCGATGCGCCGGTGACTTTTCAAACCGCTTCCGGGTCTTACTCGCCGCATAATTACGATCAGAAATTCGAGGGCACGATCACGCTGCGACGCGCGCTCGCCCAGTCTCGGAACATTCCCGCACTCAAGCTCGCCGATCGCGTCGGCATTCGCACCGTGATCGACTACGCGCACCGTTTTGGAGTCACCGCAAACCTCCCGCCTTATCTGCCGGTCGCTCTCGGTTCGGCGGAAATCACACTGCTGGAGCAGGCCTCGGCCTTCAGCGTGTTTCCGAACGATGGCGTGCGCATTGCTCCGCGCTACATCACCAAGGTGACCGACTACGAAGGCCGCGTGATGGAAGAAGATTTTCCGGACATCAAGGATGTGGTGAGCGCACGCACCGCTCGCATCATGACCTCGATGCTGCGGGAAGTTGTGCTCCATGGCACGGCCGTGGCCGCCGCCAAGATGCCCTTCCCGCTCGCGGGCAAGACCGGCACGACCAACGATTTCACGGACGCGTGGTTTATTGGCTTTTCACCTACGCTCACTTGCGGCGTCTGGCTTGGCTACGACGAGAAGAAATCGCTGGGTGAAAGGGAGTCGGGCGGCCATGCCGCTCTACCCATCTGGATGCAGTTCATGAACGTTGCCTTGGCAGGCAAGGATCCGGGCGAATTCCAGCCTCCTCCACCGGCTCCGCCGACTTCCATCGCACAGAAAGTGGACACCCCTGACGTCGCGCCCGGCGACGGGGAAACGCACTAAACGACTGTGTAGGGCGGACACTCCTGTCCGCCCAAGCCGGTAGCACGGGTACCCCGCTCGCGGCGGGTCATCCAGCGGGCTGCAGAAGAATGTTTTCTGGGCAGTTGACCGCAGCAGCGAAAGCCGGTTCTGAAAAAAGCCGGTCATCGCAGCGCTGAAGCGCTGCGCCACCCAAGATCAGACGCGAGATTGAGATTCTAAGTGGACTATTAGAGCCGTTCCCGGCCTGAGATCTGCGCGAACGCCGCGCCGAGGGCGGGGCGCCCTCGGGACAGCCGGCAAGGTGCCGGCGCTACATTCGAAAAACCTTTCGCACCAGCCGTACCAGACGCACGACCCGATACAACGGGAACAACGTCTCCGGAAGTCGCACCGCCGCCAGATCACCCGCTCCTGGCGTCCCGATCAGTCGCCATAGATAGCGCCAGCGATCTCCGCGGCGTTCACGTAGTCGGAAGATCAGCCGGAAGTATTCGGAGGACTCGAAGTCATACGTGGCACTCCTGGCCAAGCGATTCGCGAACTGTTGTCCGAGAACCGGGACCTGCGGATCGCCGGCCCTCATATGCTGCGCGGATGGGGGAACATTTGCTTTTAGAAGAACCTCCGCCAGCCAAAGACTTATTCCCATGATCCGCAGGATGCCTAACGACTGCGCCCGCGAAAGCACCAGCGTGTAGTCGATGGTCTGCGCGCGCAGGGTCTCGGCGATATCGCAGATCCAGATCAGCCGCGTCCAAAGGTGTTTGGCTGCGTGCAAGCACAGCACGATCAGCGAGTCCTCCGGAGACAAGCATGCAACCTCGCGCCCGCCCACAGATGTCCGGCCGGAACGCGCGAGCAGATCGTCGACCCGGAGATCCACCGTGTAGAAATGCGGCAGCACTGCCCACTGCAGTTCGACCAGATTCTTCCCGGCCGCGCCGTCAAACGAGCGTTCGTAGCCTTTCCGCAGCCAGAAGCGCTCGACGGCTGGACTGAGTTCTTCCGAAGGGCGATATCCGAGTTCCGCTAGAGCTTGCTTGGCTCGTTCGAAATCGTCCGGCGAAATCAGGAAGTCGAGATCCGAGAAAATTCGCAACGCAAGATCGCCGTAAACGGATTCCGCCAGTCCCGGCCCTTTGTACGGAACCGCTCGCAATTGTTTCCCGTCGAGGTAAGCCGTGATCCGCCCCAGTTCACCCGCGAACCAGAGGTTGCGCCGGATATTTCCCTCATCGGCAGAGCGTAACTGTTGCACGATTTCCGTTGGAAGCTCGCGAGCATGCGCGGTCAGGTTGCGCGCCACGAGGGGAAGAATGCCCTGTTGCTCTGCCAGCCGAAGAAGTTCTTTCCAGTCCACTCCGCGCCCAGTCGCAGCGGCAATGTGCGCAATCGACTGCGGAGTCAGGCTCACTCCGCTACACGCAGAGAGAAGGCCGAACTCGTTCGAGTTGGTTTGCGTCTGGCCGGGAGTGTTTGCGCAAGGTGACGGCAAAGGCGCGCTCATGAGGGTACAAGCCCAGCTGCGCAGTCAAAGGCGCCAGCCGGAATCGGCGTGATCGCGAATCGCCACTATAATACAGAGCTTCAGCCACGTTTGAACCGCTGTTCGCAACTTTCATGGACCGAGTCGTCTTCGAATCCGTCCGCAAGGTCTTTCGTCATCATCCTGCCCTTTTCAATTGGATGGGGCGAGAGCGCGGCGGCGAAACCGTTGCCCTGGAGAACCTTTCCTTCTCTGCGCCGACCGGACAGGTCCTGGTTCTGCTCGGCCCAAACGGCAGCGGCAAGACCACGGCCCTCAAGCTGATTTCAACCATTCTGCTTCCAGACGCTGGAACGGTGTGGGTGGACGGTTGCGACACCGTGAAGCATGCGCGCCGCGTCCGTCAGCAGGTCGGCATCGCGGTCGCCACCGAGCGTTCGTTCTTTCCACGGCTTCCCGCT
>JAIQFZ010000013.1 GCA_020073015.1 Terriglobia bacterium | reverse complement strand
TCCGCTCCAGATTTAGGAAATGAGTTATGAGGCGGTGTAGCCAAGACAGCAAGGCATCTCCCTGCAAAGGAGATCATCGGGAGTGCAATTCTCCCCACCGCCTCCACGGTTTGTTTGCTGGTGTAGCTCAGTGGGAAGAGCACGGGCCTCGTAAGTCCGTGATCGGCGTTCGAATCGCCGCGCCAGCTCCGCTGGTATAGCTCAACGGGAAGAGCAGGCGCATGGTAAGCGCCCGACCGCAGTTCGAGGCTGCGTGCCAGCTCCACGAGTTTGCTGGTCTAGCACAGTGGAAGTGCAGAGAGCTTGTACCTCTCCGACGAGTGTTCGATTCACTCGACCAGCTCCAGATTCGATGGCGGGATTGGCCGAATGGCTTAGGCACTGGATTGTGGCTCCAGTCACGAGAGTTCGATTCTCTCATCTCGCCCCAATTGGGCGGTTCGTATAACGGGATTACTCACGGCCTGCAACCGTGAAATGCGAGTTCAATTCTCGCACCGTCCACCATAGTTTGGCTCGGGAACTCGACGGCAGAGTGCTGGTCTGAAAAGCCAGTGGATACGGTTCAATTCCGTGCCGAGCCACCAAATTAGCGACGATGACTGTTCTGCAGGAAAGGAAAGACGATGACAGACACAACTTACGACGTGATGAAACCCGAGAAGGGCGTACTTATCAAGGCCTGGACCAAGGGCGTCCCACTGGAAGACGCCGCACGTCAGCAGCTCTTGAACGTCGCGCAGTTGCCATTCATCTACAAGTGGGTGGCGGCGATGCCGGACGTGCATTGGGGCATGGGTGCAACCATCGGCAGCGTGATTCCGACGCGTGGCGCCATCATTCCGGCCGCGGTCGGGGTGGACATTGGCTGCGGCATGATGGCCGTGCAGACTTCTTTGCACGCCAATCATCTGCCGGACAATCTGCACGGCATCCGCACTGCGATTGAAAAGGCTGTGCCGCACGGGCGTACCGACAATGGACGCGCGAACGACCGCGGTGCGTGGTCGGATGCCCCGTCGCATCACGCGGAGGTGTGGGCGAAGATGGAGCCGGCGTACAAGGCAATCGTCGGGGATTGCGCACGCGTTTTAAGGGCCAGCCTTGTGCGCCCACTATCCACGACCGATGCTGGCTCATCGCGCGATTGCCTTTCAGGGCTACAAGGCATTTTGTCTCACGGCGCGAGTGTACGGAAACGGAGGGATGGGAATCCGTCCGCGACCGGTCAAACCTGCCCAAAAATCCCATTTGGGTCTGCTTTGCAAGTGCTTGAACAGACGAGGTCGCAAGATCAGCGGTTTAGCTGCCCACAAACAGGTGTTTCTGGGCGAGGATTGTCGAATCAATGGGTTGCAAAATCGAGAGACAGCAAGCACATTTGCCCGCACACGGAAATGAGACCATCGTTTCAGATCGGGCGAATGCGACTGCCGACAGTCACTGGGCGGTTCAAGTGATCTGCTTCCTCAGCACGCTGCCATCACAGCGTTCCGAGGTGAAGCTTTACAACGACCCGAGACAATAGCCTGGCCATGGTGCCATCTCACGAGGCATCTCATGGATGAACACTTGTTTGACTCAGCGTATAGGTGCCCGCTCGGGTCGTAGCGTTGCATGCTAGACTTTGGTAATCTTTCACGTCCGATCCCTTTCCCAGGAGACTGTCGAATTCTCGTGGCCCGATTATGGAATCGCTGTGTAGTGGATGAGCATGGATTCACAAGTACCCGAAGTCGGGCAAGTCGTAGAAGTTCGACAGCGTCTTTACCTTGTTGATCATGTAATTTCGCCTCCCAACCCATCTGACTCGCTTCTGGTCCAACTCTCATGTGTTGACGACGACGCCCAGGGCCAACCACTCGAGGTGCTCTGGGACCATGAACTGGACGCACAAATCGTAACTGGCGAAGCCTGGGACGCAATCGCAAAACGGGGATTTGATCCAACCGATCGTTTTGCTGCCTATCTGAATACTCTCCGTTGGAACTGCGTCACGTCCACTGATCCCAATCTTCTGCAATCGCCCTTCCGGGCGGGGATTCGGTTAGATGCTTACCAGCTCGAACCTCTCAGAAAAGCTTTGCGACGCGAACGTGGGTTCGGTGTAAATCCCTGGACCACACATTCGCGTTTCCTGATCTCTCAACGTCTGTTGATCGATGAAACGTACTCATCATCACTTCAGGACTGGCTCGGAACGTTTCGACCTGGAAGCCTTCTAATTCTCGACGAGGCCCATCACGCTGCGCCATCCAGCGGGCAGCGGTACGCAATCGACAGCCATATCACTCGTGCGGTCCGCGATCTTGCACCTCGATTTGAACACCGGCTCTTCTTGTCAGCGACTCCACACAACGGGCATTCCAACAGTTTTTCGGCGTTGCTCGAGATTCTTGACCCTCAACGTTTCTGTCGGGGTGTGAAGGTTTCGAAGAAGATGCTGGATGACGTAATGGTTCGTCGTCTGAAGGAGGACCTGAGAAAAATCTCTGGAGGTTTCCCAGAGCGGAAGATAGTGCAACACACGATCGAGAATCTTTCGCAAGAAGCTCCGGAATTGCGGCTCGTCGCTCTTCTGGACGAATATGGCCGCACACGCGAACATCGACTGAGTGGCGAATCGCGCAGGACGCAGTCTGCGTCCGGGCTGCTGATCTGCGGCCTCCAGCAGCGCTTGTTCTCATCGGTGGAGGCTTTTTCTAGGACATTGCATGTTCACCGTCGAACGACCGAGAAGCAGCGCAATGCAGTCTTATCGATTCAAACTACGCTGGCGGTGCAACCGGATCTGCTAACGAGCGTTCTCACTTCTGATGACGAGAGATCGTCACTCACTGAACAGGAAATTGCAACTGAAGAGGAAGCACAATTTGAAGTAGCATCAGCGGCATCCGCCGGCAATGCCTCCGCGATATCGGAAGCTGAACTTTTCGCTCGCGAGCGAAAGATTCTGGACGAAATGGCTGAAATTGCTGAAACGACCAGGGCTTTGCCTGATGCCCGAATCAAAACACTTGTCGCATGGATTAAAGAGAGCATGTGCGCTGACTTGGGCGCGGTCGGCGCCAAATGGAATAACCTTCGAGCGATCATCTTTACGGAGTGGGAGGACACTCGTCGCTATCTCTATCAGCAATTGAGTGCTGCGATCAGTGACTCAGATCGCGCAGACGCCCGCCTTGCCGTCTTCCACGGCCCGACGCCGGCTGACGAGCGCGAGGAGATCAAGACTGCGTTCAACTCAGCACCCGAGCAACATCCGGTTCGCATCCTGATAGCTACGGATGCTGCTCGAGAGGGCCTGAACCTTCAGGCCCATTGCTGGAATGTGTTCCACTTCGACGTTCCATGGAATCCGAGCCGAATGGAACAACGCAACGGGCGTGTAGATCGCAAACTCCAACCGAACCCCGAGGTCTATTGTCACTATTTCTTTTACAAGCAGCGACCGGAGGATCGTGTGCTTCAGGCGTTGGTTCGAAAGACAAAGACGATTCGCGAGGAACTCGGGAGCCTTTCCCAAGTCATCGACTCGAAGCTCGATGACCTGATGAAGGGTGGCATTCGGCGTTCTGACGTAAATAGTTTGGTCGAGAGCATCGACACTGCAGATTTGGAAAAAGAGCGCCGAGAAACGGTAGAAGAAGAACTTGAGGCCACCCGCGAACGGGAAATAGAATTGCGTGCTCAGATTGAACGCCTGAGCACATTGCTGGAGCGTTCCCAAGAATCCATCGGCTTCTCGAAGAACCACTTTCGGTCGGCACTCTCATGCGCGCTGGAGGTCATGGGCGCCGAACCGCTGAAGACTGCGCCAAATGGCCACGGACCAGATCGTTCTGCATTCCCAGCGCTTGATCAACGACCGGGAGCAGACCCTTCTTGGGCGGAAACAATGGATAGCCTCCGGGCTCCTCGCCAAAGAGACCAAAAATTCTGGGAATGGCGGCGTACTTCCCCAATTCGTCCCGTCGTCTTCGAAGATCCAGGTGTGGTCACCGAAGAAGTTGTTCAGATGCATCTGGAGCAGCGCGTGGTACAACGCCTGCTCTCACGTTTCATGGCACAAGGCTTTGTCCACCATGATTTGTCTCGAGCCTGTATGGCGCAAACTACGGACGCGGTCCCGCGTGTATTGCTGATTGGCCGTCTGGCTCTCTACGGTCCGGGGGCTGCCCGGCTTCATGAGGAATTAATTCCGGTGACCGCCAGATGGGTCGATCCACAGATCCGAAAGGGACAGCTCGCGCCTTACGGTCGTGAAGCAGAGGCAAAGACCATGACTCTGCTCGATACTGCTCTGCTTGAGAAGCATGCGAAAGCGGTTTCGGATGTTGTGCTCGGGCAACTACAGGCGTCAGCACCTCGAGATGTGCGCGAGTTACTTCCTCACCTGGAGGCGCGGGGAGCGGACTACGCAAAAGATGCAATTGCCAAACTCGAAGGACGCGCCACAACTGAATCACAGGCAATGTTGAACATTCTCGAAGCGCAGAAGAAACATCTCTCGGAGACGATAACGAAGAACGAGAACATTGAGCAGCTGCACCTCTTTAATGAAGAGGAGCACCGACAGCTAGAATCCAATCGCCGCTACTGGGCGAAGCGGCTGGTTGAATTGGGTGGGGAGATCAAGACTGAACCGGACCGCATCCGTGCGCTCTACCAGGTGCGGGCGCAACGAATTGAGCCGGTTGGTTTGGTTTATCTCTGGCCGGTTACCAGGTGAGCTGATGCCGAAGGACCCTGCAATCCTCGCACACCAAGAGTGGCTCGGATACGTCCAGCCCACTGGCCTTGTCGTCTCAATTCCAGCCCTGGTCGATGCCAGCGCATTCCTGAACCGCAACTACGGACCTGATCACCAGCGTTTCCTCTCCGCATTGCCTCAGGGTGCCGATCATGAGGTCGTTCCTGAGATTCCGGACTTTGTTCAATTCGCAAGAGAGGTCCTGAACTGGGACGCCAGCCTGCTGAATGGATCTGCAGACGCAGATCCGATACCCGCTGAGCTTGAGGTTAATCTCGAGAGCTACAACGAGACTCTGCGGCCAAAGTACGCGCTCAGGAATTTGGAAGGCGAGCGCAAATGGCTTCTGCTTGTGGATGTCTTGCCGACTGGAACAGATCTCGACCAGCCGTTTGCCCCGCATGATCGAGGATGGCAGGCGAGTCCTCAGGCCAGGTTCGAAAAGTTGCTCCGTCAAACTGGGGTTGGGATCGGACTCCTTGTAAATAGACGCGAGATCCGGCTGGTCTATGCCCCGGAAAAGGAATTGAGCGGGTACATCACCTTCAAGCTAGCGGAGATGGTCCGGGTTGCCGGCCGCCCGATCTTCGCAGCGCTGCGGATGCTTCTCGATTCGGAGCGGCTCTACAGTGTCGCCGAGAAAGAGCGTCTACCGGCGATTCTGGCCAACAGCCGCAAATATCAGAATGTGGTTTCCACTCAGCTTGCTGAGCAGGTTCTCGAGGCCCTTTACGAGATGCTCCGCGGTTTCCAGGCCGCGAACGATCAGACCAAGGGAGAATTACTCCGCGAGGTCCTCGCGCGAGATCCCGATCATGTTTATCACGGTCTGCTGACGACCCTGCTGCGTCTCGTCTTTGTGCTGTATGCCGAGGATCGCGCACTTCTTTCGACTGATTCGGTGTATTCCAACTACTACTCAGTGAGGGGGCTGTGCGAACGGCTACGTGCGGACGCGGGCCGCTATAACGACACAATGGACCAGCGCTACGGCGCATGGGCCCAACTGCTAGTACTGTTTCGGTTGGTCTATTCGGGCGGAAGTCATGGAGGAATGAAGATCCCGGCGCGCGAGGGCTACCTGTTTGATCCAGATCGCTACCTTTTCCTTGAAGGCCGTCACGATAAGAAGGACAAGCCGGTCATTCCTAGAGTCTCAGATGGCGTGCTGTATCGCGTGCTCTCCGACCTCGTATTGCTGGATGGTGAGCGACTCAGTTACCGGTGGCTTGCGGTTGAGCAGATTGGCAGCGTGTACCAGGCCATCATGGGATTTAGCCTGCAGGTTGCAACCGGCCGCTCGATCGCCATCAGGCCGGCAAAGAAGCACGGTGCTCCCGCAACCATCAATATTGAAGCCCTGCTCAATACGCCACCAGACAAGCGTCTCAAGCGGTTCACCGACGAAACCGACCAGAAACTCACAGGGCCCTCAGCGGATGCTCTGAAGTCGGCTGCAACCATCGAGGATCTGCTGGCGGCTTTGGAGCGGAAGATTGCGAAAACGGTGACGCCCGTTCCCGTTCCGAAGGATGCTATGGTCTTCCAACCGTCGGATGAACGCCGCAAGAGTGGGTCGCATTACACGCCCAGCAGCCTTACCGGTCCGATTGTCGAAGCGGCATTGGAACCCGTCCTTAAGCAACTTGGTCCAAATCCGACGCCGGCGCAGATTCTCAACTTAAAGGTCTGCGACCTGGCAATGGGATCTGCCGCGTTCCTGGTGGAGGCATGCCGGCAACTTGGTGATGCCCTCGCGAAAGCTTGGCACGCAAACAATGAAGTCCCGACGGTTCCTCCCGACGAAGATGAAGCACTTTATGCACAACGCCTCGTCGCACAGCGGTGTCTGTACGGGTTGGACAAGAATCAAATGGCGGCCGATCTGGCGAAGCTCTCATTATGGCTGGCGACTCTCGCGAAGGAACATCCGTTCACATTTCTGGACCATTCTCTTCGTCACGGCGACGCACTCGTCGGACTGACGCGCAAGCAGATTGCATCGTTCCATTGGCAACCTGCAGCACAGCAGAGCTTTCTAGAAGAAAAAATTAAACAGTTGGTCGAGTTTGTCACTCGGCAGCGCCGGGAGATTCTCGATGCACGTGAGAACACGCCGTACGCTCAACTTGAGCAAGAGCTTGCTGTCGCCGATGGCAAATTGAGTTTGCTCAGAATGATAGGAGATTCGGCACTCTCTGTTTTCTTCTTAGAGGAGAAGCCAAGAAAGCGCGAAGAGGAACGAAAACGGTTGTTCGCAGTTGCTGAATCGGACCTCAGAAAGCAGGGCTTCATTTCAGTCAATGGCGAGCTTGATGACAAGATTCGAGCTTTGAGAAAAGGGCAAAAGGGTATTTTCCCGTTTCATTGGGAGCTGGAGTTTCCTGAAGTCTTCACATTCGATAAGGATGGTGTCCCGACAGGTGGTTTCGATGCAGTCGTTGGGAATCCGCCGTTTGCTGGTCATGTAACTAGCGCTGAAGCCCATCTAGTAGGTTACACCGAGTTTCTTCGTAGTACGTTTGCCGAGACCGGGGGGAAATGTGATCTCGTCGCGTTCTTTTTCCGACGGGCCTTTGACCTACTCCGAGAACACGGCGCCTTGGGGCTCATTGCGACCAATACGATTAGGCAGGGCAACACTAGAGAGTCTGGTTTGCGATGGATTTGCAATCATGGAGGCGTCATTTACAGCGCCACAAGACGGTTGCGGTGGCCGGGAGAAGCGGCTGTCATCGTGAGCGTTATTCATTTAATGCGTGGAACCTTGCCGATCAGAAAACAACTTGACGGGCGGGAAACAGACGAGATTACCGCTTTTTTGTTTCATACCGGAGGCAACGATAACCCGTACACGCTCTCGCAAAATACGCACCTAGTATTCCAGGGATCGGTCATCCGGGGAGTTGGCTTCACATTCGATGACCAGGGAGGCGACTCCACGACCTCATTGTCTGAGATGCATAATATTCTCCGAGTTCATCCTGGCTATTCAAACGTCATCTATCCATACATTGGCGGGGAGGAAGTAAACGCTCATCCCGCACATCTCCACCACCGGTACGTAATCAATTTCGGTGACATGGAGGAAGAACAGGCGAGAGCGTTTCCGGAGCTATTCGAGATTGTCAAAAACAAGGTGCTGCCCGCCAGAATCGCCTCAAAAGCCGAGTCCAGTTCGGGACGCATAATTGAGAAGTTTTGGCAATTTGGGCATCTTGCCAAAGATCTTTACGAACGTATTGCTAATCAGTCTCGCGTTCTTGCAATGTCGAGAGTGAGCACGCGGTTCGCTCTGACATTTCTGCCATCGAAGACTGTTTTCGCAGACACTGTTTATGTATTTGCGTTTGACCAGTTCTCAGCATTCGCTCTTTTGCAGTCGCAAGTCCACGAATTTTGGGCGCGCTTTTTCAGCAGCTCAATGAAGGATGATCTTCGGTATACCCCGACCGAATGCTTCGAGACATTCCCACTGCCAGATAAGTGGGATAAGGACGTAGAGCTCCTGAGGATCGGCGAGGAGTGCTTTGAATTTCGAGCTCGCCTAATGGTGAATAGCAATCTGGGTTTAACGGCAGTGTATAACCGATTTCACGATCCTGACGAGGATTCAGTCGATACCTCTCGTTTGCGCGAGCTTCATGATTCTATGGATAGAGCTGTTGTCGACGCGTATGGTTGGAGTGACTTGCGACCCAAATGCGAATTTATCCCTGAATTCGAAGATGAAGAAGCAGAGAACGGCCGCCAAAGCAAGAGAAAGTTCGGTTATCGTTGGCCAGATGACGCTCGAGACGCAGTACTGGCGCGACTGCTCGAGTTGAACAGAAAACGAGCTCTTGAGGAAGACCAAATACTGCTCGGAACTCGGATGACTGGATCGCAGGATAAACGAAAACAGAACAGCACAAAGCGCGCGAAGACTCGTCAGTCTGTCGATCAGATCACGATCGAACTCGGAGAAACATAACCATGCCTGAGCAAATGAGCTCAGTTCAAGTTCGCGGCAAGCTCGTCGAAGCGCTCCGGCTCGACTTGGTTGGGCCTTCCGATTCTCTCGGCGACTCCAAAGAAGTTCTTCCACAGTCACCTTCCCGTTGGTATCTGACTGGCTTTTTGGTCCCGCTTGATGCGGCGCCAGAGGATAAAAGAGATGAGACCGCCAATGACGAGGTTGACCAAGCGGGGGAGGCTGGCGGTACAGATGACGACACTGCTCCCGAACGGCCGGCGGCTCGGGCCCGATATTTCCCATCCTCAATTGGTGTCAGCGTTCTCGTACCGGCCTCAGCAAAGGTGTTCAGGATTCGAGCGACCTGGGGCGACTACCGCCTCCGCAAAGAAGCCCCAGAAGAATGGGAACGCATCCCGCGCCAGGAGTTTGTGGAAATCGAGTTGGCGAAGGCGTCTGAAACACCTCACGAGAAAAAGGTCCCTGACAGCGACGGACTAAAGGTTGCCTATCTGGCGAGGACTGTCGGGCTGCTCGCAGCGGATTCGGGAGTTCCAGCCGATGCTCGAACAGTATCCGTTTTTCTCGTGAATCGGCGCACTCCAAAGCCCGATACTAAAAAGGACGAGGCATTTGCTTTCCAGGTGCAGCTCGAGGTGAGCGGCGACGCCGAGTTCCTGGCGCGTCCGGACCTCCGCAGTATGGCGAGCGGTGAGTGGGATGAGTGCGTTGCCGACCTACAGTACCGCGACATTGGCGAGTATTCGGTTGGACATAACGTCGCGACCGAGGCCGTGCTGGATGGTGCTAAGTGCTGCAAGGTAGTGCGTACATGCTGGGTTCCGCAGGCTGAAGTGGAGCGCGTCGAACCAGCCAAGATGGATGTCGAGCTGAAGATGGAAGCTCTGGCTGCGCTGAAAGACGCCGACGAAGTCAAGTCGACGCTCGATCCTCTTGTTACTGCGTATCGAAAGTGGATCACAGATCAAGCAGTGATCGCGCCCAGCTCACCAGCGAAACGAAAAGAGACTAGCAAGGAGCTGTTGAACCGTGCCAAAGTTGCGGCGAATCGCATTCAGGCCGGCATCGATTTGCTCGCCGATCCACAGTGCCTTGACGCATTCCGCATTGCCAACAAGTGCATGGCAGATGCAGCTCGGCAGCGTCAGGCCATCTCACAGCAAAAGCGTCCCGAACAGGTTGATCCTCCAACTTGGCGTCCGTTTCAGTTGGCATTCATTCTGATGAACCTGAAGGCCATTGCCGAGCCCACGGATGACGACCGACATACCGTCGATCTGCTGTTCTTCCCGACCGGCGGCGGCAAAACAGAAGCGTACCTCGGGCTTGCCGCTTTCACTTTGCTGCTGCGCCGCTTTCGCAATCCTGGAATCCAGTCGGCTGGCCTGAGCGTCTTGATGCGGTACACGCTTCGACTTCTAACACTCGACCAGCTTAGTCGCGCTGCCACTTTGATTTGTGCGCTCGAGCTTGTCCGACGGAACGATGTTGATAAGTTCGGCGATTGGCCTTTCGAAATCGGTCTTTGGGTGGGCCGCGCTGCGACTCCGAACCGAATGGGCAAGAAGGGCGACAACGATCCGAACACGGCGCGCGCGCGCACTCGAGCGTTCTGGGACAGCGACAAGAAGCCCTCTCCTATTCCAATCGAAGAATGTCCTTGGTGCGGAACCAAATTTTCACGGAACTCGTTCCGGCTGAACCCGAATCCGGATAGTCCCCTGGACCTTTTGGTGAAGTGCGTCAAGGCCGGATGTGCTTTCGCTGGGAATTCTTCTCTGCCAATTGTGGCCGTGGATGAGCAGATCTATCGGCGAATCCCATGCTTTGTCATCGCAACGGTCGACAAGTTCGCAGCGTTGCCATGGACGGGACGGGTCGGCACATTCTTTGGCCGGGTGGAGCGGTACGACAAAGCAGGCTTCTACGGTCCGTGCGATCCGATGCTTGGGTCTAAGCTTCCTAATAGCCAGTTATTGCCGCCAGATCTGATCATCCAGGATGAGCTTCATCTGATCTCGGGGCCCCTCGGAACTTTGGTCGGCCTCTACGAAACGGCGTTGGATGAGCTGTGTACGGTTAAGAGGGACGGCAAAGACATCCGTCCCAAGATAATCGCTTCGACGGCCACGGTCCGGCGGGCAGACACGCAGATCAGAGCGCTCTTCAATCGAGCCACGGTGGACATCTTCCCAGCACCTGGTCCCGACCGTCGCGACTCGTTCTTTGCCAAAACGCTCACGCCGGCAGAAGCCAACGCTCGACTCTACGTCGGAATTGCGGCCCAGGGCCGAAGCCCTAAGGTCGCGATGTTGCGTGTGTATCTAGCCTTGCTCGGAGCCGGCGAACGATGGAACAACCAACTGAAGAAGAAGGGCGAGAAATGGACCGCGGTCGATCCGTACATGACGTTGGTGGGCTACTTCAACAGCCTGCGCGAACTCGGCGGAGCACGGCGCCTGATCGAAGACGAAGTTCGCAATCGATTGGCCGGATATTCAAGCCGTAAGCGGATCGGGGAGACTGAAGGACTCTTTGATAATCGCAAAATCAGCTACGAACCTGTCGAGCTCACTAGTCGTGTGAGCACGGCTGAGGTTGCCGACGCGAAAAGGAGACTAGCGCTTCTTTTTTCCGATGAGAGTCGCGTTGATGTCGCGATTGCGACGAATATGATCTCGGTCGGACTGGACATCATTCGTCTCGGCCTGATGGTTGTCTTTGGTCAGCCAAAGGCCAGCGCGGAATATATTCAGGCGACGAGTCGAGTTGGACGGGATGTGGAGCGACCAGGGTTGGTGGTGACCATCTTTAACGTGCACAAGCCGAGGGATCGCTCGCATTTCGAACGTTTCAGCTACTATCACCAGACCTTCTACCGGAGTGTAGAAGCGACGAGCGTAACTCCGTTCTCGCCACGCGCGCTCGATAAAGGACTGGCTGCAACATTGGTCGGGCTGGCACGCCAGGGATACAAACCGATGACGCCGGCCCTAGGGGCAATGGAAATCCTGAAGGAACGGCAAAAGCTTGAGAGCATAGTTCAGACGCTGGCCGATCGCGCGTTCAATAACATGCTGGACCTGCCCGCGGAGGACAAGGAGCGATTGCGCCTCCGTGTTCAGGAACGCGCCAGAGATTTGCTCGATGATTGGGCCAAGGTAGCCCAGGACTACCAGAACGTTGGCACGGGCCTACAGTACAACCCGATAGAGGCGGGGGGAGCGAAGCAGCTTCTATACGACTACCTGAGTCCCGAGGTCAAGAATCTGCCTCCCGACAAGTGGCAGATGAAGTTCAGAGCTAACTGGTCCCTGAGAGACGTTGAGCCCGAGGTGAACTTGTTCGTTAAGACCCTGGCTGACGAGGAACTGGAGGAAGAGAAGGTATGAAGGCGGCAAAGAAGGCCTCCGGTGAGATGCGGCAAAGCCAACTCGTCACCACTTTCGGTCCGGGCTCGATGGTCGATCTGCCGAACTATTCAGTTCTCATCTCGGGGCTTGAGTTTTGGTCGCCGGGCGGCCAAACGATTTTCGAACCGAGATTGGCTCGAAAGCTCGCACAAGTGCTCGATATAGACACTGTCGAACTTCGAACACCGCCGCCGTCAGATGACAGTCCGGGTGCAGCTACGACCGGTATCACTGGATTTCAGTTCCCAGAGTGGTTCATCACGCAAGGCCTAGAAGAATCCAAAGGGCCATCTGTCCGGACCCGCCTCTTCGTACACCGGAAATCCTTGACCAAGGGCAAATACATCGATCGTGACAAAAAGAAGAAAACGGTGGTGCCGGTGCGGTTTGTTCGTGCATGCCGCGCCGGCCATATCGCAGACATCGACTGGTACGCATTCGTGCACAATGGTCCGTCCGACTGCGCAAAGCAAGGACGGCAACTGTTCATTGATGAACGCGGAACAAGCGGTGATCTGACTGAAGTATGGATTCGCTGCGAGTGCGGCAAAGCCGAACGTAGCATGGCTCAAGCAGCCATACTGGCCAACAAAGCACTTGGATCATGTGACGGATCTCGAATTTGGCTCGGTCCTTATACAAAAGAGACCTGTGGAGAGCCAAGTCGGCTGCTGATTCGATCAGCGTCGAATGCTTACTTCCCGCAAACACTCAGCGTGATTTCACTTCCTGAAAGAGACGAGGCTGTGAGACGGGCGATTGATGCAGTTTGGTCTTACGTCGAAGCCGTTGAGACGATCGATGACTTGAAATACGAACGCAAGAAGTCTGCTGTCAAAGGTGGATTAGAAGGCGTATCTGATGAAGAGGCTTTCGCTGAAATTCAAGGCAGGCGACTCGGTAGCACAAAGGCTGATAAGCCCGTCAAGGTGGCCGAGTTGGAAACACTACTTGCCTCCAAAGACGAAGTTGGCGAGGACCGACCCGAGGGAATTTTTCACGCCCGTGCCTTGCCCCGTGCGGTTTGGGACCGTCCGTGGATGCAGCCGATAGAGCGCGTCATTTTGGTCCATCGCCTCCGCGAAGTCGTTGCGCAACTTGGTTTCACGCGATTCGAAGCTGCTGCGCCTGACATTGAGGGGGAGTTGGACATTGGCGTTCGGCGCGCGTCGCTGGCTCGAGAAGTGACATGGTTGCCGGCGTTTGAAAACAGAGGCGAGGGTATCTTCCTTCAGTTCAGCGTTCAAGCCATTGCAGGTTGGTTGCAGTCTTCGGAAGGTCAATCGCGGTCGATGAAACTGGCGGCCGGATTCGCTGAATGGAAGAAAGAGCATGTCGGGTCGAGTCGAGAGTTCCCTGGGCCGGCATACCTAATGCTGCACTCGTTTTCCCATCTGCTCATTACAGCTCTATCGCTGAGTTGCGGCTATCCCGCGAGCTCAATTCGCGAGCGCGTTTATGCCATACCTCGGATAGGATTTGGAATATTGCTCTATACCGGAACCTCTGATTCCGAGGGGACGCTCGGAGGCCTGGTACAGCTTGGCAGAAGAATCCACGAAACGGTGAAGAGCGCACTGGAAATCGGAGCGCTCTGTTCCAACGATCCCGTTTGCGCGCAGCATGACCCTGGCAGTCGGCATGAAAGAAGATTCCTTCATGGTGCTGCATGCCACGGCTGCCTACTTATTTCTGAAACAAGTTGCGAGCAGCAGAATGACTTTCTTGACCGGGCCCTAGTTGTGCCGACGGTCCAAGATGCCGGCGGACAGTTCTTCTCGGAGATCACTCAAGGTGAAGGATCCGCTTCTGTCGTTAGCGCCGACTGAACTGAATGCGCTCGCAGCATCGATACGGAGTGGCCGCGTCACTCTCCCATGCTCAGCTCATAGTCTCCAACGCGTTGTCGGTACGGCGGACGGCGACTCAATCTCGAGGAGGCTAGAGGCTCTGGCTTCTGTAGGCATGTCTCCGGAGGCGATGAGTGCATGTCTAGAACTCTTGGCGCAGTCAGCGGCCTCTAGGCCCCTTCTCGAGGACCTTGTCGACCTGGTGACGACAGGACCGGAAGCAGGCGGAGTCGCCAACCGCAGCACGAGCGTTGTAGTCGCCGATCTATTTCGAAGTGCGCAGCGGTCAGTGTTGGTTGCCGGCTACGCAATCTATCAGGGTCAAAAGATATTCCAGTCGCTGGCTGAGCGGATGGAACGTTGTCCGGACCTGCACGTCCGAATGTTCCTGGATGTACCCCGTGCCCGCGGAGATACCTCATCCATCAGTAACCAAATCGCACGATTCGTTCAAACGTTTAGGACTTCCCAATGGCCAAATTGGGCACCCATGCCGCAAGTTTACTGTTGTGAAGAGATTATGGAGACCGAGCACGGCAAGCCCGGCTCCCTACACGCAAAGTGCATAGCTGTCGACGATCAACAGCTCTTTGTGTCTTCGGCGAATTTCACGGAAGCGGCCCAGGACAGAAACATTGAAGTTGGGTTGTTAGTTCGGTCAGCGGTGCTTAGTGAGCGCCTCACTCGTTTTTTTGAAGCGCTTGTGGATAGTCATCACTTCCACCGAGCGATCTAAACTGGAAACGGCAACGGCGTGAAACTGCGCCACTGGCTATAAAGCTCCTCTCTCATGTTCCTGGAGCAAGTTGAAGCGCCCACAAACATCTGTTTGTGGGCAGCTAAACGGCGAGCTTTGTGGTTTCGTAGATTCCAGCACTTGCAGCGCTGGCGGTGAGGGGGGTTTATGGGCAACTACACGTCGCGCTCACGGCTGCACCGTCGGACCAGACGGAAGTTGTAGATGATTATGTACTTGACACAGAAAGCGAAATAGGCTAATCTTGTGTCATGGAACGCGATACCGAAATCCTGAAGTCCGAATTGAGGGCCATTGAGTACTTCGATCGCGGCCTGATCTTCCAAGACAGCATCTCCGCTCATGACCATTTATCCTACGATTTGCGGAAAGAACGCAAGGCGGAAATCGAAGCGGAGCTAAAGAAACGGGGCCAGCTATGAAACTGATAGACGTTCCAAAAGCCTTCGCAACCGACGAGATGTGCTTGGCCTACCTTGAAGCGATGCGCTGGCCCGCTGGCGTGCGTTGCCCGATCTGCGGAGCCAAGGAAGTCTCGAAGATCACGCGCAAATCGAAGTCCAAGAACGTCCGAGCCCAGCTTTACCAGTGCCTAGAGAAGACCTGCAAGACGCAGTTCTCGGCCACATCCGGCACGATCTTCCATGACTCGCACCTTCCGCTGTCGAAATGGTTCACCGCCATCGCGCTCATGATTGACGCGAAAAAGGGCAAATCGGCCTTGGAACTGTCGCGGAATCTCGGTTGCAACTATCGTACAGCGTGGTATCTGGCGCACAGGATCAGGGAAGCGATGAACGAGCCGGATGGCCTGAAGCTCACCGGGACAGTGGAAATTGACGAGACGTACATCGGCGGGAAGCAGCGCGGCCACAAGGGAAAACTGAAAAACAAGGACGTGGTTCTCGGCATCCGGCAACGCGGAGGACCGCTCAAGCTGGTTCAGGTCACGGATAACAAGGCCGGAACACTTTACGATCAAGTCGCCAAGCATGTTGACTCGACAGCCGACAGGATCATGACGGATGACACCGGTTCCTACAATTTTCGCCTCACCAAATTTCGCGATGTTCCGCATTCGCGCATCCGTCACAGCGCGGGCGAGTACGTCAAAGGCGAAGTCCACACGAACACCGTGGAATCCGCATTCTCACTGCTCAAGCGTGCGGTGATAGGGACGTACCACCAGCTTTCGATAAAGCACCTGCAACGCTACCTGAATGAGTTCTCGTACCGTTTCAATCGGCGGGAAATAGCGGACATGTTCGAGCAGACCGTGGCGCGCATGGCCGGGATCGGCGCAATGCCCTACAGCAAGCTGGTCGAGCAGAATGCGTTTACGCCGTTTGTGCGGACCGCGCCGAGGACTTCCGAGCCTTTTTAGGCTTCGGAATCGGCCTTGCCTCGGATCGTTTTTGCGGTTCTGCTTTTATCAGCCTACCCAGAACCGCATCGAATCTTCGCTTGCTCACTTTCATGATTTAGCTTGTCACCTTCGGATCAATAACATACTCCCGCCTGAATCCGATGCATATAGGCTCCCTACCCTCCCGCGTTGCCAGTTCAAATTCCTCTGGTTTGCACACGAAATAAACCCCGTTTTCCACAGATACAAGTTTCCTCTTAATAATCACATCCCTATCAGATAACAGTGTAACGTCAGTCCCAGCAATCATTTAGCCTCCAGTGATGTGAGGTTAACACGGGACGATAGCAACTCAAAAAATAATCCGTACGATGCGGCATTTACTTGTGTTACTGTATAGCGAGACTCGGGAGATTATGTCCATGCCAAAGCAAGCCACAGAGCAAATTACCGATGTAGCATCGCATAGCACCACTCCAGCGCCATATTTGGCATTCCTGACCTTTCAGGGCGCAATTGAAGCTCTGGAGCATGGAATCCCCAAAAAACTGGATCGCACGATGTGGCCGAGTCAATCCGGCTTAGTACAAAGCCAAATCCTCATGGCTTTTCGTTTCCTTGGATTGGTTGATGACCAAGATCGTCCGACTGATTTGCTCCACGCACTAGTTGATCATGATAAAGATAAACGCCCCACGGTGCTCACGCTAATTCTCAATGAATCATACACGGCGCTGATCGAGCATGATCTTACCAAGATGACCCCGAAGATGCTAGAGGACGAAATGGAGCGGTACAACGTCTCGGGGGACACGAAGCGGAAGGCCGTCACTTTCTTTCTCCGCGCTGCTAAATTCGCAGGGATGCCGCTGCACCCATTGTTGTCTTCGATGGTGCGTAATACCGGACCCCGCAAGCGAAGGAATAAATCTCCCATTCCTTCAAAGATCACCACAGACATAGGACTCCAGCAGTCCACTGGCAGTGCGAAAACCGTTCAGCTCAGCAACGGAACGGTGGTAACGATGACAATCTCCGGTGACCCTTTCACCCTGCCTCAAGATGAGCGGGCCTTCGTATTTGAGTTGGTGGATGCGATTCAAGCGTGGACTCTTGCACATCCAACCGACGAAGAGGAAAGCGGGGCAACAGAAGATTGAAAAGAGTACTAGCCTGATTCCATCCCAGGTTCACCATGGAGTTGGGCGACAACAAAAAGGCCCCCGCTAGGAGTCTTCATGGGGAAGCGACTAGCAAGGGGTCCGTGGTGAATCGCTATTTTTTTGTCCGCCCCGGAGGGCGTCCAGTTGGTGCTGGAAACCGGATTTATACCCGGTACTCTTGAAAGGGAGAGGGGTCCGATCCCCCCGCCCTCCGCCATTATAGCTTTATTTTCTCATTGTGCTCAATAGGTTACCAGAAGATTACCGAGGTTACCGTGACAGAAGATACGAAAAACGTGTATACAAGTAATCAGAAAGCTGGTACGGTTTCCAGTCCGGACCCACAGGGGGCGGACGTGATTTGGATGGGTGATTCCCATGCCCGTATCAAGGATTTCCCAAAAGGCCCACGCGGAAATATCGGGACTGGACTCAGGGATGTCCAGCTCGGTAAACAACCACCAGACAGTAGCCCAGTCCCCGGCGTTGGCCGCACTGGCGTTTACGAGTTGAGAGACGAAGACGAAAGCTCGTGGTATCGGGCTATTTATCTGAAAAAGATTAGGAATCGAATCTATGTACTCCATTGCTTTGAGAAAACAACCAACCGCATCGAAAAACAGGACATCCGAACGATTAAACAACGACTATCGCAGGTCGAGGCCATCGAACGGGAGGAACTACGCCGTGCCAAGCAGAGAACGAGATGTAGTGGGACACGTCACCAAGGGCAACGTCCTGGATGATCTTGGATTTGACGACCAAACAACTTTGGAATTGAAGCTGAAATACCAAATCCATGAAGGCATTATGGCTCTTGTAGAGAAGAACGGATATTCACCAAGAGATCTAGAAAAGCTATTTGATGTTCCGCAGCCAAGGGTGAGCGAACTTCTGCGCGGTAAATTAGGCATGATCAGCGTGAAGCGCTTGTTGTGGTATATGGACCGTCTTGGTGGTGCCGCCAATCTAAAAGTTAAGCAAGTGGCATAGCAGAAGGCCCAACGCAATATTTAACGTCACCCGAAAACGTCACGCCCCTCTGTGCCGCTAGTCACATCCTCTACTTTCTGGCCTCGATAGAATTCTCGCCTTCCCCGGAAAGCGAGATGCCCTAATGGCTCTCTGTCCGTACTGCGAAACCCCCGTAGGCCATGTGAATATCCAAGACGTTACGGTCGGCGGATTTATGGCCCAAAACCAATGGCACGGAATCACTTATGCCTGCCCGCATTGTCAGAAGGTTTTGAGTGTGGCGATTGATCCGATTGCGATAAAGACTGACATTGTGGAAGAGATTCTCGCTGGTCTCCGTAGGCGTTAAAGGCAGTCACCGCATCTTTTCGGCGAACATCAATATTGAGCAGACGTGTGCCTGCCCTGTCACGGCGTCTTGACTTTTTCATTTTTCCCTCTCTGTGTCAAATGCATAGTCATCAAGTTGTACAGGGATCGGGCGCTTCGCACAGAAGGAAATGCTGATCCATTGCCGCGTCCATCTCTTCATCGTTGCCAAATACACTGAGTGTTGCCACACGAGCAAGACTGATCCAGACAGAGATCTGGCGATCGGTTTCCGATTGAAGACTCTTCCGGAGGTCTTCGAGGTTTATCTCGGCGCTACCTAACGAGCGTGCCAAGAAATTGAAGTGCTCTGACAACCTCTCGGCCATCTGAACCTGTTCCTCCAGTTGGACCGAGCAGTCGCGGAATAACACTCGCTGGCCGTTTAGGCGCCCTGCTTCAACTTGGGCGATCGCAGCGTCTAGGATGATCACGCTTTCAAGAAATACTAGAACCACCAGGCGCAAGGTTTGGACCCGATTCTTCGTGGCTTTCCCATTCATCTCTGCACTCAGGCATCCCAACAAAAACATGTACTCGCGCTCGCGCTGCACCCTGCCTTCGAGCACTGCCACGTTTGTATGAACGACAAGGAGGTAAAGGGAATCGGCCTCCCGGCGGGCTTGGAGGATGGCACGCTCCACTAGCGGGTCCGGTTGACCCTTCATGCTATTTCGCACAGCGTCATATACCGCATTCGCGACCGCGCTACGATGCGGTGGTGAGTGTCGGGCTCCTTCTTCGAGGGTCCCCGCCTGCAACGCATTTCTGAGCCACACCATCACGACCTGCTGGGGTGTCAGGGTGAGTTCAATCGCTCTGACGCGCCGTTGACGATTGTTCATTGTGTGACTCCTTCGCCGACCAGAACTCAAACGCCTGGGTGTCGGTTCCTTTCTTGCCGGACATGACTGCTTCCAAATGTGCGAGACGCTCTTCAAGACGTTGGTCGAGAGCCTTCAGAAGAATCCCGGCCAAAAACCCAATCGCATTCGCGGCACGAAGATCAAATGGGCCATCCCGGACTCGGTTGATCGTTTCTTCCAAGAGTTCGCTCACTTCTCCGATGCTTTTCAGCGGTCGTTGGGGGAGATTGCATTCGTTAGGCTTCCAGCGCCGATTCTTCTGCCCTCCTTGTCGACCCAACTCCGCCAGTCTCTCGGGATGAGCGTGGCAAAAGCACAAGCCTCCTTCCATGGCCGGAGCCGGGCAGGGACCGCCAGCCTTCGTCCGAGCCTTGCACTTTTTCCGGCTCCGCTGTCTTAAGCCTTTCTGTGCCTTAAGGCTCACGGGAGGGGGTTCCCTCCGCTGTCACCCACACAGGCGAAGGCCTCAGTCACTGGATCATCTCCGTTGCGAAGGGTCTGATACCACATCCCGTGCTCGCCGCGGAATCCAGCGCAAGGCAAAGACCGCGCCATCCGTTCTGTTCACGCTGGAACGACTCACTCAGGAAAGCGCCAAACAGTTCTCGGGAACATGTTATCGTGGCACACTTCTGGCTCCATGCGAGGTAATCTCGGTAGAGGAATCTTTCGCTACCCCAGGTTCGCTGCGAACGCACACACCGAGCGCCAAGCCAGAGCGCCACCTGCTGGCGGACCGCTTCTCTCCTTCCCCGCAAAGCCTGCAGCCCTTCGTCGCGGTGACGGCGCAATAGATCCACAAGCGCTCGGGCCTCCTTTGGCACGTCATAGTGGATTCGGTTGCCGTTGAGCGTCAGAACACCCCCGGCAGCCTCGATTTCCCGAATGATCTCCGATGCCGTCACAGTTCCCCCCTTTCTCGGTCTGTCGACGCCCCAAGATGTTCATCATTCTCCAAGACGCTCAACACAGGGTGTTGAGCCTCTTCGGCGTCTTCGTGAGCATCTTTGGTTAGCTGCCAGACCCAACCCCCACCAAATGTTGCCTTGTGGCTCTGCGCGCCAGCAGGTCGCTTCGCTCTGCGCACAGCCGCCCAGGACAGCCCCGCAGCACGAGCTGCCACCTCGACCTCCTTTGCCGTGCGGGAGCCGTCTGCCAAGTATGTCCGTAGCCACTCAGTCGCTTCTCCCCTTGCCGTCTCGTGCCCGGCCGATTCTGGCGCGAGAATGTCCGATTGCGTGAGCGAGGACTCGCCCGTCCACCGGAACCGGCCTGTCTCATCGATGACATAGCCGAGGGCAGGGCCGTAAGCGCCGAGATTGTTCTTGATCTGAACCATGGCTCTCTGCCGGGGATCGTCCGGCGAACTTCCCGCGAGCATTTCGGAGCGCACTGCGCCGGTCAGGTCGATGCTGCCCAGCCCGCGGTGAATCGCCCTGCCTGTCTGAGCCTTGCCTAGGTGCCTCAGCAGCAGCACACAGCAGGAGTACTCCTCTGCCAGTCGCGCCAGACCGTCCAGGATGGGACGCGTCTCGTTGGATCGGTGTGCATCCACTCCTGCGCCGAGGTAGGACTGGATAGGGTCAACGACCATGAGGCGGGCGCGGGTCTTGTCCAGTGCATCTCGTAGTGCGGACGCATCTGTGAGCCAGATGGGGCCTCGCTCGGCATTGTCGCCGTCGCCCGTCACATGTCCAACCACCATGTGCAGGCGCGTCGCATCGCCTTCCAGCGCGTCGAAGCGCGGGCGCACCACACACGCTGCGTCATTCTCCACTGTCATGTAGAGCACATCCACAGGTTCACATCTTTCAACCGAACTCGGGACCTGTCCTGCCGTCAGGGCTGCCGCAATCGCCAAAGCGATGAAAGTCTTGCCTGCGCCGGGATCGCCGCTAAGCATGGCCAGCATCCCTGCGGGAAGGTACGGCCGCCACAGCCAATCCACGTCCCGGGCCTGCACATGGGCGAGGGTAAGTAAATCTGCACGCCGATGTTCTACTAGAGGGTCGCGACGCCGGCACCGTGCGAGCCACTCGTCCACTTTTCGCGCGCATTCGGTCGGACCAAGTTGGTGTTCGCAGCGAGCGTCACGCGCCGAGACTGCGGCCAAGATCTCGTCACGGGTTGCGCCGACGCTCATCAGCTTCACCGCAAGCTTGAATTTTGCGGGTTCACCGTTGCCCTGTGGAATGCGGTCACCATTGGATACTCGGAGAGGATGACCGAGCGGTGATGCCGCAAGCTGCACCAGCCACGCCGGGGCTTCTACAGGCGTGGTCGCGTCCACAACGGTGTACTCAGCCCCAGAGGGATGAATTGAGCTAGGCGCGACCACATAGCCCCCTTCGGCTCGAGAATCCAACGCGTCACCAATCTTCCCAGCAGTATTCCGCAACTCATGTGTGGCCGGCCATCTAAAGTACAGCTGTATGCCCCTGCCGGTGCGGACCGTAAACGTAGTGGGGAGCTTCCCGTAGCGCTTTGTCAAAGAAAACAGCGCTGTTTTTCCTCTCGAGCCGTCAACATCAAGCACCCAGATACCAGAAGTGCGACCTGTGGCGATCCCCCAGTTGCATCCTGTGTACTGCTGTGACCATTCCCGTATCTTGTCGGCTTCCGTTGTCGCCACCGAAGGCCAGTTTTTGAGCAGGGGCACCTTGCCTCGTACGGCAACGGGGAACAGTCGCCAGCCCCGCACAGCCAGGCTCAGGACAGGCGCCAGCGCCGAGGTCGTTGGAACCGCAGGCGAACGCGGAGGAATCTCGTGTGCGGTGCTCATTACAGGCACTCCTTTCGCGCTGCCTGCAGTTTCGCGACTAGATTGCTAATTTCAAGGTCTGTCTTGCCGGCGATTCGCGCAGCGTTGATCGCGGCAACTTCATTGGCCGGCCAACCCACTGAGCGTGCTCCCAATCTCACTGGCCGAGGCCAAAGCCCTTGAGAGATGCGAAGGTAGATCGTGGAACGCGAGTAGCCAGTTTCGACCTTGACCGCTGGCAACCGCAGAATGGTAGAAATCAGGTTGGGTGCACCGGTTTCTACTGGACGCGGAGGCTGGCTACCTGCTCGCGCTAGGGAAAAACCAGCGCTACTATCCTTGCTGGCGTCTACCGAAGGATTCAGTGGTGCAACGCTGTTCAAAGTCGTCCTAGCTCCTTTTCACCTAGGGTCGCAGGGAGCGAGAGCGATGTGAAGGACTGAAAATTTCTTTTCGAGGCGTATTTTTGTCCAGCAGATCAGGATTGGCTAGGAAGGCTTTTCGACCATCAGAACCGAGAGTTTAGGCGGAATTTGGCGGTACGTTGCTTCAACTTGGCCAAAGCGTCGGCACTGAAACACTCCGGAATGCGCTCCTCGGCGCCTCCGATCGCAAGAAATCCACCCTGCAAGAGATTCGCAGCGTCCTCATATCGCGGGTGACCCGTGCTCTGTTCGATGTACAGAACCAGGTCAAGAGAGCGGATCTGCGTACTGGTCAACTGCTTAAGGACTGCGCGACTTAAAGGGTAAAAACGCTCCAAGTGGCGTGAATACAGCCTCATAAACCCAGGAAGCATGTCGTACAAGCGAGCTACGTATTGTCGGGCTGAATCTCGAGATGCGTCTGTGGGTGCCGCCAGCACGTCAAGCTTCGGGTTTAATGGGGTTTTGTTTACGTCATCGACTCGGTCAGCTATTGATCGCAAATCTTCCACGAGGCTCCTCACCTTTTCCGGCGTGATAGCGTCGAGAGCGATGAACCCGTGGCGATCTGCGCCCGGAACGGTGCACGCGATTGGCCCACGGCGATCTGCGCGCGCGAGGATGCACGTGGCCCATAGAAAACTGGCAAGGTCTTCCCGAGAGCAGCCATCCTTGCACAGCCTGAGGAACGACTTTTCGTAGTCTCCCTGGGCAAAGAGCCTCTTGAGAAAGTCGTCCCTACGTTTGTTCGTATTGGCGTTGAGTAACACTTCAGTGAGCTGTGGCAATATTGTTTAAGGTTGAACCATTTCTCCAATTCTTTGACTGTCGCTTGTACCTCTTGAGTGTGCTTTGAGGTTAGACTCCGGGCGGTCTTCAGCACTAGCGACGTGGCCAAAGCTTTCCACCAGAACCGAGTTTTCAGTCGCCAATTGGTCGATGTAGTCGCCCCAGAACTGAAGCATTTCCCGCCGTTGCTCGGCGTATTCGGCCCGGTTGTAGACCCCGCGCACTCCGCTTATCGTGTGGTTGAGCGCTTTCTCAACCACGTCGGAAGAGAATGCATTCTCGTTCAGAATCGTAGCGCCAGTTCGCCGGAGATCATGAATCGTGAAGGGGGGCATATCAAACGTGATGCTCCCGATCGCCTGGTTCATGGCATTATGCGAGAACGGTTTTGTCAAACTACCGCGACCGGGCATGACCCAGACTGACTCTCCCGCGAGTGCCTTTAGTTCCCGAAAGAGTCTGAGCGCTTGATTGGACAGGTAAACGATGTGCGGTTTTTCTGTCTTGGAGTTCTCTGGAGGGATTTTCCATTCCCCGCAATCCAAATCCACATCCTTCCACTGCGCCAACAGCAGCTCAGACTTCCGCACGAGGGTAAGTAGGATCAAATGAAGGGCCAACTTGAATTGACGGCGAATATTGGACCGGTAGAGCGTGTACAGGTAGATCTTGATCTCATCCCGCGAAAGCGATCGAGTCCGAGCTCTGATCTTCGTTATGAATCTCGTCGGCAGGGCTTTTGCTGGGTTTACCTGCGCTGCCTCACAAACAATTGCGTAATCGAAAATTCGCTTAATCAGGTCACGGATTGCTGCAGCGGACGACTCCTGGCCATTGTCCCGTTTGCGAAAAACCAATGTCTGCACATCCATCACGGTCACGTCGCGAAGAGATTTGTTGCCAAGGGCCGGAAGGATTTCGTTGTCGAGATAACGGCGAACATTACGTGGGTCCTTCTGATTTCGACGCACTACCTCTTTGAAGTATCGCTCGGCGAAGTCTCGCGTGGTCACGTGGCCTGCTACTTCCATCTTCGAGCGACGTTTTTCTGCTGCCGGAGACTGCCCTCGCAGTACCATACCTGAAAGTCTGTCCCGCTCGCCCCGAGCCTCCTTGAGGCTCATTGCCGGGTAGCGGCCTATCATCACCTTCTCCGCCTTGCCCTTGAAGCGATAGCGATAGAGCCACGACAGCTTCGCACTGGGCAAAACTTCGAGGCAGAGGCCCCGGCCATCTGTGATCAAATACCGCGTCGCCTGCGGTCTCAGGGCTCTTATCGCCAGCTCAGTAAGTGCCATGTTTCCCCTTCTCGTGTGTACTCCAAGCCCTACAGTCCTTATCTTCCATTGCGAGTACATGTAGGAGTACACGGCAGCAGTGGGCTTCCTGTGTGCTCTACTGGACAGTATAAGACATTATATCACTGATTGGACGGGAATTTCCTGCTGACTGAGACTTCCTTGGATGCCATTGGACGTAACCTTACTTTCCGATGCAGAAGGTGCCAAAGATCAGGTTGAGGATGTCGTCGGTGGTGGTGGCTCCGGTGATTTCGTCGAGGGGGCGGAGGGCGCTGTAGAGGTCGAGAAGGAGCATTTCGTGGGGGACGCGGGCGGCGACGGCGTTGGTGGCTGCGTTTAGTGCGGCCAGGGCGTCAGTGATCAGCTTGTGGTGACGGACGTTGGTGAGGAACGTGGATTCGGTGGGTGCGGTGGTGCCGGTGATGTGATGGAGGATCTGGGCCCGGAGATCGGGGATGCCTTGGCCGGTGAGGGCGGAAGTGGGGATCACCTGGAGGGTGGGCCGTCCCTCCGGGACTTGGTTGTCTGTTCTCGTACTCCCAGCGCTGAAGCGCTGGGCTAAGCTGGGTCGCCCCTCCCGGGCTGTCGTTGAGCTGGAATCGGCGGGCGCATTCTTGTGAGGCGAATCTCCGCCCGAGTCCCGCAGGTCGCACTTGTTATCCACAACGATGGCAGCGCGACCTTCAATCTGAGCCAGCAGTTCGCGGTCTTCGTCGGAGACAGGTTGTGAGGCGTCGAGGACGACGAGGACCAGGTCGGCGTCGGCCAGGGCCTCCATGGATTTCTTGATGCCGATGCTTTCCGCTTCGTCGAGGGCTCGGCGGATGCCGGCGGTATCGACGAGCTGCACGGGGATGCCGCCGATGGCTACGGTTTCGCTGACCAGGTCGCGGGTGGTGCCGGGTTGGGCGGTGACGATGGCTCGCTCGCGCTCGACGAGGCGGTTGAAGAGGCTGGATTTGCCTACGTTTGGCCGGCCTACGATGGCTAGCGTCAGGCCCTGGTGGACGATTTTTCCGTAATGGAAGCTGGCGGCTAGTTGATCGAGCGGGGCTCGGACTTCGGCGATGTGGCTGAGGATAGTTGCGTCGGGTGCGATGGAGACGTCGTCTTCGGCAAAGTCGATTCCTGCTTCTAGCAGGGCGATCAGTTCGACTAACTTTTGCTTGATCGGCTTCAGGCGCTTCGAGAGCGCGCCTTCCAGTTGCTGGGCGGCTACTTTGGCTTGGAAGAGGGTTTGCGAGTCGATCAGGTCGCGGACGGCTTCGGCCTGGGTTAGGTCGAGGCGTCCGTTGAGGAAGGCTCGCATGGTGAACTCGCCGGGCTCGGCGAGGCGGGCGCCGCGGGCCAGGGCGAGTTCCACGATGTGGCGCAGGACGACGGGGGAGCCGTGGGCGGAGATTTCGACGATGTCGTCGGTGGTGTAGGAGTGGGGTTTCTGGAAATAGGTGACCACGACTTCGTCGATGCGGTCGGAGGGTTCTGGCGAGGTCCGCGGAGGGACGGTGTCGGCGGTTACGCGGACAGGAGTGTCCGCGCTACACGGGTCGATTAGTTCGCCGAAAATGGCTCGGCCGGGCTCTAGCTCGTGCTTTAGGCGGAGCATTGGTTCGGCGATTTTCCGCGCATCGGGACCGGCGAGGCGAACTACGCCGATGCCGCCGCGGCCGGGCGGGGTGGCGATGGCTACGATTGTGTCGTCCAGGTTCATAACGGACAGTGGATCGTGGTTGGTGGATAGTTAATCAGGGTCATTGTAGCGAGCGGACGCGTTTGCGGGGGGCGTCGGCGTCATTTATACTTACCGTTTGCCTCAGGGAAGTTGATTCGATCAGGAGCAGGGATTTTCGATGCCGAAACGTACATTTCAACCCAACCGGCGCAAGCGCTCGAAGAAGCACGGGTTCCGGACTCGCATGAAGACCAAGAGCGGGGCCGCAGTGCTGTCGCGCCGCCGGGCCAAGGGACGCAAGCGCGTCTCGGTGAAACCGGGTTTCCGCGAGTAGTCTTCCCACCACGGACAGCAGGGCCGTCAATTGTGCAGGACTATGAAGTGAGCGCGGACGCTCCCAACCAGAGTGTTGAGCAATCCGTGGACCAGGAGGGAGCAGGATTTCCCCGTGCGGCGCGGTTGCTGAAGCACTCGGATTTCGAGCGCGTGTACAAGCAGGGACGGCGGCACTTTTCCTCTCACATGACCGTGTTTTATCTGCGGCAGGCGGAGGGCGGTGCGCGCGTCGGATTTACGGTGGGGCGCGTGCTGGGAGGTGCGGTCCAGCGGAACCGGATTAAGCGGCGGCTGCGCGAAGCGGTGCGGCTGCGGCGGGGGCTGCTGAAGGGTGCGGTAGATGTGGTGATTAATCCCAAGAAATCGGTGCTGACGGTGGAGTTTCCGGTGGTGGTGGACGAGGTTCGCCGGGCCTTTGACTTGATTGCGAAGAAGTTGGTGGAGAAATGAAAGTTGTCGCGCTCTGGCTGTTGCGGGGTTACAAGCGGTGGGTTTCGCCTGCTTTTCCTCCTTCTTGCCGGTATGTTCCGACTTGTTCGGAGTATGCGATGGAAGCGGTGGGACGGTATGGTGCGCTGCGGGGCGGAGCGATGGCGGCTTGGCGGGTGCTGAGGTGCCATCCTTTTGTGAGGGGCGGGTACGATCCGGTGGTGAAGGGCCCCACCCATCGCATAGTGCGCGATGAATGGGGCACCCAGTGCTGTTCCACACGCGTTGATAAAACTGCCGAGCTTCGCTCGGCTGGACAGCCGAGGGCGGTTGTCCCCACACTTAAGATTACGAGCTACTGATTTGGCAGAATTTAAAAATCCTCAGCAAGAACCTGGGATGGAGCGCAGGCTGCTGCTGGTGTTTGCGCTGACCTTCCTGGTCATCATGTTGTTCCAGCCTGTGCTGAAGAAATATCTGCCGCAGCCTCCGGCGAAGCCGGAGAGTTCGCAGCCGGCGCCTGCGCAGAACCAGGCACAGCCCCCGATGCCGACAGGCGCGGCGAACACCCCCCCCACCGCAAAGTCCGAGAAGAACAAACCGGCAGCGCCAGCTCCTCAGCAGGCGACTAATGAATCGGAGACCGTCATTGAGAATGGTCTGTACCGGATCGTGTTCACGAATCGTGGCGGGCGGGTGAAGTCGTGGGTGCTCAAGAAGTACACCGACGATAAGGGCGGCCAGCTGGAACTGGTGAACGCCACGGCAGCTGAGAAGCATGGGTATCCCCTGTCGCTGTGGACGTATGACGAGGGGCTGCGGAACACAGTCAACTCTGCGCTTTATGTGGCGACCGGCACGAGCACCACGGCACCGGCTGAAATCACGTTTGCTTATTCCGACGGCGACGTCGCGGTGCAGAAGAGTTTCAAGTTCGATCACAGTTATGTGGTCGGCGTACGGACTTCGGTCCAAGTCAAGGGTGTCGAGGTGACGGCGTTCCCGATGTGGCCGGCGGGGTTCGGCGATGAGACGATCGGTCCGCAGTACGCGACCGGCCAGATTGCTTACCAGTACGACAGCAAGGTCGAGCGGTTGGCGATCAAGAAGATCAGCGGTGGCGGCACAGTGCCGGGGCCCTTCCACTGGGCTGGACTTTCGGACCAGTATTTTGCTGCCGTATTTCTGCCGCAAGATCCGCAGTCCTCGGCCATGGTGACGCTGCATAACACGATCGAGATTCCGCGGGGCGGCGACAGCAAACAGATGGACAAGGTCGATGTGCTGGGCGCCGCGGTCGGCAGCTTGAAGGGTGCAACGGCTGGGCGGCTCTACGTCGGACCGAAGTCACTGCCGGACCTGGAGTCGGTGCGGGTGCCGGGGATCACGGGCGCAGAGCCCGATCTACGCGCGATCGTCGATTTTGGCTGGCTGGGGCTGATCGCGCGTCCATTGTTTGAGTGGCTGAAGTGGATGTACTACCACATCGTGGCGAACTGGGGCTGGGCGATTCTGCTGCAGACGCTGGTCATCAATGTGGCGCTGCTGCCCCTGCGTTTGTCGCAGATGAAGTCGATGCTGAAGATGCAGCGCGTGGCGCCGCAGATCAAGGCGATCCAGGAGAAGTACAAAAAGTACAGCCTGCGCGATCCGAAGAAAGCCGAGATGAACCAGGAGGTCTCGGCACTGTACAAGAAGGAGGGCGTGAATCCGGCGGGGGGCTGTCTGCCGCTGCTGATTCAGATGCCGTTTCTTTTTGCGTACTACCGGATGCTGGGCGTGGCAATGGATTTGCGGCATGCGCCCTGGTTATGGATTCGCGATCTCTCCGCGCCCGACCCGTGGCACATCCTGCCGATTGCGATTATCGTGACCATGCTGGTCATGCAGCGCATGACGCCGCAGGCTGGGATGGATCCGACGCAGCAGAAGATGATGAACATCATGATGCCGGGCATGCTGGGCGTGATGAGCTGGAACCTGGCGGCCGGGTTGTGCCTGTACTGGTCGGCCGGACAGCTAATCGGGATCGTGCAGCAGGCGGTGATGAACCGCACTTCGCTGGGGCGCGAGATGCGCGAGATGATGGAGAAGCGGGCGCGGAAGAAAGAGAAGTGAGCTGCAAGCATCGAGCTACGAGCGTTCACGGGCGGAAGGCTGAGAATTAATTATGCCGATCACAGACAAGGTTGCGGCCGCAAAACAGATTGGGGAATTTCTGCAGACCGTCATTACGCATGGCGGGTTTCGCTTGAAGTACCGGATCACGGTGGATCCTCCGATCGCGGGGAACCGGGAGTGGGAACATCCGGAGATTCTGGTGGAGTTTGCGGGACCGGATTCGGCGCTGCTGCTGGAGCGGGCGGGGGAGTTGCTGCGTTCGTTTGAATTGCTGGCGTCGGAGATTCTGCACCTGCAGGGCAACGAGCACGAAAAGATCTGGTTCGATTGCAAGAATTTTCGCTCGCTGCGAATTGAGGAACTGCAACTGGCGGCGCGCACGGCCGCGGAGAAAGTACGGAGCACGGGAACGCCCTACCGGTTTGCGCCGATGTCGTCGCGCGAGCGACGGATTGTGCACCTGGCGCTGCGCGAGGAAACGGATTTGAAAACCGAGAGCGACGGCGAAGGGGGACGGCGGTCGGTGGTGGTGTATCCGGGGAATTACAAGCCGGTGGCACGGCCGGGGCGCCGGACGGAGTAAGGGGCCGAGCTTGGCTCGGCTGGACAGCCGAGGGCGGCTGTCCCTACGTAAGTCACGCGTACGTTGCACTCTTTGCGTGGCAGTTATTCTCTCGACACTTGACAGCGCGATGAAATCGCGATTGAAGAAGTGCTTCGGCGAAAACTTTTTTTGTTGGGGACACCGACGCGCCGAATTTTTCTGTGCTACCATGCCCTTCGTCTTCGTACTGCAAATCATCAAGGCAACCAGCAACTGCGCGAGCGGAAGCTGCTCTTAGAGATCTCACAGGCGAGAGTTGATTGTTCCGGATGCGTCTTCGCGGGCGCATTCGATATATTGGAAAAAAATGTCTGTTACAAGTTCCGCCATCATTCCGAATCCTTGGGTGCGCATCCTGGACGCGCTGGAAAAGAAAATCAACCGGCACTCCTACGACACTTGGCTGAAGCCGACGCGCTACAGTCATGCCAGTAATGGAATTCTCTTCATACGCGTTCCCACCGCCGAGTTCAGCCACGTGGGCGACAAATACGCGGACCTGATCCAGGAAGCGATCGATAATCTCGGGCTGGATTACAAGGACGTCAAGTTCGTGACGTCAGAAGATGATCCGTCGAATACGCCGATCCGGCACAACGGCGGGCTGTCGATGCAGAACCAAGGTGGGCAAACTCTGACGGGCGGGCTCCACCCGACGCAAGCGCGCTTTGATTGGGACAGTGCGGCGCAACTGAACCCGCGCTACACGTTTGACGCGTTCGTGATCGGGAGCGGGAACCAGTTCGCGCATGCCGCCTGCCAGGCGGTGGCGGAGCGGCCGTCGAAGGCCTACAACCCGCTATTCCTATACGGCGGCGTCGGCATGGGCAAGACGCACCTGATGCAGGCTATCGGGCACGAGGTCAAGCGCCGGTCGCCGCAAGCGGCGATCTGTTACGTGTCGAGCGAGAAGTTCACCAACGAGATGATCAACTCGCTGCGCTACGACAAGATGACCAGCTTCCGGGACAAGTTCCGGAATGTGGATGTGCTGCTGGTGGACGATATCCAGTTCCTCACGCAAAAGGAACGGACCCAGGAAGAGTTCTTCCATACGTTCAATACGCTGCATGAATCGATGAAGCAGATCGTGATTGCCAGCGACCGTCCGCCCAAAGAGTTGGCGGAATTCGAGGACCGGTTGCGCAGCCGGTTTGAGTGGGGGCTGATTGCCGACATTCAACCGCCGGACCTGGAGACGAAGGTTGCCATCCTGCAGAAGAAGGCGGAGCAGGAAAAAGTCACGATCCCGACGGATGTGGCGCTGTTTATTGCTTCGAATATCCGGTCGAATGTGCGGGAGCTTGAAGGCGCGCTGATCCGGCTGGTGGCGCACTCGTCGCTGATCGGGGCGGAGATCACACTTCCCTACACCCAGCAGGTGCTGAAGAACTTCATCGACTCGCAGGCGCGGAAGGTCACGATTGAGTCTATTCAGAAGGCAGTCGCCGAACAGTTTGGCCTGCGCCTGGTGGAGATCAAGGCGAAGAACAATTCGCGGTCGATCGTCTACCCTCGGCAGATTGCGATGTACCTGGCCAAGCATCTGACGGAGGCTTCGTTGCCGGAGATTGGGCGGCAGTTCGGCGGCAAGCACCACACGACGGTGCTGCACTCGGTGGAGAAGATCGAAGAGGTCCGCAAGGGCGACAAGGATTTGAACAGGCTGCTTAATAAATTGACCGAGCAGTTAGGCGCTTAAACGGCGGTTTCCGCCCGATTTTCCACTTTGCACTCCGTTCTTCCTGTCCCCTGGCTGTGGAGTGCCTGTGAAAGTTGTGGGAAGTGAGCAGCAAACCCAAGTACCGATACCAGCAATGCATTGAGGTCCGCCGCGGGTGGAGTCGATTCTCCACATTAAGAGTAGAATCGGAATCGATTGAACTGGCAGGACCTGGACGTTTTTTCCACTTCTCCGAACCACCTACGGTTACTACTGGTTTTCTTGCTTTTGCATTTGATATAAGGAAGGAACAGAAGTAGAGTCGGGAGAATCAATATGCCGGTCGAAGTCGCTCCTGCTGCAGCTACCACGACGATGGAGATCACAGTCAGCAAGTTTGAACTATTGCGCGAACTGACCGCGACCCAGGGCGTGGTGGAGCGCAAAACCACGATTCCGATCCTCTCCAATTATCTTTTTGAAGCTGCTGGGGACAAGTTATCGCTGACGGCAACGGATCTGGACCTGAGCCTGCGCACTTCGTGCAGTGCGAAGGTGAAGAAAGAGGGCGCCTGTACGATTCCCGCACGGAAGCTTTATGACTACGTGCGATTGCTGCCTGATGCCGAGATCACCATCAAACTACTGGAAAACCACTGGGTGAGCATCCGGTGCGGGCGGTCAAATACCAAGATGGTGGGGATGGCGCGATCGAATTTTCCGAGCTTGCCAGTGTTTCCGGCGGCGGGCGTGGTGAAGATTCCAGCTGCGGTTCTGCGGTCGATGATCGCGAAGACCGGCTTTGCAATCGCGAGCGAGGAATCGCGCTACACGCTGAATGGCGCTCTGATGGTGCTGAAATCGGAGTCGATCACGATGGTGGCGACCGATGGACACCGGTTGGCGCACATCGAGCGCGCGGGCGAGAAGTTTGAGGGTGTCTCAGGCGAGATGAAGACGCTGGTGCCGAAGAAAGCGATGGACGAACTGAAGTCGCTGCTGGACTCCGACGTTGAAACCATCGACTTTGCCAAGGATGAGTCGACGCTGTTCTTCCGCGTGGGCCCGCGGCTGTTGACCTCGCGGCAACTCACGGGGCAATTCCCCAACTACGAGGCTGTGCTGCCGAAGGACAACACCAAGTCGATTACGGTGCATGGCGAGGAATTGGGGGCGGCGATCGCACGTGTGGCGCAGTTTGCCGACGAGCGGTCGCGGGCGGTGCGGCTGCGTCTGGAGAAGGGCGAGCTGAAGCTATCGGCGTCGTCGACAGAGACGGGTGAGTCCGAGGATTCGATTGAAGTGGAGTACAACGGCGATCCGATGGCGATCGGCTTCAACGCGCAGTATCTGACGGATTTCATCAAGGCGACGGGCGCGGGCGACGTGAAACTCGAGCTTAAGGATCCGCAGTCGGCCGGGCAGCTGCGTCCCGCGGAGGGCGAAGAGTACAAGTACCGCTATATTGTGATGCCGATGCGGATCTGAGGAGAGACCTTGGGTAGTCCTCAGATTGAAGGTTGCTCTCCCGAAACCCCACAACCTGTCTCGCCAAGCCTGCGCGAGACACTGTATTTTTTTTAAAGCCAACTTGACCAAATGTATATCTGCGTTTAGATTGTCGCCCGTTCTAGTGATTGGAGGAAAATATTATGCTATCCGGCTTTAAGCAGTTTATCTTGCGCGGTAATGTCGTCGACATGGCGGTTGGTATTGTGATCGGTGCGGCTTTTGGGACGGTCGTCACCTCCCTCGTAAAGTCCCTGATTGAACCCCTCATTGCCTTGGTTGCGGGCAAGCCGGACTTTTCGTCGGTTAGTTTCACAATCGGCCAAACGGCGTTTCCGGTTGGCGTATTTATCACCGCCGTAGTCAATTTCCTGTTAATCGCGGCTGCCGTGTATTTCTTCGTCGTTACACCGATCAACGCCCTGGTGGCGCGGATGCGTAAGGCGCCGGCACCGGCCGATCCGACCACGAAGAAGTGTCCGGAATGCCTCAGCGAGATCCCGATCGATGCTCGGCGCTGCGCGCATTGCTCCCAGCCGGTGATGGGCAAGGCCGCCTGAGCCACGGTTCAAGGTACGTTTGATGGGAGAGCTACGGGAGACGCGGCTTACCGCGTCTCAACCTTGGGGCGTTTGCTGCTGTTCTGGCTTGGCGGATTTCCCATGAGCCTGTACAATAGGTGTTTCGGCATCAAGCCTAGAAGGGTCAATAGGTTATGGCACGAGTTTGTGATATCTGCGGCAAGGGGCCGCAGTTTGGAAACACCATCAGCCATGCCCACAACGTGAGCAAGCGGCGCTGGAACGTCAATCTGCGTCCGGTGCACGCCAAGGTGGGGGCGGCGACCAAGCGGATCCGCGTGTGCACGTCCTGCCTGCGCAGCGGCAAAGTGGTTAAAGCTTAGAAGGATCGAGCCCGCACGATTGTGGAAATCCTGCGGGCTTTTGTGTGCCTGGACAATGCTGCGCGGACAGGAGTGTCCGCGCTACACGAGCTACTTCACTTCTACCAGCTGCAGGTCGAAGATCAGGGCCGAGTTCGGCGGGATCACGGGCGGATATCCGGCGGGTCCGTAGGCTAGATCCGGCGGAATGTGTAATTGACGCTGGCCGCCGACTTTCATTCCAGCGACGCCCTCGTCCCAGCCCTTGATCACCTGGCCGGCTCCTAACATGAACTCAAACGGCTTGCCGGTACCTACCGAGCTATCGAACTTCTTGCCGTTGGTCAGCCATCCGGTGTAGTGCACTTTGACATGCTGTCCGCTTTGGGCAACCGGGCCGGTGCCGACCTTGATATCCCAGTACTCGAGGCCGCTGGCGGTCTTGGTGGAAGGGCCTGTGACTTTGGTTGGTCCGCTGGGAGCGGATTGCTTGGGGGCGGTTTGGGCGGCAGCGAACATCCCCACACCGACGATGCCGATTGCGAGCAGGAGAGTTTTCATAAGGCCTCTTTCTGCGATCATTGTAGTCGTCCCTCCGGAGTCTCTATGGTAGCTGTTCTTTGGCCCCTCCGGGGCTCGCCGCTTTCCCACTTGACACCCAGAGTGTGCGCTGTGGGCTGCATTCTTGTGCCGCTTCGCGGCTAGACCTCGGCATCTAGGCCAGGGCAATTACGTCAATTTCTACCAGCACATCTTTTGGCAGACGGGAGACTTCGACGGTCGAGCGGGCGGGAGGGGTTTGGGTGAAGTAGCGTCCGTAGACGTCGTTCATGGCGGCGAAGTCCGCCATATTTTTGAGGAAGACGGTGCAGCGGAGGACCTTGTCCAGCCCGCTGCCGGCCGCGTGCAGGACAGCGGCGAGATTCTTGAGGACGCGGTCGGTCTGGGCGGCCACGTCGCCCGCAACGACCTGCTGGGTGGCGGGATCGAGGGCTACCTGGCCGGAGGTGAAGATCAGGCCGGCGGCACGAATGGCTTGGGAGTAGGGCCCGATGGCTTTAGGAGCCTGATCGGTCGAGATCACGTCACGCATGAGGTCCTCCGGGTGGAAGACGCGGCAAGCCGCATCTCTACCGTCTGGGATGGCAACCGAAGGGTGATTAACGCAGATTCGTGGAGGAGAAGTCAACCCAACGGCGTGGCAGCCGAAGGCTGCCCCGACGTGATTTCTCGTGGACGCTTAGAAGCGGAACAGATACGAGACTTTTACGAAGAACAAGCGGCCGTCGTTGATCAGGCGAGTGCCGTGGTGCACGCCAGGCAGAACTGGGTCGATCTGAAGCGATGGATCCAGGTTCTGCTGATCCGTGTTGTATCCGACGTAGAGTGCGGTTCCCGGGTGCAGGAGGTAGGTAACGAGGATGTCGGTGTTGAATTGCTTCGATGTCGGCAGGTAGGTGTACGGGAACAGGTTGGCACTGACAGAGGGAGAGTTCCGAGTGAGCGTGGCGTTGTATTGCAGGATCACGCGCAGGGACAGTTCACGGTTGAACTGCCAGTTCCATTTGCTGCGAATGATGTGATTGTTGAAGATGTTGGCGTTCGTATCCCGAGTGCGCAAGCGGCTGACCAGGTATGTGTTGTCAACCTTGAGCTGCGAGAATGGATGAATCGTCGCGGTGGCGCCGCCTTGCTCAAAGTGTGCCAGATACGGGGCAGCATTGACGCCGGGAACAAAGTTGATCTCATCTCCCCAAAAGTAGTTTGCCCCGAGGGTGAACTGTGAGAAGGGTGAACTGATGACGTTTACGCCGCTGGCGTGCTCATGGAAATCGAGATTGGGGCCGCCTGTGGGACCGGCGAAGTCCCGCCCGGGCCGCAGGCGCTCGCGGGTTTCCTCGTACGGCATGAGGACGATTCGGGTCTGCCGTTTCAGGGTGATTGCGAGATCGGGCGCATAATCCGTGTCAAGCCGGAGACCGGTGTGGTCCCACGTCCAGTGTCCGAATAGCTCAGGCCCCCAGGCGACCACCGGGCCCCGCTTGGGGCGAAAGTTGTATGAGGTGCCGTCGCGGTACTCGCGAATGTCTACCCGGGTGACAAAGCCGGGCTGCGTAAAGAAACCTGGGCTGACGTCGTTGTAGACGCCCGACTGAAGCCAATGCCGGGTCGTGTAATCGAGTTCGGCTTTGTAGGCGGGGCCGGCGGAATAACCGGCCGCACACGTGGAGTAGGTTGTGGAATATTGGTCCGAGCAGTACGTCGAACTGACGACCCCTTGCGCGCTGGCAGTCAGCTGCGGTGAAAACTTGAACCGCGCGTCCAAGCCTCCCACCCGGTTGAACGTGTTGGCAGCCGGATCTTCCCAGTCCGTGTAGATGGCTCCAATGCTGGATTGCTTGAAGATGTCGCGGGAGACTCGCGCGATGTTGAAATAGGAGCGCGATTTGAACAGAGGATCGGCAGGACTCACGGTGAGCCCGGGAGCACGATCATCACTGGCGAGAATGCCCAGCGAATAGGCTCCGGTCTTGCCGGTGAGGCGGATTCCGGCGTCGGGATTGACGATGTTGCGCGTGAAGAAGAGATCGATGGGAGTGTGGAAGTAGTCGGAGTTTTCGATGAAGAAAGGGCGCTTTTCCGGAAAGTAAACGCGGTACCGCTGGTTCACGGTGACCTGGGGTTCGTCGGATTCCACCTGGCTGAAGTCGGGGTTGGCGGTGGCGTCGAGCACCAGGCTGTCGTTGAAGATGACCTTGCCATCCAGCCCAACCGTTCCGCCGATGGCGCGGTTCTGGTAGCGCGCGCAGGTTGCGGTGGGATCAGTTGCCGTTGGACAGGGAGTATATGGGCCACGATCGTCCACCGTGTGGAACGAATTGAGCAGGCCGTAGGGAATCAGCTGAAGGTTGCGGCCTGGAGAGATTCCGCTCAGGCCCTTGGCGGAGCCGGCCTGCCCGAGACGCCCTTCCTGGTTAATGGAAATGTAAGGCCAGAAGGCCCTCTCGTTGTCGCGGATAATCTCACGCAACAGGATGATGCCCCAGGTCTGGTCCTGCGCGGACGGGAAGCGAAGGCTGCGAAAGGGAATGGCTATCCAGACGACGTAGCCTTGCTCCGTTACCTTCCCCTTGGAGTACCAGAGGGTGTCGAAGGAACTATCGAAGTTACCGCCTGTATCCGCGTAGGAAGCTTCCGTGTAGATGGCGTCCCACTGGATGCCTCTCGGATTCACCTCAAACTCGTAGGCACGACGGCGATCATGGAAGGTATCCAGCATGATGGCCACATCATCGTCGTTACCGTTGAAGTCTTCGCGGCGCGTCTCGTGGGCGCGCACCTTGGCGGGATCGTCGTGGCAGACGAAAACCACGTACAGGTTTTTCTCGTCGTAGCCGAGATACGCCTCCGTGGGCTGGCTGACCGTCTGACCGTCATGCGGCTGCTGTTGGACAAAATGGATAATCTTCACCATGCCGGGGGCGACCGGCCCCTCGGGCTTCATGGTCAGGAAATCTTCCAGCGCCGGCGCGTGCGCCAGGCGGGGGATGGTCAAGGACGTCTCTGAGCTGGTTTCGGCGGAGAGGTGCTGGGGAACAGAAGCGGGCGACTGAGACTGGCTTTGGGGATCAGACAGAGAGGACGGGTGGCCCGATGCCGCGAACCCGTGTCTGGCGAGCAACGCCAGCGTCAACAGAGAGAGAACACACCTAGGCCCAAACGATCGCGAAACCAAGAAAACCTCTCGTGCTCGCCGAGCCCCCTCAGACAGGCGAACTAAGAAGATACAACAGGGAGCAACAATTTGTCAGTGTGTGTTGCAACTGCCGATTGGGCACGCGGGTAAGGGCCGCTCGGGCACTCCGGACAGGTGCTGTCAGATTGCCGTGGCCTTCAGAAAAGCGAGTTTTGGCGGCGATTGGGCGTGATGCCGAAGTGCTCGTAGGCGAGCTGGGTGGCGACACGTCCGCGGGGAGTTCGGTTCAGGAAGCCGATCTGGATGAGGAAGGGCTCGTAGATTTCTTCGATCGCGTCGGGTTCTTCCGCCAGCGCGGCGGCGAGCGTGTTCACGCCGACTGGGCCACCCTGGTACTTCTCGATGATAGTGAGGAGGAGCTTGCGATCGATTTCGTCGAAGCCGTAGCGGTCTACTTCGAGCATGGAGAGCGCGGCTTGGGCGGTGGGTTGGTCGATGTTGCCTGCGGCGCGAACCTGCGCGTAGTCGCGGACGCGGCGCAGCAGGCGGTTGGCGATACGGGGTGTGCCACGGGAGCGGCTGGCGATTTCAATAGCTCCGGGGCGGTCAATGCTGACGCCCAGGATTTCGGCCGAACGCTCGACGATGATGCGCAGATCGTCATGGGTGTAGAACTCGAGGCGCAGCAGCAGGCCGAAGCGGGATCGCAGCGGCGCCGATAGCAGGCCAGCGCGGGTCGTAGCGCCGACGAAGGTGAAGGGCTTCACGTCCATGGTATGGGTGCGGGCGGACGGGCCCTGGCCGATCATGATGTCGAGCTTGTAGTCCTCGAGCGCGGAATAGAGGATTTCTTCGAGCGCGGGCTGCAGGCGGTGTACTTCGTCGATGAAGAGGACCTGCTTATCGCGCAGGTTGGTGAGGATGGCGGTGAGGTCGCCCTTGATCTGGAGCGTGGGGCCGGAGGTCTGCTGGAAGGCCACAGCGAGTTCATTGGCAATGATGTTGGCGAGGGTCGTCTTGCCGAGGCCGGGCGGACCGTAAAGGAGAACGTGGTCGAGGGCCTCGCCGCGGGATTTGGCTGCCTGAATCGCTACATCGAGATTCTCTTTGACCTTGGCTTGGCCGATGAACTCCTGCAAGCGCTGCGGGCGGAGCTTGAGTTCAAAGGAGGAATCGTCTTCGACCGGTGCGGCGGAGACGAGGCGGTCTTTGAGGTTGGGATTGTCTTTGGCGGCGGACACTGAAGGCGATGGTAGCAGTTGTCGGTGGGCGGTCGCCAGTGTGGGGCGGACACTCCTGTCCGCGAAGGGTCAATGCTGAGTTCCCAGCCCAGGAGCATTCCCCATGCGCGGACAGGAGTGTCCGCGCTACACGAGCTACTGTCCGATCACTCCCAGTCTTACGCCTTTCAGTTTGCCGGCGTCGAACCAGCCGACTCTTTGTCCGAACCAGGTTTTGGTGCCGGAGAGTTTGTATTTTTTGGCGGCGGCGGCGAAATCGCGGGTGCCGAGCAGGTAGGCAACCGGCGCTTCGCCGAACCTACCGAGGCGATCGGACAGCCATCCACCCGTCGGGGCAGCTAGGATCACGGGCTCGCCGGGAAAGTACGCGAGTCTGCCGAAGTCTTTCTGGTTCTCGACCAGCGGTTCCGACCAGCCGTAGGCCTTGCGGAAGAGTGCAATGGCCGCGTCAAGATTGTTCACACCCAAAACCACGTTCTCCACGCCGAAAACGGGCGCGCCCTTGACGCTTTCCGAAGGTTGCACTCGCCAGGCGCGCGGGGTTTGGTCCTCAATAATGAACGGAAGAACGGAACCTTGTGTTCCAGAGCCGACATCGGCGGTGGTCCACGTCACCGACATGCCATCGGGCCGCTTCCGGCTGCCAGGCTCCGGAGTCCTTACCGCGATGCCAGCTTTCTTCAACCGATCCACTTCCTGCAGCAGGACGTTCGTGCCCACCGCCCAGGCACACGGGCCCGCATCGCCCGCGATGAACTTGCCCCAGGCCGAGCCCTCGGTGACTCCTGGCTTCACGGGGGCAATCAGTTCGAGGTAGGACTCGTCATCGAAGCCGATGAGCGCCATCTGGGTAACGCCGTTGCCGTGCGGGCCGCCGAAGTCGGGAGTAAGCCCAACATCGGTGAAGGCCTGGCGGAGGGCGTCGAGATTCGACCCGCAGACGGAGACGTGGTCGAGGTCCAGCACCGTGGTTTTGCTTTCCTCGGCCATCGAGGGCAGAGAGGTCACTGAGAGAACAAGCGCCGCGCCGAACAAGCGGCGGCAGATGGAGAAGTTCCGCTTGGACATGCGTGTCTCCTCGGAACACCGAATGCTACGTTACAAACGCGCTTGGTGCAAAAGAAAAAGGTGGAGCAACCGTCCGGCTTCATGGGCTGCGGAAGGCGAGACGGTGCCGACATTCGCGGGCAGGAATGCCCGCGCCACACTTATTCTTCTTCTTCCTTTACTTCGCCGCGCTCGGCTCGTGCCTTCTCGATAATCTTCTCCTGCAGTTGCTGCGGCACCACGTCGTAGTGGTGCATTTCCATCGAGAAACTGCCGCGGCCCTGAGTCATGGACGTCAGGTCGGCGCCGTAGGTCAGCATTTCCGCCATCGGTACCTCGGCTTTCACGATCGTGTTGCCGCTCTTATTGTCCATGCCCTGGATGCGCCCGCGGCGGCTGTTGAGGTCGCCCATGATAGTGCCCGCAAATTCGTCGGGAACGGTGATTTCTACCGACATGATCGGCTCGAGCAGCGTGGGTTTGGCGACTTCCATCGCCTTTTTGAACGCGATGCGGCCGGCCATCTGGAACGAGAGGTCGTTGGAATCGACGTCGTGATACGAGCCGTCGTAGAGGATGACCCGGAAATTTACCACGGGATAGCCCGCGAGGTAGCCACGCGCCGCGGCATCTTTGATTCCTTTTTCCACTGCCGGTATGTAGTTCTTCGGGATGGCGCCACCGAAAATATCGTTGACGAACTCGAACTCGCTGTCGCGTGGCAGGGGCTCCATCTTGATCTTGCAGTCGCCATACTGGCCGTGGCCGCCGGTTTGTTTCTTGTGGCGCCCCTGGACATCGGCCTTGCCACGGATGGTTTCGCGGTACGGCACCTTGGGCGCCTTCAAGACGACTTCCGCGTGGTAGCGCTTCTTCATCTTCGAGACCACGACTTCGATATGCTGCTGGCCGGTACCCGCGATCAGGAACTCTTTCGTCTGCGGATCGCGGAAGAAACGCAGCATGGCGTCTTCTTCCATCAGCTTGTGGAGGCCGACGCCCAGCTTGTCTTCGTCGGCGCGGGTCTTGGGTTCGATGGCGAAGGTGATCGCCGGCTCCGGAAGTTTCACGGCCGGGTACTGGATTGGCGAAGCCTTGTCGCCGAGTGTGTCGCCGGTGAGAGTTTCTCTCAGCTTTGCGACCGCACCGATATCGCCCGCATGCAGTTCCGGGATCGGAATCGCCGTCTTGCCCTGCATGAGCGAGATGTGGGCGAATTTCTCCTGCGTGTTGCGGTTGAAGTTTTGCAACGAGGCTTCGTTCTTGAGGATTCCAGAGAAAACCTTGAAATACGAAATGCGGCCGGCGAAGGCGTCGGATACGGTTTTGAATACGTAGACGGATGCGGGTTCGTTGTCCGTGCCTTTGCGCGCGGGAGGTTCGCCGTTGCCACCAGCGGGCTGGCCGGTGATGGCGTGATGCTCGTTTGCAGCGGGCGTGTAGTCCACGATGAAATCCATCAACTCGTCGACGCCGATATTGCCGAGGCCGCTGGTGAACAGTACCGGAAACAATTTGTCTTCGCGGATGGCTTCGTGCAGCGCCGGGACTAAGTGCTCCTCGGGAATCGTGCCCTTCTCGAAGAATTCTTCCATCAGCTCGTCTTTCCCCTCGGCGACGAGTTCCACCAATTTTTCGTGAGCTTCTTTGGCAACCTCGGCCAAGTCCGTTGGGATCGGGCCCTCTTTGCCTTTGCCGTTTCCTCCCAGTTCGTAGGTGTAGGCCTTCATGCGGACGAGGTCGACAATGCCAGTCAGATTCTTTTCGCTGCCGATGGGGAGTTGGAGCGGGGTGACGGCGCGGCCAAAGGCGTTGGTGAGCGATTCGAGGACGCGGTTGGCGTCGGCGCGCTCGCGGTCCATGCGGCTGACCACGATCATGCGGGGCAGGTTGACTTCGTCGCAGTACCCCCAGACGCGCTGGGTGACGACCTCTACGCCCGCGACGCCATCCACCACGACCAGGGCCGCGTCGACGACGGGCAAAACCATCTTGGCTTCGTGGACGAACATGTTGAAGCCGGGGGTATCGAGCAGATTGAGTTTCGTCTTGCCCCACTCGACGCAGGCCAAGCCGGTCGAGATCGACATTTTGCGGGCGATTTCTTCTTCGTCGTAGTCGGTGACAGCGGTGCCGTCGTCCACGTGGCCGAAGCGCTGCGTGGCGCCGGCCGTTTGGAGCATGGCCGACACCAGGGTAGTCTTGCCCGCATGACCATGCCCGATCAGGGCAAGGTTGCGGAGGTTGGCTCCTTCATAAACTTTCACGGGTTGTCTCCTTCAAGGACCACGTAGGGACAGCCGCCCTCGGCTGTCCAGCGGAGCGAAGCTCCGCAGTCCGCAGGCTGACCGCGCGATCCGGGATTGGATGACTCCGGGCGGGCCTTAGTCGAAGAAGAGAGCTGGTACAGGCCAACGCGGCATCGCCTGCGAAAGCAATGATGCTAACACAGGGATTTTGCGGGGCTCAAGGAACCGCATCACGTCGGGACAGCTCACGTAGGGACAGCCGCCCCCTCGGCTGTCCGGGCGAAGCGAAACTCCGCAGATGTTCCGTTTATCACAGGAGTCTGGACGCAAGTAGTCCACCAATTTGGGCCCACGAACGTGGACACTGGCGAGCTTCGCTCGCCTGGCCAGCCGAGGGCGGCTGTCCCTACGTGAGGATTGCCGACTACAACGTGGCGCTCTTCTCCACAATCAGCTTCTTAATCTTCTCCGCGAACTCAGCCGTACCCATGTCTTCGGTCTTTTCCTTCCCGCGGGTGCGGACGTTGACTTTGTTTGCTTCGGCCTCTTTGTCTCCGACCACCAGCAGGAATGGAACTTTCTGCATGGCGTGTTCGCGGATCTTGGCGTTCATCTTTTCGTTACGGGCATCGACTTCGACGCGCACCCCCGCCGCTTTCAATTGGTCGGCTACTTTTTCGGCGTAGGCCGAATGCCGCTCCGCGATCGGGATCATCACTGCCTGCACGGGCGAGAGCCAGACCGGGAACGCCCCAGCGTAGTGTTCGATCAGCACTCCGAAGAAGCGTTCGACCGATCCGTAGAGCGCGCGGTGGACCATTACCGGCTGTTTGCGCGTGCCGTCTTCGGCGACGTATTCGAGCTGGAAGCGCTGCGGCAGGTTGAAGTCGAACTGGACCGTCGAGAGCTGCCACAAACGGCCGATCGCGTCCACCAGCTTGACGTCGATCTTCGGCCCGTAGAATGCCGCCTCGCCGGGGATGGTTTTGTACTCGATGTTCAGGCGCTTGAGCGCGCTTTCGAGCGAGTGGTTGGCGAGGTTCCACTGTTCTTCCGTGCCGAGAAAGCTCTTCTTGTGGCCCGGGTCCCAGGTGGAAAGCTCGGTCTGGAACTGGTCGAAGCCGAAGGCCTTCAGCACGGCGAGCGCGAACTCCATGCAGCCGACAATTTCATTCTCGATCTGCTCGGGGGTGCAGAAGATGTGCGCGTCATCCTGGGTGAAGCCGCGGACACGCAGCAGGCCGTGCATCACGCCCGAACGCTCGTAGCGATAAACCGTGCCCAGCTCGCCAAACCGCACGGGCAGATCGCGATACGACTTCAGCGAGTCCTTGTAAATCAGGATGTGCCCCGGACAGTTCATGGGCTTGAGGCGATATTCGGCGTCGTCGAGTTCCATGGCGTCAAACATGTTGTCCGAGTAATAACCCTCGTGCCCGGAGGTGTGGAAGAGCTGGCGGCGCGTTACGTGCGGCGTATAGACCAGCGAATAGCCGCGGCGCAGATACTCCTCACGCATCCAGTCTTCCATCTCTTTGCGGATGATGCCGCCCTTGGGGTGCCAGAAAATCAGCCCAGGACCGGCGAGTTCCTGGATTGAGAACAGGTCGAGTTGCTGGCCCAGCGCGCGATGATCGCGCTTCTTCGCTTCTTCGACCTTGTGCAGGAAAGCTTCGAGATCCTTCTTCGAAAAGAACGAAGTGCCGTAGATGCGCTGCAGCTGCGGGTTCTTTTCGTCGCCCAGCCAGTAGGCGCCGGCGATGTTCAGCAGCTTGAACGCCTTGATCTTGCCGGTCGACGGTACGTGCGGGCCGCGACAGAAGTCGAGAAACTTGCCGGTCTTGTAGATCGAAATTTTTTCATCGGGCTTGGTGAACTGCTCGATGAAATGGCACTTCATGAAGTCGCCTTCCTTCTTGAAGCGCTCCAGACCTTCCTTGTGCGGCAGGAACTCGCGGGCATAGGGCAGATCCTGCTGCACCAGTTCCTGCATTTTCTTCTCGATCTTTTCGAGATCCTCCGGAGTGAACGGAGTCTCGCGGTAGAAGTCATAGAAGAACCCGCTCTCGGTGGCGGGGCCGTGGCCGAGTTTGGTCTCGGGGAAAAGTTCAAGCACAGCAGCGGCCATCAGGTGGGCGGAGGAATGGCGGTAGACTTCGAGCGCCTCCGGATCTTTTTCGGTCAGGATGCGCAGGTCGGTGTCTTGGTCGAGGGGTCGAGTCAAGTCAATCAGATTGCCGTTAGTTTTGGCGGCAAGCGCGGCGTCAGCGAGGCGGGGGCTGATGGACTTGGCAATATCGAGCGCGGTGGTCCCCTTCGGGACTTCATTGCTGCTGCCATCGGGGAGCTTTACGTGAATGCTGTCGGACATAGATTAGGCCTTGTATTCTGCTGAATCTCTTGAGTTTAAAGGAGAGAACGGGGAGGGTCAAACGGTCTCGGGGGCCGCACGCGCGGACCGTGCTCCGGATTTGGGGCAAAGACAAACTACACATCCAGCGACGACGCGTATCCCGTTTGCCAATCTCAGTTTCCGGTTCGGTTCGAAGCTGCGGGTTGGGACTCGAACTCCTTACCCATCCAGCGCTGGAACGCTGCCATATTCTGGGGACGGCCCAGGAAGTTCTTGACCAGGTCGTTGGCCGACATGGATCCGCCGGGCTCCAGCACAACGCGCCGATAGCGCATGGGACCCTCGCCGTTCAGCAGGTTGGTATGGTCAAACTGCTGGAAGAAGTCCTGGGCAATCACCAAGTCCCACATGTAGGTGTAGTACGCCGACGAGTACCCGCTCAAATGGCCAAACGACGCGTACATGTGTGTGCCGGGCAGGGGCAAAAACAGGGTGTAGCGTTTCGTGTCCGCCAGGCAGACTGCGTCCAAGTCCACGTCCCGCGGTTTGCCCTTGTAGACGTCATAGGAAAGTGCGGTGTAGCTGATCTGGGCAGCCGTGTAAGTGGCGCGACCGAATGCCGAGGCCCGATTCATGCGCGCGACGAGTTCCGCCGGGATCGGCTCACCCGTCTTGTAATGATGAGCGAACGACGCCAGCACCTGCGGGCTGCGCATAAACTCTTCCAGCATCTGCGAGGGCGCTTCCCCGAAGTCCGCTTCCATGGTGATGCCGCTGATCCCTGCCCACTGCTGCTGTCCGCCAAGAATGTGGTGCATCAAATGGCCGAATTCGTGGAAGAAAGTCTCCACGTCTCCGTACTCCATCAATCCCGCATCGGTGGCCGTCGGCTTGGGAAAATTGCAAATCAGCGCCGCTTCGGGCATTTGCTTGCCGCGCACGCCGTCCAGCACCTGCACCATCTCGGCGTGACTGAACTTGCCGGGGCGTGGATGCATGTCCAGATAAAAACGCCCGACCATCTTTCCGTTGTCCATCACGGCCCAGGTTTCGACGCTCGGGTCCCACGCCGGCACATTCGGTTCTTCCTGGAACGTCACGTGAAAAAGCTGGGCTGCCGTGTCCATGATGCCCTTCTTCACGCTGGCGTAGGGCAAGTACGGACGCACGGATTGGGAATCGAAGTTGTACTGCGACCGGCGAAGCTGTTCGCGGATGTAGCTGGTCTCGTGCTCCCAAATCTCCTTTGCCGTTGGATCGGATTTTTTCTTCTCCGCCAGCAGCATGGTGTACTCACGCTGCGCCACGGGACGCGCCGCGGCATCCAGATCGCGGATGAAGTTCGCGATGTTCTGGCCATTCACCGCCATCTTGTCGGCGGCGAAATAGTCGGCCCACGAGGAATACCCGAGTAGCGTCGCGATCTCGTAGCGTGTCTGCATCATTTTCTGCAGAAGGTCGCGGTTCTTGGGATAGGCGCGGTTGTCGAACTGCTCGTACAGGCGCTTCCGCAGTGCCTCATTCTTGCCGAACTTCAATACCGGGAAAATGTCGGGGTAGTCTGTGGTGATGCGGATCTTGCCGTCGGCCCCGGGTTTGTGCCGGTCAATGTAATCCTGCGGCAGGCCGTCAAGATCCGCGGCGCTGGCGATCTCGACGCTGCGCTGGTCGTCGGCGATGTTGCGTTCGTACAGCGTTACCTCACCGGTGAGATCGTCGTTGAGCTGCTTGAGGCGGGCGCGAGTGGCGTCGTCCTTATCGACGCCGGCCAGGCGGAACTCGAGCAACTGGCGCTGCACGTAATAGCGCGTGGCCGCGTCGGTCTTGGAGAGGTCCAGAGCCGCCAGCGCCTGGTAGACTTCGCGGTTCAATGACAACGCGGTCAGGACGGCGGTTGCTTTCTGAGTCATGGTGGTCGCCCGGTCACGAAAAGCGGCGTCCGGATGAACCTGAAACATCATGTTGGCCAAATAATTCCCGGTGTTGACTTGCCGCAGCGCCTCGTCATAAGGCACCAGCGTGTTCTCAATCGTCCTGGGGCCCTTGACCGCAACTAGCTTGTCGATGGAGTTCTGCCCGTCGGCCAGCCTCTCGTTCACGATCTTCTCGAAGGCGGCGGCGTCCGGTTTCGTAGCCCATACGGTTGGCTGCGAGCTCGGTCCTGGTTGGGCGGCGGCACTGGCTACCGACAAAAGCGCGAGGAAGACAACACATGCCACTTTGGACATACGAACTCCTTCGGACATTTCAACCCTTGGTTTGAGACGGACAGAACTCTCTCTGGTGAGCCCGGCCCCGGCAACTTTTTGAACGTAGAGCTTATGGAGGTGACCTCTACGGTCGCCCGACCCAGTGGCCATCTACCTTGGCGAGAATGAGAAGGTGGTGCCATCAAGGGGGGTTTACATGAATGCTGTCGAACATAGATGAGGCCCTGTATTCTGCTGAATCTTTTGAGATTAACGGAGCGAGTTGCATAGGTCAAACGGCGGCTACACTTCCCACCCATACCAAACTTTGGTTTTCCTGAGCGAGAGCAAAGGGTCGTATCCTCACTTCTTTCCATTTAGGCTGGCGCAGACGATTGGCGCACGACGCTCCTGCCTCACAATTTAGGAGGGCTTTTCGTGACAAGAGAGCCCATGGCCAGCGAGCAACCCAAGGGAGATTTTGCCATGGCCCGGTTAGGATGCTTGGCCCAGAAAAGCTTGTGGTTCGTGACTCTGCTGCTTTGCGTTTCGGTCTCGAACGCAGCCGGCCAAACGCCCGGAGTCAGTGAGCGCGAAATTAAGATCGGTTCCTGTTCCGCACTCGACGGACCTGCCCGGCAGCTCGGCCTTCAGACTGTGTTGGGAGCTACCGCGTACTTCAGCTACGTTAATGACCACGGGGGCGTTAACGGCCGGAAGCTCAGCCTGGTTTCCTTCGATGACGGTTACGATCCCGAGAAGACTGCAGCGTGTTTCGCGTCGCTCAAAAAGGAGAATGTATTTGCCGGTGGGTTTTTCGTAGGCACGCCCACGGCCGCCCGGTACCTACCGATGGCGGAAGCGGATCACATGCCGGTGGCCGGATTATTTACCGGGGCCCAATTCCTCTATGAGCCGCTGAAGCACTATGTCGTCAATCTCCGCGCCTCTTACAATGACGAGACCCGCGAGCAAGTGGACAACCTGTTGGAATCTGGTCTCAAGAAAATCGGGGTCATTTACCAGGACGATGGCTTCGGCAAGGCTGTACTGGAGGGAGTAAAGCTGGCGTTATTGAAGCACGGCGGTTCCCCCGCCGCCCTGGGCTCGTTCGCGCGCAATACGCTCGACGTAAAGCAGGGCATTGCGTCCGTGCGGGCCGCGAAACCGGACGCGGTGGTGATTGCTGGTCCGTACGCGCCGGCTGCAGAGATCGTGAAAGAGGCGCACGCGCAGGGTTGGCGGCCCTTGTTTCTGGCCGTCTCGTTTGTCGGCACCGAGGCTTTTATCAACGCTGCGGGAAAAGAGTCTGAAGGGACCGTCATTACGCAGGTGGTGCCGACTTATGACCAGACAGATCTTCCCACCGTGAAGCTCTACCGTGAGTGCCTCAGCAAGTACATGTCGGCCACCCAACCCAGCTTCGTGAGCCTGGAGGCGTTTGTGAACGCCATGATCATCGCGGAAGGCTTGAAAAGGGCTGGGCAGAATCCTACCCGTGAGAAATTCATCGCCGCCATCGAGTCGTTGAACGGCTTCGATGCCGGCTTGGGGTCAGCGGCGCACCTGGAATTCAGCTCTCATCATCACAAGGGTCTCGGCCACGTGTATCCGACGGTGGTGCGCGGCGGGAAGCCGGAAGTGTTCAGCGACTGGGGGCGCGTGCTGGCACGGAAGTGAGGACTACGCCCCCGCCGTCGGTTCCCTTCCCACGCCCAGGGCATCGGCCACCCGGTTGATGTAGTTGAACCAGGCGGCGATGAGGGTGATCTGCAGAATGGCCCGATCGTCGAAGCCGGCTGCCCGCAGTTTTTCGTGATCGTCCTTCCAGACCTGGGTGGCGTCTTTGGTGAGCTTGATGACGTAGTCGAGCATGACGCGCTCTGGCGGTGTGATGGGCGCGGTGGTGTAGTCTCGCTCCAGCGCTTCCACCAGTCCTTTGTCGAGCGTGACTCTACGCAGAAACTCTGCGTGGGATTCGATTCAATACACGCACCGGTTGGTGACCGAGACCATGGTGGCGATCATTTCGTGGTGGCGGCGCGGAAGCGGCAAATCGGGGGACATGAGCGCCCCGAAGGTGGAGAAAGCATGGTGCAGCGCCTGGGGAATCAGCGTGTGCGAGGCCACGATCTCGGAGCCGCCACCCTCGGCCGGATGGATCGGAGTGCCGTATTCCGCCGGGTACAGGGCCTTCTGCCCTTCCACCGCCTGGCGAAGTTCGTCGTTCGCCTGCGAGAGGGGTATGGTTCGAATCCACGTCATAAAAGGGCTTGCCCCCGGTCTGGAGATTGCCTACAATTCCGGCGTTCAGACACGCTACACGCAAAGGCTGTTTGCTGCCAATAGCTGGAATGCGTTAAGGGTGGCCTGGAATGAACCGATTCGCTCGCCGATCCCCCCGGAGGTTCGAATCGATGACCTACATTCTGTACCGAGTCTTGCGGCAGAGGCCACGACCGGTGCTGGTGGCATTACTGGTGGTGCTGATGACGGCTTGGGCTCGGGCCTGAGCTCCGGGCCCGATGCGGGCCGCTGAACATCGCCATGTGACGTAGCTCACCGCGAGATCGTGCATTCGTCGCTACCTTCAGTGCGAGCGGGTTTCGTGTTCGGCCTCCTCCCTTGGTTTGGCCGCCGGCCTTCGTCCCGCACTTGCTTCAGGAGGTTCCTCATGCCGCAAGACACCATCACCATCACTGATAACCGGACGGGGCAGACTTACACCCTTCCCATCGAAAATGGCACCATCCGCGCCATGGATCTGCGCAAGATCAAAACCGGCGCCGATGATTTCGGCCTGATGACGTACGACCCAGCCTTTATGAATACCGCTTCGTGCCGGAGTGCCATCACCTATATTGACGGCGACAAGGGCATTTTGCGCTACCGCGGCTATCCGATCGAGGTTCTCGCCGAACACTCTTCGTTTCTGGAAGTCGCCTACCTACTTCTGTTCGGCGAACTACCCACCGCAAGCGAATTGAAGAATTGGGTGAATGAGATCACGCACCACACCATGCTCCATGAAACCACCAAGAAGTTCATGGAGGGATTCCGCTACAACGCGCACCCCATGGCGATGCTGGTGAGCACAGTGTCGGCGCTGTCGACGGTGTATCCGGATGCGAAGAACATTCACGATCCAGCGAGCCGCCTGCTGCAGATCAAGCGCCTGATCGGCAAGATGCCGTCGATCGCAGCCATGTCGTATCGGCACAACGTCGGGTTCCCGTATGTCTATCCCGACAATGACCTCACCTACACCGAGAACTTCATGAACATGCTGTGGAAGATTGTCGAGCCGAAGTACGCGGCCAACCCGGTGATCGCGCGCGCGCTCGACATTCTGTTTATTCTGCACGCCGATCACGAGCAGAATTGCAGCACCAACACGATGCGGGCGGTAGGCAGCTCGCACGCCGACCCGTACCTCGCTACGGCCTCGGCCGCTTCCGCTCTCTCCGGACCGCTGCACGGCGGCGCGAATGAGGAAGTGCTGCGCATGCTCGATGAAATCGGGTCCAAGGACAATGTCCCCGCCTACATCAAGAAGATCAAAGAGGGGAAAGGCAAATTGATGGGATTCGGGCACCGCGTTTACAAGAACTACGATCCGCGCGCGAAGATCATCAAGTGGGCCGCCGACAGTGTCTTCGAGGTTACCGGACGCAATACGAAACTCGAGATTGCCATGGAACTGGAACGCATCGCGTTGGAAGACGATTACTTCGCGCAGCGCCGGCTCTATCCCAACGTGGACTTCTACTCCGGCATCATGTACCAGGCGATGGGCTTCAAGCCGGAGATGTTCACGGTGCTGTTTGCCATACCGCGCACCGTCGGCTGGCTCTCGCAGTGGCAGGAATTGCTCACAGATCCCGAGCAAAAGATCGCCCGCCCGCGCCAGGTCTGGATCGGCCACGAAACACGGGCATTCGTGCCGATTGAGAAGCGGACGCCGGTGGTAGCGGCGACACGATAACCGCGATAACAGAAAGCCAGCAAAATGTCTGATGGCTGATTGGGGCTACGCCGATCGTGGTCTCAATCGACCATCAGCCGGCATCACACAGCCAATGCCCAACGCCCAACGTCTACCCGCGGTTTGTTCCTCTCCGGGCTGTTAGACACCGTCCTCGGAGAGCGAGTGGTTTTCACGGCAAACTGAAATCAGACCACTGGGCCGTCGTTTCCCAGCCGGGACCCCACCCCTAAGCCTTCCATAACCCGGTCGTACACTCCCTTTCGGTGATCCTAGGTAATCGTCGGTAATCATCGAGAGACCGGTAACCAGCCGTACAATGACCTTACTCCGTAATCCCGTTCGCGCGGGGTGGCGGTGTTTTGTCCGGGAATCTCCCGGCAAAGTTCGGACCCGTCGGGTGCGCTCCCCGGAAATCGTGGGCGTTCGGCGGGAATCAAGGCTGGAGTCCGCAATTTTATGGCGTTTGGTTTCGGCTTTAACAAACAGAAGGTTCTCAGCGCTGCGGAAAAGTTTGTCCAGCAGGGCAAGCTGCAGAACGCCATTGCCGAGTACGAGAAGATCCTCAAGCATGATGCCAAGGATCTTACGGTGACTAATACGGTGGGCGATCTCTACGCTCGCCTGGGCGACACGACCAAGGCGGTCGGGTGCTTCAAGACCGTGGGCGATGCCTATGCCGCGCAGGGTTTCACCGTTAAAGGCATTGCCATGTACAAGAAGATCACCAAGCTCGTGCCGAGCGTGGATGGATCTTTGAAGCTGGCGGAACTCTATACGCAGCAGGGCTTGTTCAACGACGCCCGCGCCCAGTATTTGCAAGTCGCCGAAGATTTCATGAAGGGCGGAGAATTCGAACAGGCGGTGCGGCTTTTCCAGAAAGTCCTGGAAATGGACCCGGAGAACGTCTCGATGCGGGTCAAGCTGGCCGAGGTCTATATCCGGCTGGGTAAGAAGAAAGAGGCATGGGAAATCTTCAGCGCCGCCGCCGAATCCTTACGTGCGCGCGGTTCGCTGGCTGCTGCCGAGGACATTTTGCAACGCATGCTGAAGCTCGATCCCGGCAACAGCTATGTGCTGCTCCTGCGGGGACGTGCTGCCCTCGAAAGCGACGATGCCAAGAACGCGATTCAGTTTCTGGAGAAGGCTGCCGACCTCGACTCTCATCCCGAGGGTTTGCGCGATCTGCTCAAGGCGTACCTCCAGATTGGAGACGTAGCCCAAGCGACGCCCCTGGCTGAGAAACTCCTCTCCGTGCACAACGATCCGGAGGGCCTGTTCCTGCTGGCAGAAGGGTCGGCCCGCGTGGGTCAGTATCACGAAGCTCTTGATGTTTACACACGGCATGCGGATCGCCTGCTGGCGACGGATTCCACCAAGCTTCTGGCCAGCCTGCACGCGATGATCAGCCATGTACGCGACGACTCTGATGCCCTCGACACGCTGCTGCAACTCTTCAACAAGGCCGGCGAGAGCACTCATGTTGCGGAAGTCATCGAACTGCTGGCCCACGCCTCGGTCAAGGATGGAAACTACGCCCGCGCGCGTGATTTGTACCAGACGCTGACCACGACCGAACCCCAGAATCAGGTTCACACGCAGAATTACCAGCAGATGCTGGAGCGCCTGAGCGGGGCCGCGCCCGTCAACCGGATTACGGCCCAAGAGGGCGAGGTGATTGTTGAGGAGCTGGAAGCAACCGCGCCCGTGATCGACCAGTCGTATCCTGATCACTTGGCGATCGCGGTGCGCTCTGCCGTGACGGATGCGGATCTGTTCCTGTCCTACAATTTGCCGGAGAAGGCCATCGTGCCTCTTTTGAGTGTTCTGCCCCAGGCCCCGGGTGATGTGCGGCTCAATCAGCGTCTGGTCGCGTTGCATACCCGTGCGCAGCGCTTCACCGAAGCCGCGGTTTGCTGCCGCACTCTCGAAAGCGTGTACCACGAGGCAGGCTATCCAGACGAGGCAGTCCGCTACGGGGAACTGGCCGCGCGTTACGAGCACAGTGCCGAACCCGGCCCAGCCGCAATCGCGGCTTTGCCAGCCGCACCCTGGCCGATCGCCGCGTCCCCGGCGCCGCAACCCGATATCGCCGCGCATGCTCCAGCACAGCCGGAGTTCGAAGTGCAGGAGTTGCCCGCCCAGCTGCACCACGATGCTCACGATCTTTCCTCGGAGTGGGAGGATTCACTCTCGATCGAGCCTGCCGCGCCCGGCCACCAGCCGCCCGCCGTCGGGCCGGCCGCCACGCTGTCGAGAAACCTGCCCCCTGATAACCCGGAAATCATCGAAACCGTTGAGGAAGCTCGTTTCTATCTCGAGCACTTCATGACGGACCAGGCGCGGGCCGCGCTGGAGAAACTGGAATCTCTCACCAGCGATGCCAGCATCCTGGAGCCTCTGCGGGCCCAGATCGAGTCCGCCGGCAGTCAATCGGCGGCTGAGCCGGAGCCGGAGATCACAGAGATTTCCGCAGACGAGACATCGGGGGTGGAGGCTCCGGAGTTCGGACTCCAGGAGGAATCGCATCCGGAACCGGAGATCGTAGCGTCTCCCGACCTTCTGGCTGGGTATCACGAAGAAATTCGCCCAACATTCCCCGCGGAGCACGAATCCGAACCGGCCGACATCGAGCCTGCACATGCGGAGACAGCGGACGACGAAGCGGTCCACGCTGAAACCAGCGACTTGTCGGCGTTTGTGGCAGACCTGGAGTCGTCGTTGGGGGATTCCTTCCCGACCGCCGAGCCTCCCGCGCGCGAACCTTTGCGAGTGTGGCCGGCGATGCCTTCGCCGAAGCCGGGGAAGACGCCCGATCCAGTTGTTACCAAGCAGCCCGTGCCGGTCGAACTGGTCCCTGAGCCGGTCGTGGCGCGCTCGGACAGTTTCTCGTCTGCTCCATTGACTGCGTCCGTCGAGGCTGCGTCGGCGGGAGGTGCCGCCACCGCAGCCGCTCCTGCCATGAGTTACGCTCCCGCACCGGTGCGTCCCCTGGGTGCCGGCGCGCAGGCCATGCATCCTTCTGACAGCGTCGATCTTTCAGAGATGTTTGGCGAACTCAAGCAGGAACTCGAGGAGGACGTTGCCTCCAGCGACGAGGATCCCGAGACCCACTACAACCTCGGCGTGGCCTTCCGCGAAATGGGGTTGCTCGACGAAGCCATCGCGGAGTTGCAGAAGGTTTGCGCCGCTATCGATCACGGGCATGCGTTCACCCAAACCGTCCAGACCTACACGTGGCTGGCGCAATGCTTCCTCGATAAGGGCGTGCCCCAGGCTGCGATTCGCTGGTATGAGAAGGCGCTCGCCATCCCCGGTCTAGACCCGGAATCGCGGGTTGCCATCAACTACGAACTCGGTTCGGCCAGCGAAAGCGCCCAGGACCGGCCCGCGGCCCTGCGCTATTTCACCAACGTGTACGGCGCCAACATCGATTACCGCGACGTGGCCGAGCGAATTCAGGCCCTGAAGTCGTAGAATGCACGAGTGGGTTGCAAACCTGTGCGGGGGATGCCCTCGGGTCCCTTGTCCACCTGACTACGACGCCAGCGATGATGTCCGATCCCAAGGTACCCCTTGCCACCGAATCCACCGGCCTCGGAGAGATCCAGTCGGCTTCCGAAGCTCCGGTCCGCCCGTCTGCTCCGCCCCCTGCTTTGGGGCCGTCGGTTTCGCCCGCACACGTGTGGCTCCGTCGCATCGGAGTCCTGTTGTTTGTGTTTCTGTGCGCGACCGTCGGGGTCATGCTGATCATGCTGCCCTGGCGTCCGGAGTGGACCGACAACCACCTGCTGCGTCCCTATCCCACGCTCCGTTCGATCATGAGCAACGGCTTTGTGCGTGGCGTCTGCACCGGGCTCGGGGTGCTCAATGTCTGGATTGGATTCCAGGAGGCAATTCAATATAGGGAAGACTAAGGAATGTCGTTGGTCACTTGCCTTTCTGCCGGTGACGAAACGACGAACGACCGACGACGATTAAGAAACTCCTCTATGGACACCAAGAAGCCTAAGGCCGCGCCTCTCGCTTATAAGAACGAACCGTTTCTGAACAGTCCCGATGGCCGCATTCTTCGACTGCTCTCGGAGTACATCGAGCCGCTTTCCCGTTTCCGGCGCGAGCAGATCCAGGACACGGTCGTCTTCTTCGGGTCCGCCCGCCTGCCCAGTCCCGGCGCTGCCGAGGACCGCATGGCCGATGTAAAGGGAAACGGCGCTCACGTCACGGCCGCGCAGCAAGCTAGTGACATGAAACGCGCCCAGGCCGCCGTGGACATGGCGCGCTATTACGAAGATGCTCGCCGCCTGGCCCACCTGCTGACCGAGTGGTCCATACAGATTCCGGCGAAGCGCCGCCGTTTCGTGGTCACCACCGGTGGCGGCCCCGGCATCATGGAAGCCGCCAACCTCGGCGCCCAGGAAGCGGGCGGCAAAACGATCGGCATGAACATCAATCTGCCCTTCGAGCAGAACCCCAATCCGTACATCTCGCCGTCGCTCAACTTCGAGTTCCATTACTTTTTCATGCGCAAGTTCTGGTTTGCCTATCTCGCCAAGGCGCTGGTGATTTTCCCCGGCGGCTTCGGCACTTTGGACGAACTCTTCGAGATCCTTACGCTCGCGCAGACCGAGAAACTGGCCAAGAAGATTCTGGTCGTGATCTATGGCAGCGAGTACTGGAAGAAGATCATCAATTTCGATGCCATGGCCGACGCGGGCGTGATCTCACCCGAAGACCTTGACCTGTTCAAGATTGCGGATTCCCCGGAAGAGAGCTTCGAGTTCCTGAAGGAGGGTCTGACGCGCTACCACCTCGGACCGCAACAGCCGAAACGTGGAGGCGAAGCCGCCATGCCGGAGATCGCGAAGACCCGGCCGTAGCCCGTGTGGCGCGGACATTCCCTCTGACTTCGCTCAGGGCAGGCTTTGTCCGCGACCTTTGCATTTGTCCTGCCGCCACCGTTCGCGGACAAGAGTGTCCGCGCTACACTCGAAGTACGCTGATGGCTGACGGTTGTCTGCTCTATTACATTACCGATCGAGCACAATTCGCCGGAGACGAGCCGACTCGGCGCCGCCTTCTGCTCGCGAAAATCGTTGAGGCGGCGTGCGCGGGAGTGGACTATATCCAGCTCCGCGAGAAAGACCTCAGAGCGCGCGAACTGGAACAACTCGCCCGCGAAGCCGTGCTTATCCTTCGGGAACTGAGAACTGAGAACCGGGAACTGGGAACTCGTCTGTTAATCAATTCCCGCACGGACATCGCGATTGCCGTGGGCGCTGACGGTGTCCACCTGCGTTCCGATGATGTACCCCCCGGGGAAGTCCGGCGCGTCTGGGCCTTAAGTGGCGCGGGGGCCCCTGCCCGCGAAAAGCCATGCATCGCAGTGTCTTGCCACGACAACGGCGATGTGGATCGTGCCCGGTCGCAGGGCGCTGATTTCGCGGTCTTCGCTCCGGTGTTCGAAAAAAAGGAACGTCCCGGCACTCATCCCGCCGGCATCGCCGCCCTGCACCAAGCCTGTCAAGCGAAAATTCCTGTGTTCGCGCTTGGCGGCATCACACTCGAAAACGCCGATTCATGCATGAAGGCCGGCGCCGCTGGCATCGCTGCGATCCGCTTGTTTCAGGAGAACAAGATCGAAGACGTCGTCCGCGCGCTGCGGGCGCTCTGAAACCATGGCAACCCTCGCCTCGCAATCCGGTGCGGCAGAACTCGTGCCGGCGCTCGTGCGTATTCCCGAAGGCTGGTTTCTGATGGGATGTGCCACTGGCCAGGACAACGAGAAGCCAGTGCATCGCGTGTGGGTCGATGAATTTCTGCTCGCCGCCTGCCAGGTCACGAACGCCGAATACGGGCGCTTCCTCCACGACACTCGATCCCAACCTCCGCCATTCTGGAACGACGTCAATTTCAATCATCCCCAGCAGCCCGTCGTCGGAGTGTCATGGCACGAGGCAGTTCGTTATTGTGAGTGGCTCAGCGCTCATACGGCCCAGCGGTTTCGTCTACCGACGGAGGCGGAATGGGAACGCGCGGCACGCGGCGGCCGCGAGGGTGAGCTCTATCCATGGGGCGACATGCCACCGCAGTCCTTGCTGGGTTACGCAACCCGCTGGCAAGCCGGTCCGGAGCCCGTCGGACGTGTTGAGCCGAACGGATGCGGCCTCTACAACATATGCGACAACGTCCACGAATGGTGCTCCGACTGGTTTGCACCGGGCTACTACGCGGTCTCGCCCGAGCGCAATCCCCGGGGGCCGGACACCGGAGATCGCCGCGCCTCCCGGGGAGGTTCCTGGCGCCACCACATTAAGATGTCGCGCTGCGCCGCCCGCTCCAGCATCCCGCCGGAGTTTCAGTATGCTGATTATGGCTTCAGAGTTGCGGGCGACAGGTGAAGTCAAGAGTGAGAAGTCAGATTGACGAAGAAGCAGCCGTGGGATGTACTTCTGCCATTTGACTTCTGACTTCTACCATCGAAAAATTGGACAGTCCCCTATGCCTGACCTCGCCTCCCACTACCTGGAAGAAATCAAGCGCCAGTTCCGCGGCCATAAGCGCATGGCGGAAGCTGCCATCGTGCAACTGGAAGACGCTGAGCTGTTCACCATCATTGACCCCGAATCGAACTCCGTGGCCCTTCTGATCAAGCACATGGCCGGCAACGCCCGTTCCCGCTTCACCGACTTCCTCACCACCGACGGCGAAAAGCCGGACCGGTTCCGCGACCAGGAATTCGAAGTCTCGGCGACTACCACGCGCGAAGAAGTCATGAAGTGGTGGGAGGAGGGTTGGTCCCGCGTCTTTTCCACCCTGGACTCACTAACGCCCGAAGACGTATCGCGCACGGTGACGATCCGCGGCGAACCGCACACCGTGCTGCAGGCGCTTAATCGCGCGCTTGGCCACTACGCGCAGCACACCGGGCAAATCGTATTTCTCGCCAAGCATCTGCGCTCGAAGGAATGGAAGACGTTAAGCATCCCGCGCGGCAAATCGGAAGACTACAAGGCCGGCAATCCCAAGGGATTCAGTCGCGGCACCTACGATACCAAGGCCTGATTCTCGGCGACTCGTGTTTCAAGGATAGTTCTGCGGCCCGTAGTACCGAAAGTGCCCGGTGATTTTCCAACTGAACAGCACATCCTCGATCCTGGGTCCCTGTCCGATGTTGTGTTCGATCATGTAACGCCCGTTTGCGCCTTTGCGGTCAACCACAATTCCAATGTGGGGCACGTTGCCGCCAAGATCATAAGTTACAAGATCTCCCGGACTGTAATCGTCCGCTCGGGTGCTAGTCGGCAAGGATTCACCCTTGCGCCGAAAAAACACCATGAGATTCGGAACGCGGCGGTGATCGATGTTGCTGTCGGGTTTCCCCAACCCCCACCTCCACTTCCGCGGATACGCCGAAAAACTCTGCACCATATCCTCGTGCACTTCTTTCTGCAGATCGATACCCAAGACCCGATAACAACGGATGACCTCGTCGGTACAGACGCCTGTGTCGGCTGGGACGTCCCCGCCCGGATACGGGATGCGCACATATCCGGGGTCATAGCGAACCGTGTGATTCGTCCGCTCTTTCGCCGTGCTCGCCAGGCGCCGAAGAAAATCATGCCGGGACGCAGACAGCGCGGGAACACCCTGTGCCCACGCGCAGGAACACACCATGACGACGAAGAAGGAAAGGAACCGTCCCCTAACTTCTTCCCTCATGGGCGTTCCTTCGCAGCGCATTCATGGAGCAGGGTGCTCATTGTTCGATGAGACGGATGCAGTTGCCATCGGCGTCCCTCACGTACATTTCTCTGCTGCCCCAAGTCTGGTCAACCGGTCCGGTGTCAATTCGCACCCCTTTCGCGACGAGTTCCGCGTGGAGAGCGTCCACGTCCTCAACGATCAGGTTGACCACACCACCCGAAATCCCATCCCCGGAAAACGAGGAAACGTGCAGCCAGACGCCATCGCGCGTCAAGCCCATGTAACAGGGATCTGGTTTCGCGTCCTCCGCGCGATGGGCGAATTCCCGTCGGAAGCCGAGTCGGTTGCAATAGAAGTCCTCTGCCGCAGCCGAGTTGGACACATGAAGGAGAGGGATCGCAAGCTTGAACAAGTAGCACCCCTGAGGCAGCTGATATCTTACTGGACCCGGCGTACCGGGCAAATCAGAGCGCGGAATTCAAATGAGGACACCCACCGAACCTCTACCCGGTCGGCAACGTGGCAAATGGCAGTGTAGAATAAGCCGTTTACTCTTCTAAACTCGTAATTTGTGAGGGGGCTTCCATGCGCGGCACCATGCTCGCAGTGGTCAAGCCGGAAGCCGCGCCGGGCGCGGAAATCCGCGAAGTAAAAATACCCGCCTTTGGACGCACCGACGTCCTCGTCAGCGTCAAAGTCGCCTCCATTTGTGGCACGGACCTGCACATCTACGAATGGGACCGCTGGGCCCAGGGACGCATCCACCCGCCGCTGATCCCGGGGCACGAATTCTGCGGCGAAGTGGTCGCTTACGGCGATGAAGTCACCAGCGTGAAGGAAGGCGATTTCGTCTCCGCCGAAATGCACGTCGCTTGCGGCAAATGCCTGCAGTGCCGCACCGGTGAAGCTCATATCTGCCAGCACGTGAAAATCATCGGCGTCGACTCCGACGGCGCTTTCGCGGAGTACGTGGTCATCCCCGAATCAAATATCTGGAAACTTGATCCCGCTATTCCGCAGGAATACGCCTCGATCCTCGATCCGCTCGGCAACGCGGTGCATACGGTGCTGGCAGGAGAAATCGCCGCCAAGACCGTCGCCGTCACCGGCTGCGGCCCCATCGGCCTGTTCTCCATTGCAGTCGCGCGGGCCGTCGGCGCAACCACCATCTTCGCCATCGAAGTCAACGAGCATCGCCGCAAACTCGCCGAGAAGATGAAGGCGGACTTTGCGATCGATCCCTCCAAAGAGGACGTCCGCGCAATTGTCGCCGGACGAACCGGTGGCCTCGGGGTCGACGTGGTCCTCGAAATGGCTGGGCATCCCGACGCCATCCGCACTGCCTTCGACATCGTTCGCCGCGGCGGACGCATCTCTCTCTTAGGGCTCACGTCCAAGCCCATCCCGCTCAATTTTTCCGAAGACATCATCTTCAAGGGCCTCACGATTCAAGGTATCAACGGCCGCCGCATGTACCAGACCTGGTACCAGATGACGGCGTTGCTGAAGAGCGGCAAACTCGACTTGCACCCCGTCATCACCGACCGCATCCCGATGAAAGATTTCTCGAAGGCCATGGCTCGCCTCAAGACCGGCGAGGCCAGCAAGATCCTGGTGTATCCGAACGGGACGAAGTGATCGTGTGGCGCGGGCACTCCCTTCGGCTGCGCTCAGGGCAGGCTCTGCCC
>JAIQFZ010000012.1 GCA_020073015.1 Terriglobia bacterium | reverse complement strand
GAGGCGGTCAATTACAGATGACCGGCGTTGTAGGCAGATTACCTACGGCGAACACTTGGGCAACGTGCGCTCTATCTGCGCTCCGTTTGCGTGACTACGGCTGCTTTTCGTGGTCTTAGGTGTCATCCGCTGACCTGCATCGTGTTGAAACTACGTTTAGTCGTACTTTCAAATCCTATCGCCCCGACCAACAACTTCAGCCTGATTCTTCAGAGATATGCAAGCGAACGTCCGCGCTTTTGAACCGCATGGTCTTGGCAAACTCGTGCGCCCTTTCCGCGGATTACTTCTGGATAGCCTGTTATCCATCCAGTTGACTTGACAGTCTTGCCCCGAAGTCCATAATGAGAGCCAATCTTGGGGAGGGGCATGCCTACAACCTATCGCCTGATCCGTTGTTCCGCCGTGGTGTGTCTGCTGTCCGTATTGGCACTTGCGCAAAAGCCAGCTGCCGACGAAATCGTTGCCAATCAGAACCGTATCCCCGCGGGGAAGCTGGAGAATGGCGTGCTCAACGTCCAACTCGAACTGCGCAGTGGCGCGTGGCGTCCCGAGGCGGACGATGGCCCGCAACTTTTCGTGCAGGCATTCGGTGAAGCCGGACGTGCGGCACAGATTCCCGGGCCGATGCTGCGCATGCCGGAAGGCACGACCGTCCACGTGACCGTCACCAACAAGCTGAAGATGAAAACGACGGTGTACGGCCTGACCACGCGTCCCAGCGATGCGAAGACCGGCGTTGAGATTCCCGCCGGCGAAAGCCGCGAATTCACTTTTGCCGCCGGCGCACCCGGGACGTATTACTACTGGGCGCGGACGACCGAGCCTTTCCAGGTCGGCTCCCTGACGCTCGTGCAGCCCTTGCGGGCCGACACGCATCTGAACGGCGCCTTCATTGTGGACCCTGCCGGTCCCGTCGCTGCGGACCGCGTATTCGTCATCAATGCAATGTTCGCGGCGGCTGACGTCGTTCACCCCGCCTTCGAAGTTGTCACCATCAACGGCAAGTCCTACCCCTACACCGAACCACTGGAATATATGACAGGCGATAACATCCGCTGGCGCGTCATCAACCCAAGCGTCTCGGAACATCCGATGCACCTCCACGGCGCGTTCTACCAGGTGCTTAGTCTGGGGAGTTTCGAGACGGACACTGCCTACGCGGGCAGCGACCGGCAGTCGGTCGTCACACAGAACCTGCGGCCAGGGAACACGATGATGCTGGAATGGACGCCCGAACATGTCGGGCGCTGGTTGTTCCACTGCCACTTCCAATTCCACATCTCCGCCGATGAGCGCGTGCCGGTGTTCGGCCGGGCGATGGCGAAACAGTACGGCGAATCCGAAGCCGCCGGTGGAGGGCATGCACACCACGAACCGATGGGCGCCATGAATGACATGGCCGGACTGGTACTCATGATCAACGTGAAAGCACCGTCGTCAGCGCCGGTGCCCGCCTCGGCCGGTACGCCGCGGAAAATCGACCTTGTGATCGAGCCGAACGCGACTGACGGGAAATCGCGCACCTTTTCCTGCTCGGTGCGTGAGGGAAAGAAGATCGTGGCCTCGGAGGACAAATCTGTAGGACCACCGATCGTAGTGACGCGCGGAGAACCGACGGAGATCACGGTGGTGAACCACCTCGATGCACCGACTACGATCCACTGGCATGGCTTGGAACTCGACAGCTACTACGATGGCGTGGTGGGAGGCGGCGCTGGCGATCAGGTCACGCCCGTCATTAAGCCGGGCGCGAGCTTCGTCGCCCGCTTCACGCCCAACCGCGCGGGGACGTTCATTTATCACACGCACGCTGCCGATCCGAACCAGCTCTCCGGCGGAGTGTACGGCGGCCTGATCGTGCTGGAGCCGGGCGAATCGTTTGACGCCGAGCACGACCGGCTGCTGGTGATCGGCACGCGCGACACCTTCTTTGACGCCACGCGAATCACCGTCAACGGATCGGAAGAGCTCAGCCCGATGGTATTCAGCCGCGGCGCAAGGTATCGCCTGCGGGTGATCAACATGGCGCCCAATCTCGGAGCTAACGTTCAGCTCGGCAGCAAGGAGCGCCCGGCGAGCTGGCGCGCCGTCGCAAAGGACGGGGCCACGGTCCCGTCGCGACTGGCGCAGCCGGGGGATGCCGTACTGCATATCGCGTCCGGCGAAACCTACGATTTCGAATTCCAACCGGATGCGCCTGGCGAGATTCCGTTGCAGGTCGAGAACAACTTCAATAAATCGAAACTAGTCGGCAAGATCGTCGTGCAGTAAAGCGAGCCCCCCCTGAGGTCGTCCGCAGACAACATCTGGGCCACGCGATTATTGATGTGACCGAGAGTGTCTACGGCATTGAGGAGCGATCCTAGAGATGGCGGTCGTAAGCAGGAACATTCGCATCTCAGGGAGGAACGAACCTCCTCGCTGGCAAAATTGACGAGTTGTTATTTTGCGTCTCGCCGCAATTGAACCAGGGCCTGCTCGAATACCCGGATGTTTTCCGGCGAATCCTCGACTGTCTCCGCTGCTTGCGAGGGAATCTTCGTCAGCATGGCCAGTTTCACTCTGCCGCTGATTCCGAATTCTGTTGCCGCTTGTTTGTAAAAGTTGGTCAAAATTGCTGCCATTGTTTTCTGGTCCTCGCCTTCTTGAGTTAACTGGCTGCGGAGGCTGCCAATCTTGACAGCTCCTTAATAGCCGCATGAACAGCTCTCATGCTCTCGCCGAATGCCCCGATTTCGTCGGCTCCGGAAATGTCTATGGTCAAACCTTCCACGTCAGCACGCGCCAAGCGGTGAGAAACGGCCGGAGGGAGGGCCTCTCCAAAACTGCTATACTTTTACATTGTTAACTATACAGTGTAAAACAATATTTCTACCCAGTGAGATTTACGCTTTCTGGTAGACAGTATAAAGCATCTATAATCAATACAATAAATTGGCGTTCTATCGTCGTTACTATCGTTTGTCTTGTTTGACTTTAACTTATACATCGTATAATATAATGACTAGTGGAAGCGCACCAATCGCATGCCTCCGATTCCTGACAAACAGTTGGAAGAATGCATGTTCACGATGGGAGGTGATCTCATGCTTCTGAACAAATATCAGCGGCCCGATAGCACTGCCGTGGCGCAGCGCTGCACACTAGCTCACGACCTGAACAACGATTTGGCCGTCATCATTGGCGAATGTGATCTGCTCGACGGGATCATCACACCCGATGGGGCTGCAACGGCACGTCTTAAATCAATTCATGCTATTGCCCATCGGATGTCACACAGACTTTCAACCCGCCCCTGCGCCGAAAAAGCGGACTACGAGTGCATCCGTCTTGAAGAACGCCTCAGGGCTGAAGAGAGGCTCGCGGAACGTCTGATCAATGCTCAGGAACAGGAGCGCACTAGAATTGCGCGCGAGCTGCATGATGATCTGAATCAGCAGATTGCTGCAATCAGCCTGGCGGTGGGCGGCGTGCGGCGGAAACTTGCGGACACCAAACCAGAGGCTCGCCAGCAACTGGAAGATGTTTGCGACCAGCTTTCTCGTGTCTCGACAACCATTCGCCAGATGTCCCACGAATTGCATCCTGCGGTGCTCGATTACGGCGATTTGGCAGCCGCTTTGCGCGGTCACTGCAAGGAGTTCTCCTCCCTGAGTGGTGTCGAGATCAGTTTTGAGGCCAGCGGCACATTTGAGGATATGCCCATGGGGATCGCGCTCTGCATTTATCGGGTAACCCAGGAAGCATTGCAGAACATTGTCAAGCATGCTGGTGTAACCTGTGCGACCGTGCATTTGGACCGTTGCGAGAATACCTTACAGCTGAGGGTGTCAGACCGCGGAAAGGGCTTCCGCTCCGATCAACTCCCTGCGTCTGGCGGTCTTGGCCTGGTCAGTATGAAAGAACGCGTCAGGCTGGTGAGAGGTACCGTCGAGCTGCGCAGTGAACCCAACCGAGGAACAACACTAAAAGTCGAGCTTCCGGTAAACCCCGCGCCCCTGTTCACCGAATAGTACACGGGCTGCTGGTGATCGGCACGCGCGACACCTTCTTTTTTGACGGCACGCGAATCACCGTCTACCAGCGACAAATCTCAACCAGCCAGGCTGGATCCCTCCACAATCCCGAGCCAGAGGTCTTTCCTCGACTTAAGCGCCGAATCTCTCTGCCGCCCGAGCTTTCGCTTTGGCGGCCTCTTCTTCCCGATTCTTCGGTGGTGCGTTCGTCTCGAGCGCCCGCAGAAGACGAGCCGAGATTCCCGCGATTTCCTCGATCGCCGCCAGGAACGCATCTTCGTTGGCCTTCGACGGTTTGTTAAAGCCGCTGATCTTTCTCACGAACTGAAGCGAAGCCGCTCGAATCTCCTCGTCGGTTACCGGCGGATCGAAGTTGAACAGGTTCTTGATATTCCGGCACATTACGATGACCTCAAATGTCAGGATGCCCCAGGCGGCGCGACCAACGTCCGATGCGGTCGGACAGGATCTATCTTAACAATCCACTGAGGTTTTTCCCTTCTGCTTGAGCCTTCCCGTCGCGCCCTCCGCGACCGTCGTCCTTCCGCTCGCCGACCAGCACGGTTTAAACTTCCGACGTACCGCTCGACTCACGCGCTTCTCGAGGGCGCGCTTTCGTGCCAATGACCAGAGCCTCCCGCACCGTCGCTTCTCCCCGTGTTGTTTCCATCGCCGACTTCCGGCCCATCGCCCGCCGCCGGGTGCCGAAAGCCGTGTTCGACTATCTCGACGGCGGCGCCGAGGGCGAGGTCACGCTGCGCGAAAATTGCCGCGTCTTTGAGGAGGTCACGTTCCGGCCCCGTCACGCCGTGGCCTTCGCAGACTGCGACCTGCACACCCGCGTCCTCGGCTTCGACCTCGCTCTTCCCTTCCTGCTCGCCCCCATCGGCTACAGCCGGCTGATGCATCCCGGCGGAGAAGTAGCCGCTGCCCGAGCCGCCGGCAAGGCCGGCACCGCTTACATCCTCTCGACCATCTCGGGCCACAAACTGGAAGACGTCCGGGCAGCTTCCCCGGGGCCGGTGTTCTACCAGCTTTACTTGATGGGCGGCCGGGCGGCAGCCGAAGCCGTGATCGCCCGAGCGCGGGCCACGGGATTCGCCGCGCTGGTGGTCACCATCGACACACCGGTAGCGGGCATGCGCGAGCGCGACTACCGCAACGGGATGAAGGAACTCATCAGCGGTAGTCTGCTGGAAAAACTTCCGTTCGTTCCTCAAGTACTGTCACGGCCAGGATGGCTGATTGATTTTCTGCGCGATGGCGGCCTGCCTGCCCTGCCCAACGTCGTCATTCCCGGCCAGGGACCCATGCCGCCGGTGGACGTCGCCGCCGCACTGGCAGAGTCGGCCGTGACCTGGGCCGATCTGCGATGGATCCGTGATCTCTGGCAGGGGCCGCTCGTCATCAAAGGCATTCTGACCGGCGACGACGCCCGCCGCGCCGTAGACGCAGGCGCCGCGGCCATTTCGGTATCGAACCACGGCGGCCGACAGCTGGACTGTGTTCCGTCTTCTCTGAGCGCCCTGCCTGAGGTCGTCGAAGCCGTCGGCGAACAAGTGGAAGTGTGGATGGACGGAGGCGTGCGCCGGGGGACGGACATCGCCAAAGCGCTCGGCCTGGGAGCGCGCGCCGTTCTATGCGGCCGAGCCTACGCCTATGGCCTCGCCGCCGCCGGCGAGGCCGGAGTCGACCGTGCCATCGAGATCCTGCGCACCGATCTGGAGCGCACCCTAAGACTGCTCGGATGCCCTTCCGTGGCGGCGCTGGATCGTTCCTACGTGAATGTTCCGAAGGCCTGGTAGGGCAGCAAATCGTTTCTCGACACGCCTATCGATGACTTAGTAACGGGCGCCACGACTGGGCAACCTGCCAGTCACCCCCTACTTGGCGGCGGCTGGCTTCAGGACAGCGTTATTGCGCTCGTCCGAGGCGATGACCCGGTAGAACTTTTTCAGTTCCTCCATTTTGCTGACTGGGACGCTCAGTTCTTTGATCTCCATCGTCCGGGTGTAATGGAGCACGTTACCGTTCACCTCGGTCTTGCTGTGGTAGCTGGCGAAGCTGTGATCTTCTGAGACAGGCGGGGGAAGATCGTCGACTTCGTATCCGGGTGGGAGCGTGATTTCGAAGCTGTCGGAATCGAGGTACGGTCCGTCGAATTCCAGGGGGAGTTGGCGGGGCTCTTTTGTCTCCAGCACGGAACTGGATTTGTTGCCCACCACGCGGGGCCGCACCAGGAGCAGGTTCCCGACCATCTTGGCGTAGTCCGGCGCCTCCAGCGAATAGGAATATTGGAGCGGAAGCAACGTCTCGTGCAGATTCCCTACGGTGGCCTTCGTGATCTTAAAACTTGTTAGGGAGTGAGACAGCAGCGTCTCGATGGGCTTGATTCGGTCGGTGTCCTTGGTGACAACGCGCAAAGCCCCGCGCTGTTCGGCGGCGCGGTCCCCGAGACGAATGTCTAGGACGTCGCCGGCAAGCGCTCCCTGTGGGCTGAGCGTTAACTTCGCCGTCCGCCGAATACTATTGAGTTCTCCCGGCTGCCGAGGCAACTTCACCAGTTCGCCACCGTCGGGAGTATCCAGCAGGCCGTAATTATCCTGCAGATAGCCGCCGATCTGACCGAAGGGCGTCAGGTCGTTGGTCGGATCGAAAAACAGCATCTTGCCCAGCTTCGGATGCTGCATGATTGCGTGAAGCGATCCATCATCCACGCCGTCAGGCAGTTTGATCGCAAGAACCACATGGTCGAACGCGCCCAGATGCGCCTGCACACCCGGCGTTACTGACCCGCGCTCGCTATTGATCGAAACTGGATACGATTCGACCCCAACCAGCCCAAGCATTGTCGCCATCAGCGTGGCTTTGTCTTTGCAATCTCCGTAGCGGTGCGAGAACACCTCGGCTGCGGGATGAGGCTGCCACCCTCCGATCCCCAGTTCGATGGCGACATAGCGAATGTCTTTCTGGACGAAAGCCGCAATCGACCTCATCTTGTCGAGCGGAGTCGCGGAGCCGGCAGTCAGAGCCGTGACCTTTTGCTGCATCTCCTGTGATGGATCCTTTCGTCCTCTGATCAATTCCGTGTACCAGATGCCCATTTGCCGCCAGTCGGCAAAGGTCTTGCCCGGCACGGAGCCTCCCGCCGGGAAGTACGCAACAATCATCTGTCCCACGACCCCCCTCCACGGCGGCATATCCGGCTCTCTTTTTAGGGCCTTGACATCGCTAACTGACCACTGCCACTGACTGCCCGACTGGGTCGGTTTCACCTCCGCAGCGTTGAGAAAGGTCGATTTGTACTCCCATCCGGGAGGCAACTGGAGCGTGAAGTGCGCTTCGCGAACGGGCACAGCCTCCTGGAAGTACCAGGCATCCTGTAGAACGTAGGGCTGCTCTTCCACTTCGTATTCGTACCCGACAATGTTGCCCGGCTCGGCCGCAGGGATCTGCAGAACCTTGTCTTTCACATCGTTGATGAGTTCACTGCCCGAAATCTCAAACAGCGAGGTCTCAATCGCCTCTTTTTCCTTCACTTCAAAGTCTTTGCCTTGGGCGGGAATGCACCAGCCATGCATTTTGGTAATCTTTTGCCGCGAATCGAAAGGAACGCGGACTATACCGTAGCGGCGCCCATCCGGCCGGAGGATCTTGTAGGCTTCCCGGACCACGGTTTTCACTTTGTCTTCGGATTGCACGGTAACGATCTGCTCGGAGTAAAGCAATACTGCATCTGTCTTTTCGTCATGGGCTGGAAGAGGGGCGTTCGCGACGCCGTGCATCCAGCCCGGAGCATCGCCAGCGATCGCGTTGGGCGACAATCCCAAGATCGTGCCCATCGCCAATGCGGCAAGAAAACCGCAACCCTGAACGCTAGATGTTCGGCTGCAAGACCACCTGCTGCTCATCTCCAGTCCTCACGAGTTGAAAGAAGTTTCGCAGAATTCCGTACTTGTCTTTGTCCAGCCACACGAGTTCGTTGCGCAGGGACCGGGTGATGTGCAGCGTGCCTTTCTCGTCCACCGCGCTGACCGTGTACACCACCGCCTTCGCGTCTCTGTTGATCGGCGCCGGGACGGAGCCGACTTTCCATCCCAGGGGCAGGTTGACCGTGACGTCGTCGGATCGAAGGTAGGCATTCTGGAAGTAGAGGGGGTAGGAACGATTCGCGTGCTCAAACACGTGCTTTTCGTTCGCACTGAAAAGCCCCATGGGAAACAGCGCACGGCGGCCTGCTCCAGAAACCCAGCCGGGCACCTTAAGATGGTATTCTGCGACCAGTGTTGGCGAGGAACTCGTCCAATCCGGCTTGTTAGTAAGATCGACCTCGATGCCAGCGGGTATCGACTCTCGGACCATGTCTTCCAGCAGTTTCTTCTGGCTGGCTTCGTCCTCGTGCTGCTGGCTGAGGCGCAAATCGAGGGCCTCTAAACCTGAATAGGTAACCGTGAGCTTACCCTCCAGTGAGCCGTCGTCGGCCGAAAGTTGGAGATCGGCCTTGCGCTCAACCTTTGCGCTGGAACTATCGGGGGAGGAAGTCGTCACCATCTGGCCGCCGTCCTTGTCGAGGCGGATGCCGTCCGCCAGGGTCTCATACCAGGGAAGCACTCCGTATGGCGCGAATTTTACAGAGGGGTCGAGGTACACGTCCTTCCCCTCCACCTTGACCACCACCAGGTCCGCATTCAGTTGGTAGGGATTCACCACCTGCGGACGGAAAAACGCTGCATTGCGCGCGGCAACATAGACGGAGGCAGCATCGAAACCCGCCGCCCGCGCCAGAGCGATAAAGAGCCAATTGATTTGGCGGGCAGATCCGTAGCCCCGCTTCCACAGGTCTTCTACGTTATTAATATCCTTCTGCTTCTCTCTTTTTTCCTCTTGCTCGGTTTTCTCACGCTCAAACGACAGGTTGCGGATCTGCTGCACCCTGGCGTAAATCTTGCGTAGCTTGGTTTCGGGCGGATCGCTGGGGGCAACAATGCTGGAGACGGCTTGTTCCATGACTCCACGCTTGTTCACGAAGCCGTCGAACATTCCGTACCACTGCTTATCCTGCTGCTTCCAGAACTTCTCCGGATTCATCTCCGGCTGCTCCCGAGAATAGATGAACTCGACACGAAATTTGAGTTCGTCTTCCGGAGGCATGTAGTCTTCGACCTGGAACGCCGGGACATTCTGTGTCTCCATGCTTATGATGCTATTTGCGTTTTTGGGCGGCTGTGTCCCTTCCGGAAAACCGACAGGCCAGTTCCAGCGCACCGCAAAATCCGGGCTGGGTTTCAGAGAAAACTTCGCGCGCTTGGTGAACAGTTCAGCGCTCAGAATCCAGTGCGAGTTAAAGACATAGTTCTGATCCAAGTCGACAGTGTAGGAGTATTCAAGGATGCTGCCCACGCGGACGTCGGGGAGGGTAAACGTTTTCGCCAGGTATTTCACTCCCTTGGCCTTCACGATGGTCTTTTCATAGACCTTGCCGCGGAAATCGACGACCGTGCCGTCGGGCTGGATGGTTCGCGCCTTGATCCCGTGGATGTTCCCCTGTTGCTTCAAGAAGGGGATTTCGACGTTGGCGTACTTCCGCCCCTCTTCGGTCAGGACTTTCAAACGCACGAAGTTGAATTCACTGGGAGCATGCCCGTCGTCCCGATCCACCTGCCGGTACAGGTAGATAGCCTGTGCCCCCGGGGCCTTGGGCTCACTCGTCATCGTCAGTTGATCGGGCGGGATGGACCGGAGTTCATCGCCGAGCGCGGGGGTACAGGCGCAAGCCCACATTCCAGCGCACACGGCTGCTGTCACGAACTTGACAAAGTTGGACACGAGCACTCTCTACAATAGGATGTGAGTTGGGAGAGAAAGCCGGCGATCAGATCACCCGGGAAAACACCTGCGCAAGGGGCGAGGTACACACGGCTGCTGAGCCGACACTCCGCCAACGCCGCATCTTCGGGCCCCTCGTACCGGGATGCGGTCAAACTTTACTTGACGCACGAGTATAGCCGGAACCGACCGTCAGTCAAGGAAATTCATGGCGTGCAGAGCCAGCACCCGTTCCCCGGAACCGCTTTCAGTAAGGCGCCGCGCGCAGGGGTTGTGTCTCCGCAGGTTCACACTTTTTGGATGCATCGCACGCGAAGCGCTGAGAACTGAGAGCAGGACTGAGTATTTCGTACTTCCTGTCTACAGCTCGTACTTCTTCATCAAGTGCCGGAACGAACGGTAGGAGATACCCAAGACTTCGGCGGCTTTGATCTGGACGCCGTGGGTTTGTCCGAGGGCCGACTGCAGCAGTGAGCGTTCGATCTGGGCGACGTAGTGTTCCATGTTGACGCCTTCCGGCAGCACGGAGCCTGCGGGCACGCCGAACGCGGTCTCCGCTCCAGCGGCTACGGCGCGCGCCTTGGAACGCTCGGCGGGCAGTTCGAGGTGCAACTCGCTGCCGAGTTCGAGGGCCACGGCGCGTTCGATCGTGTTCTCCAGCTGGCGGACGTTGCCGGGCCAGTCATAGCCGGAGAGAGCTTCGAGTGACGGCGCGGTCACGGCGTGGATGCTTTTCCCCGCCGCCGGCGCGTACTTTTTCAGAAAGTGATTCGCCAGCAGCGGGATGTCCCCCTTGCGCTCGCGCAGAGCGGGCACGCGGATGGGAATCACGCTCAGGCGATAGTAGAGGTCTTCGCGGAAGGTGCCCTCGGCCACCTGCTTGTCAAGATCGCGATTGGTGGCGGCGATGACGCGCACATCGACGGCGATTTCGCTCGTGCCGCCGACCGGACGCACCGTCCGTTCCTGCAGCACGCGCAGCAGCTTGACCTGCATGGGCATGGTCATCTCGCCGATCTCGTCGAGAAAAATCGTGCCGCGGTCCGCGACTTCAAACAGTCCGCGCTTGTTCTGGTTGGCTCCGGTAAATGCGCCCTTGACGTACCCGAACAACTCGCTTTCGAGCAAGGTTTCGGGAAAGGCGCCGCAGTTGACCGAAACAAACGCTTCGGAAGCCCGCGGCGAGCAGGTGTGCACCGCGCGAGCGACCAGTTCCTTGCCCGTGCCGCTCTCGCCGTAGACCAGAATGGTGCTGTTGGTCGAAGCCACGGTGCGAATGGTTTGCTTGAGTTTTTCGAGCGCGGGACTGATACCGATAATGTTGTCGAGCGAGTTGCGAGCGGCTGCGTCCCGGCGCAGGGCGAAATTCTGCCGGCTGAGCGAAACTCGTTCGAGGGCGCGCGCGATGCCCAGCTTGATATCGTCCACCAAGCCCGGGCTCTTGCGAATGTAATCGGCCGCACCGCCGGCTTTGACGGCCTGGACCGCCGCTTCATAGTCGTCCACCGCGGTCATCAGAATCACCGCCGTTTCCGGCGAGACCTGGTGGGCGTGGCGCAACACTTCCACCCCATCCACCCCGGGCATCTTGATGTCGGTAACAATCACGTCGAACAGGGCGCTCTCAATTTTGCGCTTGGCCGCTTCCCCGCTGGTGACGGTCTCCACCTTGTGACCGTCGCGCCGGAGGGCGATGTCCAGCAGTTCGCAGATCGAGCGCTCGTCATCGGTAACGAGAATCCTACCCACGCGTTCCTCCTCCCGATGCAGCCAGCGCCTTTTCCGATTTTGAGGCCGAGGATTTCGACGGGGCGGAAGGCGAAGCGGTGGCCGGCTCGTCCAGACGCCGCAGGCGCAGCACAAAACTGGTGCCTTTGCCAGCTTCCGAGCGCGCCCAGACCTTGCCCTCGTGCGCCTGGACAATCTGGTACACGATGGCCAGACCGAGTCCGGTGCCACCTTCGAAATTTGACTGGAAGGGCTCGAAGATTTTTTCCGACTGCTGGGGGCTGATGCCCGGGCCGGTGTCGGCAAAGCTCATTTCCCAGTCGGGACCGCGTGGGGTGAGGCTCACGGTCAATTTGCCGCCGGTCTTCTTCATGGCGCGCACTGCGTTTTCAGAGAAGTTCCAGAAGACCTGTTTCAGTTTGTCGCCATCGGCCAGGACCAGGGCTTCGGTTTTCGGCAGGTCGCGCTCGATGCGGATGGCTGCACCCTCGGCCAGGAGCCGATGTTCGAGCAGGGTGAGCGTATCTTCGAGCAGGGGCGCCAGGCTCACGCGCTCGAAGCGATACTGCTTGCCGCGGGAATAGGCCAGAAAATCGGTGATGATGCCGTTCAGGCGCTCCGACTCGCGGGTCACGATCTCCAGCAGGTGGCGCTCCTCCTGGCTCAAGGCGGGCACGTCCGACAGCATGCTGACCGATCCGGCAATCGAGGTCAGGGGATTGCGGATCTCATGCGCGATGGCGGCCGCCAGCCGGCCCACCGCCGCCAGCCGGTCCTGCATGCGGACCTCGCGCTCCAAACGGCGGATCTCGGTCAGATCGTCGAAGGTGTACACGAAGCCCAGGCCGCCCGGCACATTCACACTGAGGGCAGAAACCATAATGCGGAAAGTCTTGCGAAAGCTATTGGCGGCGCCCACATAGCGAACTTCGGCATCGCCGCGCCCCGAGCCGAAGTGGGGAAGCGGGTCCTGGAAAAGATCCGCCACCGAGCGGCCGCACAGTTCCACCTCGGAAATCTCCAGCAACTGCTGGGCGGCGCGGTTCACGAGCGTGATCCGCCCGTCGAGACCCGTGGTGATGACGCCTTCACTCATCGACTGCACAATGTTCTCGTGCAGGGCCTGCAGATTCTGGAGCGCTCCGCTGGCATCCTTCAGCTGGACGTCGACTTGCCGGAGCTTCGCCACCAGCAGCCCGGCCAAATAGGCGATGGCGAAATAGGCAAACAGATTGACGAAGATTACGACCTGCAGAGCCTTGAGCTTGGGATGCGAATTCGAATACGAAGGAATGGCTCCGTAGTAGTCCAACTCGAGGATGGTGCCAAAGAAGATGAAGGCCAGAGCGGCGCTGAGGTAGCCCCAGGCGCGCGGCAACAGCATGCAGGCAACGATGATGACCAGCGGATAGAGGAAGTTCAGCGAGCTGTCGATGCCCCCGGTCAGATGCACCACCAGCGTGACCATGACCAGGTCGCTGAGCACCTGCAAGATGGCCTGCAAACGATGTTCCTGCCAGACCGAAACCAGGAAGAGAAAAAAGAGCGAGAGCACGAACCACAGCACCATGGCGGTCAGGAAGAGCGTGACGGACAACGGGCTGGGGGTCAGACGGATGACGGCCAGTTCAATGGCCAGCAGGACGGTCAGAATCAGGATACGAACCTTCACCAGCCAAGTCAGCCAGTTCCGCTCATCAGTGATGGAGTGCATGGGAAAGTCGCTAGTTTCTAGTTGCTAGTTTCTGGTCTCTAATCGCCGCCGCCGCTGATGTGCGATCGCTGGCAGTACGGGCTCGTACATCCCAAACAGGAGTCTTCGCTCCCATCGCGTTCACGCGCCCGTACCGCAAGAAACTCGCAACAAGAAACCAGCAACCAGAAACTGTTTTTCTTATCCTGCCAGTTTCGAAATCATCGAGAACAGCGGCATGTACAGCGAGATCACGATGCCGCCGATGGTAAGGCCGAGAATGCCGATGATGACTGGCTCCAACATGGCCAGCATGTCCTTGGTCGCCGAGTCGACCTCGTCTTCGTAGAAGTCCGCGATCTTCTGCAACATGGCGTCCATCGCGCCGGTAGCTTCGCCGACGCCGATCATTTGCGTGACCATATTGGGGAAGACCCCGCATTCCCGCAGCGGATCGACGATGGTGCGGCCTTCTTCGATGGCCTTGCGAACTTTCATCAGCGCTTCTTCCAGCACGGCGTTGCCGGAGGTCCGGGCGGTGATGGCCAGGCCTTCCAGGATCGGCACACCGGAGGTGATCAGCGTTCCCAGGGTTCGGGTAAAGCGGGCCACGGCGATCTTGCGCAGCAGAACGCCCACGATCGGCAGCCTGAGCAGCATGGCGTCGAAGTAATAGCGGCCGCGCGGATGCTTGAGGATCTGCTTGACCCCGAAGATTCCGCCGACCACGCCCACGATGAAGAACCACCAGAAATGGCCCACGAAAGCGCTCAGGCCGACCACGATGCGGGTGGGCAGCGGGAGCGCCACTCCCAGTCCAACAAAGAGATTGGCGAAGATCGGCACTACCCATTTGAGCAGTGCGCCCACAATGAGCACGGCGATGGAGACCACCGCGACCGGATAGATCAACGCCGACTTGATGGCCGAACGCAGTTTGACGGCCTTTTCGACGTAGGTCGCCAAGCGCTGGAGAATGATGTCGAGAATACCGCCGGTCTCACCGGCCTCGATCATGTTGGTGGTCAGGTCGTCGAAGATTTTCGGGTACTGGCGCATGGCGTTCGCCAGAGTCGAACCGCCTTCGAGCGTGGTCCGAACCCCGGTGAGCGTCTTCTGAAAGCTCGGATTCTCCTGGTTGGCGGCCAGAATTTCCAGACACTGAACCAACGGCAGGCCGGCATCGATCATGACCGAGAACTGCCGGAAGAAAACGGCGATGTCCTTGGTTTTGACTTTGCCACTCCCGAAGGTGGGCAGGGAGAATTCCTTGCCCTTCTCCCGAATGGAAGCCGGCTGAATGCGCTCCCGTCGGAGCTGCGTGGCCAGCATCTCTTTGGTGGAAGCCACCCGTTCTCCCTGGACCTTTTCGCCCGAGGCGGTCTTTCCTGAAAATGTGAAAACCGGCATGGTTCGTTTCTCCTTAATGCGTTGCTAATCGGTTCGAGTGTCTTGTACTTCTGTTTCCTTTGCGGACCCGTTTCCGCAACTCACCTCTTGCCGGGCACGGCGGCCTTCCCCATCGGAGTGGAAGTTGGCCGGTTCAAAAGACTCGCGCCGCGCGCGATCATTTCCTGCAGTTCGTCCTGGTTGCTGGAGCGGGAGAGCGCCGTTTCCATGGTGATCTGCTTCTGGAAATACGCGGTCGCCAGCGCCTGGTTGAAGGTCTGCATGCCGAACTTCTCCTGGCCGGACTGCATGGCCGAGTAGATCTGGTGAATCTTGTCTTCGCGGATCAGGTTGCGGACGGCCGCGTTGGGAACCAGAATCTCCATGCACATCGCGCGTCCCTTGTTGTCGGCCCGAGGCAGCAGGCTTTGACACATGATGCCTTCGAGCACGAGCGACAACTGGGCGCGGATCTGGGGCTGCTGGTGCGCCGGGAACACGTCGATGATGCGGTTGATGGTCGACGACGCGGAGTTGGTATGCAGCGTCCCGAAGGTCAAGTGACCGGTTTCGGCGATGCGCAGCGCCGACTCGATGGTTTCGAGGTCGCGCATTTCGCCGATCAGCACCACGTCCGGGTCTTCACGAAGGGCGGCGCGCAAGGCGTCGGTAAAACTCTTGGTGTCCGAGTGCAATTCGCGCTGGTTGACCACGCAGTTCTTGTTCATGTGCACGAATTCGATCGGGTCCTCGATGGTGAGGATGTGGTCGTGGCGCTCGGTATTGATCTTGTCGATCATGGCGGCCAGGGTGGTGGACTTGCCCGAGCCCGTCGGTCCGGTGACCAGCACCAGCCCGCGCGGCTTGTCGCACATCTTGCTGACCACCGGGGGCAGCCCTAACTGGTGGAAGGACTTGATCTCGAACGGAATCAGACGGAAAACCGCGGCCGAGGCGCCACGCTGATTGAAGACGTTGGCGCGGAAGCGGGCCAGACCTTTTAATCCAAACGAAAAGTCCAGTTCGAGGTTTTCTTCCAGCCGGTGCTTCTGGGAGTCGGTCATGACGCTGTAGGCGAGTTGCTTGGTTTCGGCGGGCGTCAACTGCGGCAGGTCGAGCGGCACCAGATGCCCGTGCACGCGGATTTGCGGCGGAGAATTGGTGGTGATATGAAGATCGCTTCCCCCCATCTCCAGCATGCGCCGGAGCAGATCGCTTAATGAGAGCGCCATAGTTTTCTTTTCCTCTTCCGTTTCAGTGGATCGTTTCGCGAGCCACTTCTTCGAGCGTGGTCCAGCCTTGCGCGACCTTGATCAGCCCGCTGCGTCGCAGGGTGATCATGCCTTGTTCGATGGCTTTCTTTTTCAGTTCGAGCGCCGACGCGCCCACCAGAACCAGTTCCTTGATCTCGTCATCGACTTCCATCACTTCGTACAAGCCGGTGCGGCCCTTGTAGCCGGTCTTGTTGCAAGTCGCGCAGCCTTTGCCCTTCATGATCTGCACCGTCTTGGCTTCTTCCGGTGTGTAACCCTCTTCGATGAGGGCCTGCACCGGCACTTCGACGGGCTCGGCACAGTCCTTGCAGATCCGCCGCACCAGACGCTGGGCGCAGATCAGGTGCACGGAGGTGGCCACCAGGAAAGGCTCAATGCCCATGTTCATGAGACGCGTGATAGTTTCGGGCGCGCCGTTGGTATGCAGGGTCGACAACACGAGGTGGCCGGTGAGGGCGGCTTTGATCGCGATTTCCGCGGTTTCGAAGTCCCGGATCTCGCCGACCAGAATGATGTTCGGATCCTGCCGCAGGAAGGCCCGCAGGGCAGCGGCAAAGTTCAGGCCAATCTGCTCCTTCATCTGCACCTGGTTGACGCCGCCCAACTGGAACTCGACCGGATCTTCGGCGGTCATGATGTTGGTGTCGGGCTGGTTCAGCCGCGAAATCGAGGAATACAACGTGTTCGTCTTGCCCGATCCCGTGGGCCCCGTGACCAAAACCATGCCGTAGGGCTTGAGAATGGCCTTTTCGAATTTGACCAGGGACTCAGCCTCAAAGCCCAGCTTGGTCATATCCAGCCGCAGGTTTTCCTTGTCGAGCAGCCGGAGCACGATCTTCTCGCCCCACAACGTGGGCAGGGTAGAAACGCGGAAATCGAGTTGCTTTTTCTTCCCGCCGATCTGCATCTTCAGCATGATGCGGCCGTCCTGCGGCAGCCGCTTCTCGCTGATGTCGAGTTTCGCCATGATCTTGAGGCGTGACGTGATTGCGTCTTTCAGCTTCAGCGGTGGATTCATGATCGACTGCAGAACACCGTCAATCCGGAAGCGCACGCGAAACTCTTTTTCGTACGGCTCCATGTGTATGTCACTGGCGCCGCGCTTCACCGCATCGGTGAGGACCAGGTTCACGAGCTTGACGATGGGAGCTTCGTCGGCCGCTTTCTCAAGCTCCTTCAGCTCCATCTCCTGCTCGTCGGTCTGCAGTTCGATGTCGCTTCCTTCGCCGAATTCGTTCATCGACTGCATCACCTGCTCAAGCTCTTCCTCCTTGGAAGTGCCGTAGGCCTTGTCGATGCCCTCAACGATGGAACTTTCGGACGCGACGACCGGCTCAATGTTGAAGCCGGTCATGAACTTGATATCGTCCATGGCGAAGACGTTGGTGGGATCGACCATGGCGATGGTGAGCGAAGCGCCCACGCGGCTGAGCGGCAGAATCTGGTAGCGTTTCGCAGTTTCGTACGGAATCAGCTTGACGACGGCAGGATCGATTTCAAAGTACGAGAGATTGATGGCGGGTACGCCATACTGGCGCGAGAGGAAGTTGGTGACGTCCTCATCGGAGAGGAAGCCCAGCTTCACCAGGGCCGACGCCAATCGGCAATGGGACTCCTTCTGAAGCTTGGTCGCTTGTTCCAACTGCTCTGGGGTGATGACCTTTTCTTTTACGAGCAGGTCGCCCAGCCGCTGAGACATATCTCTCCTGTTTCCCGCACACTCGGGGTCTGCGAAACCGCTGATTTCCGGGGGGACTCAACGGGAGCGTTTCGCACTGACACAAATTGTCAACCCAACCGGAATTCTGAAAAAGTAACTTAGGTACCTGTACTCAACGCAGGGATGAGAAGGGGAGTTCGGACAGCAGCATTTGCGGCTAGAAAATCCCCAGATTGGGAATAAACTGGACGCGGCAGACCATGTTCTTCGGTGTAGAAATGATGTGACGCCGGCCCTAGCGGCAGACCCCGCGGCTGAGGACCCCGTTCGTGCAACCGTGGAGCCTGAAGAACATATCCGCCGCTATTTCCAGACGCTGTATGACGGCTGGGGGCACCAACACTGGTGGCCCGCCCAGTCGCGCCTCGAGGTCATCGTCGGCGCCTATCTGACGCAGAACACCTCCTGGACGAATGTCGAGCGGGCGCTCGACAGCCTGCGGAACGCGCGAGTTCTGAGCGTCCGCGGACTCCGGCGAACACCGCGGGCAAAACTGGAGCGGCTGATCCGCTCGGCAGGTTACTTTCGGCAAAAAGCACAACGATTGAAGACGTTCGTACGGTTCCTGGATGAACGCTATGGCGGCTCGCTGACACGCATGTTCGCCCAACCGACCGAAGAACTTCGCGAGGAACTGCTCGCGCTCAATGGCGTGGGCCCGGAAACTGCCGACTCGATCCTGCTCTATGCGGGCAATCATCCCGTCTTCGTTGTCGATGCCTACACCAGGCGGATTCTGGAGCGACACCAGTTGATCCAGGCCAAGGCGGGCTACGACCAGATTCGGCAACTATTCGAGCGGGCGCTTGCGCCGGTGACGGAGGTGTCTCTGGATCCCAATCTCGCATCACCGAAACCGCGGGCCGTTGCCGTGGGGCCACGCGGCTCGTGTCATGCTCCGTCTCCCATGAGCACGGCAGTTCGCACGCCCGCAGTTCAGGTGTTCAACGAAATGCACGGCCTGATTGTGGGTGTGGGCAAGAATTACTGCAAAAAGTCACAACCGAGCTGTGAGCAGTGTCCTTTGCAAAAGTTCCTTCCCGGCGCACAGTGAGGCATGCATCGCGCTTTCAAAGGACGCATCCTGGCGTTGGGGTTGACGGTTTTCGGCTTGGGATTCGGAACGGCCTCTCCTCCGGAATCCCTGCGTGAAGCCGCGCAACCTTCGGGAATGTTGATCGGCACGGCGGTGCGCGCGGCGCAACTTGCCGAGACTGCTTATGCAGCGACCCTGGCGCGCGAATTCAACATGCTCGAGCCGGAAGACGCCATGAAGTGGGAGGTGCTGCGACCCGATCCGCAGTCGTTCGACTTTTCGCAGGCGGACCGCTTGGTCGATTTTGCCGCCCGCCACGACATGAAGGTTCGCGGCCACACGTTGGTCTGGCACCAACAGAACCCGCCCTGGCTCACGCAAGGACGATTCACGCCTGACCAACTGGCCAAGCTACTCGAGACGCACATCAAAACCGTGGTCGGGCACTATCGGGGCAAGGTCTTCGCCTGGGACGTGGCCAACGAGGCCTTCGACGAACAGGCCCTCGGAAAACTTCGCGACACGATCTGGTATGACCAGCCCGGAATCGGTTTGTCCGGAGACGGCACCGCGTATCTGGAGCGCTGCTTTCGCTGGGCACACGAGGCCGATCCGCAGGCGCTGTTTTTCTACAACGAAGCGGAAGCCGAGACGCTGGGACCCAAGTCCGATGCGATCTATGCCATGGTGCAGGAATTCGGTAAACGCGGAGTGCCCATCGATGGCGTTGGTTTCCAGATGCACATCGGCAACCTGCATCCCGATGTCGCCTCAATTTCCGCCAACATCAGGCGCTTCACGGCGCTTGGAGTGCAAGTTCAGATCACCGAGATGGACGTCTCCCTGCCCGTCGACGCCCACGGCAACGCCAGCGCGGAAGACCTGCAACGGCAAGCCGATATTTATCGCCAGATCGCCGCAGCCTGCTTGGCTCATCCCGGTTGCACGGCCATCCAGACCTGGGGATTCACGGACAAGTACTCATGGATCGGTTCGCACTCGAAAAAGGCCCGCGGCGCTGCCCTGCCGTTTGATCGCAACTATCTGCCGAAACCTGCGTATCGGGCGTTGCGAGGGGCACTCGCTGCCCGGTGACTCGACTGGCACTCGTCCGCTGGGAGCTTTTTCTAAGAGGCCGCAGGAAGAGTATTTTCTGCGCGGTAGTCTGACCGCAGCGGCTGAAGCCGACACTGAAAACAAGCCGATAATCGCAGCGCTGAAGCGCTGCGCCACCCAAAATCAAGCGCGAGATGGGATTGTCGGCAGCCCGCTAGTGCTCGTGTTCATGGCGCGCATGTCCGTGCAAGTGAGGATGGGAGTGCACGACGCCGTCGTGGGAATGACGATGGGCGTGAATGAGGTTTGCCCGCAGCAGCAATTCAGTGTTGGAGAGAACCTCCGAGGGAGTGCCTTCGGCAATCACGGTGCCTGCCTCCAGCACGTACACGCGATCCGCGATGTCTTCCACAATCTCCAGCTGATGGGTCGCGGTGATCACGGACTTCGCTGTACCCTTCCACTGCTGCATGAGGTCCACGACCTGGCTCTGGCTCTTCGGATCGAGGGTCGCGGTGGGCTCATCGAGCAGCAAGACTTCGGGGTCGAGGACCAGGACGGAGGCCAGGGCGACCCGCTTTTTCTCGCCCCCCGAGAGCCGGTAGGGCGGGCGGTCCCGCAAGTGCGCAAGGGACATGAACTGGAGCGTCTCCTCCACTCGCCGCATCACGTCTTGCTTACTCCATTGCATCTGCAATGGACCGTAGGCGACCTCGTCGAAGACGGTTGGGTTGAACAGCTGGACATCGGGATTCTGAAAAACAAGGGCGACGCGACGACGGAACTTCAGAGAGAATTCTTCCTCCTGAAGGCGCTTTTCGGTTAGCGTGTCTCCCTTGAAGGTGACCGAACCCGCCGAGGGAAAATAGAGCGCGTCCAGAATCCGCAGCAGCGTGGACTTGCCGGAGCCGTTGGCGCCCAGCAACGCAACTCGCTCCCCTTCCCCGATGTGGAGCGTTAGTCCACAGAGCGCCGGGATCGCTTCGTACGAGAAGCTAATGTTCTGCACTTCGAACGTTGACGCCAATGCTCGCTTACCTCCCGATCCACACTGCTAAGAAGCTGGTAAAGATGAAGGCCGTCAGGCCGACGTAATCGCGGGATCGCAGGTGAAAATCAGTCAACAGACGAACCTCTCCCCGGAAGCCCCGCGACAACATGGCCAGGTACACCTCGTGGCTGAGTTCGATGCTCTTGCTGAGCAGGACTCCGGCGGTTCGGGCCGTCATTTTGCGTTGCTCAGAACCGCTCAAGATACCAACCGTTCGGCTCTGCCTCGATTCGAACATCTGGTTGGCGGTTTCGATCAGCAAGAACACGTAACGGTGCGTCATGGCCAGCATGGTAACGACCTCGGCTGGGAGATGCAGTGAACGGAGCGCCTTCAAGATGTGTGTCCAGGCGGTCGAAAGCACCAGCACGGTGGTCAGTGTCGCCGCGGTTTCCACCCGCAGGACCAGCAACACGGCCGTTCGCATCCCTTGGACGGAGGCTGAAAGGTGCAATATCGGCGCCGTGAAGAGTGGTTCTCCAGGAGTAAGGAATAAGGCGGGCAGTGCGATCATGCCCGAGAAACCGAGAATCACAAGCCAGACGCGTTTGGCGAGTGACGAGAGACTCACTCGGGAAGCGACCGCGATGGCAATCGCGATGAGCAACAGCGCTGCAATGGCTTCCAGCCTTCGACAGACGATCACCGAAATAACGAGAGCAAGGATTCCGATGACCCGGACGCGCGGATCCAGTTGCTGCAGCAGGCCACTTTGGGTTGCTGCGTGTTCCGAGAGGAGGGCTTTCGATACGGCTCGGGTAAAGCCTCGCAATGTCGATTCGAGGAAAGAATGCCGGCTCACGAGCGAAGGGTCCTCCTCGGCCATTTTCTGGCGATTACTCCCCCGACTAGCGAAGCCAAGACAAAGAACCCCACCCCAAACATTGCCGAGAGCAAATACCCAAACACCGGACTCTTGATGAACCTCGGCGCATAGCCGGGGAACGGCGCCGTCCACAGGGTCGACAGCTTTTGAATCCCGGCAGGAACGGAAGACGGAGGCGCATGGTTGCCCGAGGCGGCTCCGATCTGTTCCTGCGTGTGCGGATTCATTAAATCAGCAGACGACCATTCGCCCCAGGCCGTGCCTGCCGCCAGGATGCCAAGCGGCGTGCACAACATGAGGAGAGCCACCGCCCACCACAGTCGTCTCTGGGAGCGTTCGGCGTGCGGGTCAGCGATGGTCGGCCCCGCCGTCTGGGCCAGACCGCCTACCCCTCGCAGAAGACCCAAGTCCGCTTGCTGGAGATAGGACACCATGCCGGCCGAGATCGCCGCTTCCGCCAGCCCTGCGAAGGTCAGATGTCCGATCATCATCGCGGGAATGGCCACATGCAACGGATAGGGCGCGTAGAGCGGCGTGCCGCTGGCGTCATGAAAAAGCGTGGGCTGAATTCCGAACTCAATGGCTGTAACGAAGGCTGCGGCGTTGATGGACACATACCCGGCAACCGCCCCCGCCAGGACTCGTCTGCGAGAGTTCAACTGCGAGTTCGCTGCGATCATCCGGTACACAGCGTAGGCCGTGAACGATCCAACGATTGCCATGTTGAAGCAATTCGCTCCCAACGTGGTGATCCCGCCGTCGCCGAAGAACAGCGCCTGGATGGCGAGAGCAATCGAAATAGCAAGCATCGAACCCCAGGGGCCGAGCACGATCACGGCGACGCCCACGCCAAGGGCATGACCGGTGGTTCCGCCGGGCAGGGGAACGTTGAACATCATGACGACGAAGGAGAAGGCCGCAAACACTGAGATCAGTGGGATGGCGCGCGTGGCGAGAAGCTGCTTGATGCGCTTCAGCGCCGCATACCAGCCCGAAGCGGCGAACAAATAGAGGGTCGCACAAGTCGACGGGCTGAGGTAACCATCAGGAATGTGCATGATCTCGTCGTCCCGTCCGGATGCCGGAAGAATTGACGGGTCACGAAGAACTTTACCACCCTGCGAAGTCCCTTTGCCCATCGTCACTGGCGCTGCCTGGCGGTTCTATAATGGACCAATCCTGTCGCCGGTTGCGTGTTCTTGCCGGGATGCTTGGCCTTGGTCACACCGAATCCAATTCGCGACGTCGAGCCCAAAACGTCGGGGCGGCGGAAGGCCGTGATCGGGCTGGCGGTGACGGCTTTTCTTCTGCTCGCGATCCTGGTTCTGCAAGGCTCGTTCAACCTGAAATTCATCAGCCCGGACAGCAACCAGCAACTGCTTCTGTTTGCCGGACTGTCGGCGCTGATTTTCTTGCTGTTTGTCGCGCTGACGGTGGTGTTGGGACGCAACCTGCTCAAACTCTACGCCGAGCGCCAGCAGGGTGTGGCCGGTTCGAAGTTCCGCACGCGCCTGGTCGTGGTCAATTTGCTGCTGTCGTTTTTGCCGGTGATCGCGATGTTCTGGTTCTCGTATGGGCTGATGAACCGCTCGATTGACAAGTGGTTTTCGCAGCCAGTCGAAGAAGTGCGAGCGGACACGGCCGCCATGTCGGCTCTGCTCTATGACTACGCTGGCCAGAACGCAACCTCGGAGGCGCAGTCGATCGCGCAGTCGGAAGAATTTCAAAGAGCCTTTGCCAGCAAGAATTTTTCTGCCGCCGATGAAGAACTCCGGGAACACATCCCAACGCTGCAGGGCGGATTCGTACTGGCCCTGGAGGAGGGCAACGCGGCAGCCAGCTTAAACGCCCCGGCCCGGTGGACAGAAATGAAAGACCGCTTCCCCCTCCAGCCGGCACTGCGCGGAGAACATCCTCACTTCCAGTGGGGCCGGACCGACTACATTGTCGGGGCCGCCTCCGCTGGCGACGGCGGCGTGCTGGTCGCCATGCCCTTGCCGCCGAAGTTTGCGGAAACGGCAAAACAAATCCTCGACAGCCAGCAGCGCTACATCGAACTGGCGCGCCAAAGAAAGCTGGTACGCCGGACCTATATCGGGTTCCTTCTGCTCTTGACCGTCGTAGTGCTATTCGCGTCGACATGGCTCGCCCTGTTTCTTTCGAAGCTGGTGAACCGGCCGGTGGCAGCGCTGGCGGCGGGCACCGAAGCCATCTCCAAAGGTCAGCTCGATTATCGGGTCGATATCCGCGCCACCGACGAGTTGGCCGAACTGGTGCTGTCATTCAACAGCATGGCCGAGCAACTCGAATCCAGCCGCCACCAGATCGAGGCGTCCAGCCACGAATTGGGCCATGTCAACGAAGCCCTGGAACGACGGCGCCGCTACATCGAAACCATCCTGGAGAGCATTCCGACCGGAGTAATTTCGATCGATGCGAGCCGCCGCATTACCCTGGTCAACGCTTCCCTGTTCCGGATGTTTTCGCTGGATCAGGCGCAGTACGCGGCACCCTCGGCTTTGGTGAACGTTCCCCTGCGGGATATTTTGCCGGCCGATGTCCTCGACGACCTGGAATTGTTGCTGCGCCGTGCCGATCGCATGGGAATCACGGCCGCGAATATGGAACTCACGCTGCCCCGCGCGCAGCTCAATGTTGCGGTTACCGTCGCCGCGCTCGCGCACTCAGCCGAGCGTTGGGGGTACGTGCTGGTGTTCGAAGACTTGTCCGACCTGCTCCGGGCACAAAAACAGGCGGCCTGGCGCGAGGTGGCGCGGCGCGTGGCGCATGAGATCAAGAACCCGCTGACCCCGATCGCGCTTTCCGCGGAACGCATTCGTCGCCACCTGGCCCGCGGCACGACGCCCGATGCCAATTCGCTGGAGATCATTCGAACCTGCGCAGAAACGATCCATAATGCGGCGGAAACGGTGCGCACGCTGGTCGACGAATTCTCCGTCCTGGCGCGCTTTCCCGCTTCCCGCCCGCAACCCGCCGGCTTGAACAGCCTGGTCCAGAACGCGCTCATCATGTTCGACGGGCGGCTGGAGGGCATTCGCGTGCGCACGGAACTGGCGCCGGACCTCCCGAACGTGATGGCGGATCCGGAAGCCATCAAGCGCGCGGTCGCCAACTTGGTCGACAATGCCGCCGAAGCCCTGCAGGACGCAATCCTGAAAGAGATCACGATTTCGACCTCGCTGGTCGGCAGCCGCGATGCCGTCGAACTCGTCGTCGCCGACACCGGGCACGGTATTTCCCGTGACGTGAAGGAGCGGCTGTTTCTTCCCTACTTTTCCACTAAGCAGCGCGGCACTGGACTCGGGCTGGCCATTGTGAGCCGCATCGTGGAAGATCATCGGGGCTCCATCCGGGTGGAAGAGAATAAGCCGATGGGCACCCGCTTCGTGGTCGAACTGCCGGTCGCGCCCGAAGCGGTGAGCGCCCCGGCGGCAAGCTAACCATGGAACATCTCCTGATCGTTGACGACGAAGCCAGTATCCGCGAGTCGCTGCAGGGCATTCTCGAGGACGAAGGCTACCAAGTCGCCACCAGCCCCAGCGGTGAAGACTGCCTGGAACTATTGCGCAAGACCAGCTTCGACGTAGTTGTGCTCGACGTCTGGCTTCCCGGCATGGATGGCCTGGAAACGCTCGAAAAGATCCGCGCCCTCGACGATCCGCCCGAGGTCATCATGATCTCCGGGCACGGCACGATCGAAACCGCAGTGCGCGCCACCAAACTCGGCGCCTACGATTTTGCGGAAAAGCCACTATCGCTCGAAAAAACACTCATCCTGATCAAGAACGCGATTGAGACTCGCAGGTTGCGGCATGAGAATCGCGATCTGCGAAAGCAGTTGCAGACGAAGAGCGTGATCGTGGGCGACAGTATCCCAATGAAAGCCTTGCGCCAGCAGATCGCGCTGATGGCGCCGACCAACGGCCGCGTGCTGATTTATGGCGAGTCGGGCACCGGGAAGGAACTGGTGGCGCACGCGATCCACGTGCAGAGCCTGCGCCGGGACGAGATGTTTGTCGAGGTCAATTGCGCCGCGATTCCGGAGGACTTGATTGAAAGCGAACTGTTCGGACATCGCAAAGCGTCGTTTCCGGGCGCTACCGCAGACAAGGAAGGCAAGTTCCAGAAGGCCGATCGCGGAACACTGTTTCTGGATGAGATCGGGGACATGAGCCTGAAGACCCAGTCGAAGGTTCTGCGCACGCTCGAACAGCAGCGTTTCACTCCGGTCGGAAGCGATGACCCCATCACGGTCGATGTGCGCGTGATTGCGTCGACGAATAAAGACCTTGAGGAGGAAATCGCGAAGGGCAACTTCCGCGAAGATTTGTTTTACCGGCTCAACGTGATTCCGTTCGTGGTGCCGCCACTGCGCGAACGCAAAGAAGACATTCCGCTGTTCGCGCGGTATTTTCTGAAGGAGTTTGCATCGGCGTACGGCCGTCGTCCGCGCGAAATCACGGATGACGCGATCGAAGTGCTGATGCGTTATGCCTGGCCGGGGAACGTGCGCGAATTGCGCAACGTGATCGAACGGATCGTGATTATGAATCCAACCACCTCACGCTTCGAACGCAAGCACCTTCCTCCACTGGTGCACCGCGAAGGTGCGCGTCGAACCGGAAGCGGCGACGGCTCCACCCTGCACCAGGCTCGCGCCGCGTATGAACGCGACTACATTCTCAAGAAGCTGGATGAAAATCACGGCAACGTCAGCCGCACCGCGGAAACGCTCGGGCTGGAGCGGAGCCACCTGTACCGGAAGATGAAGAGTCTGGGAATTGCCGCAAAAGACTCGTAGTTCGGAGTTCGTAGCTCGTAGTTGGGGCGTTCCGGGTGGGAAGTGATTTTGCGAACTACCAACTGCAAGCTGCGACCTACCTCTTAATCATGTGAATCTCAGTTCCGTTCTTCCGAAACTGCACTTCATCCATCAACTGATTGATCAGGTAGATGCCGCGGCCGTGGCTGGAATAGATATTCTCGCCGCAACAGGGATCGGTGATCTGCTCGGGGTCGAAGCCCGGACCGGGGTCGCGCACCACAATTAGCATGCCGTGTTCTTCGTCGCACGCCACGTCGCACTCCACAATCTTCTTCGGGTCCAAACCCGCTCCATGCACCACAGCGTTCGCCAGCGCTTCTGACAATGCCAATTCAATGTCGTCCTCGCGCCCGTTGGCGCATTTCATCTCCCGGACGACTTTCATGATGCTGCGCACCACCGGATCGACCGTATTGCGGTCCGCACTGAGCGTCACGCTCAGCTTGAGATTGAGATGGTGCGCGTCGAAATTGCAGGATGGCAGCGGCTTCGAGGATGGGGAAGAATCTGGCATGGTCAGGGTGCCGGCTCCAGGCTCCCGGCTTTTGGCTTTGTGCCCCTCAGCTATTTAAGATGCACGAACGGGTCGAGAAAGTCTAGAGATTGATAGCCGTGTCGCGTTTTTTGAACGAACCCGGAGTAACAGGTCGAAGGTAATGCCGCCCAAAACGTTGAGCAGAAAGCAACGCCATTCGAGCGCACGCGCGCAGGAATGCCCCCTGAAACCCAGCGCCCAGAGCCGAACGCCGGGTCTACTTCTGCGGCGGACCCGCAATCGACTCGAGTTGGCGCCGCCAGTCCAGTTCCTCGACAAACTGCCGTGAATCGCGCCACCCCGGCTGCACTTTGACGAAGAGTTCCAGAAACACTTTGGTCCGAACCATCTTCTCGATGTCCAGTCGCGCCGAAGTGCCGATCTTCTTCAGCATCTGGCCACCTTTCCCGAGCAAGATGGCTTTCTGGCCGTCGCGCTCACAATAAATGACCGCGGCGATCCGGACCAGCTTTGGACCTTCTTCGAACTGCTCGACGACGACCGAGACCGCGTGCGGCACCTCTTCATGCGTCTGCATCAGAACATGCTCGCGGATCAACTCCGCCGCCATGAAGCGCACCGGCTGGTCGGTAATCTGATCTTCAGGAAAATAGCGTGGGCCATTCGGCAAGGCTTTCACAACGCATTGCAGCAATTCGTCGAGTCCTTTTTTCTTGAGGGCGGAGATCGGAACAATCTCCTTGAAGTCATGCAGCGACTGGAACTGCGCAATCAGCGGCAGCAGGTCGCGCTTGTCGGCCAGCAGATCAATCTTGTTGAGCAGAAGGAACACGGGTGTTCCCCCCTTTTTCGCGAGGTCAAGGCCGAAGGCATCGTCGGAATCCCACTTCCTCTTGGCATCGACGATCAGCAAAATAAGTTCGCAGCCCTCGAGCGCTTCGCGCACCTCGGCCATCATCTTGCGGCCCAGCGAGGAGCCGGAACGGTGCACGCCGGGCGTGTCGATGAGGACGATCTGTCCGGCCTCCCGCCCTTTCTGCGGAGGAATGTTGATGATGCCAAGAATGCGGTTGCGCGTGGTCTGGGGCTTGGGAGAAATGATGGCGAGCTTCTCGCCCACCAGCGCGTTGAGCAGCGTGCTCTTGCCCGCGTTGGGACGCCCGAGAATGCAGACGAATCCGGAGTGGAAGGACATGAGTACAGGCTACTAGCAGCGACTGGCTTCTAGCTACTGGCTGCTAGCTACCGGCTGCTAGTGTGGTGTCCCGCAAGTTCGCAGCAGAAAACCACCCTGTCATCCTGAGCGAGCGAAGGACCTGTGTACTGGACTGCACAATGCATAGGTCTTTCGCTTCGCTCAAGATGACAACCTGTAGTGTCACTCCGTATGCAACCTGACATCCAGAGAAATATCGGTCAGGGACGGCCGAGGGCGCGGCGAGCCTTCGAATAGTCGCCCGTGCGACTGGTCCAGTTGCTGGCCAGTGTAGCGATTGCCCAGATCGCCGCAAAGATCAGAAACAATTTGCTGCCGGGAACGCCTGAGGTCCAAGCCCAGAGCGCGCCCCAGGTTGGAACAACCGCGGAAGACGTCACGCCCGCCGACCACATGATTGCTTTGGCCGCCGGGGTGGCTTTCTCCCTCGAGGCCTTTTCCGTCTGCACACCAAAGAAGGGGAGATGCTCGAAAAACCACCGCAGGCCAGCGGGATAGCCTTCTGGATTTCCGGTTCCGCCAACCGTGTAAAAAGCGAAGCCAATGCCAAGGATCCGCCCGACCACCCAGTGAGCGATGGCGTGGCAGAAGAAATACAGCAGAACCCAGCCTAAGACCATGGCGACCATGGCGGCCGATTTCGAATCTGTGGAGCGAGCCGCAGCGAACAAGGCACAAGCAGCCAACATCCCCGAGAGTTGCACCGCATTCCCGACCGTGATGGAAAGCCGGCCGAAGATCTTGCGTCGCGGCGGCGAGATTGTCACGACCATAGTTGCCGCCAGCTGTCGGGCCTCTAGTCTGGAAGCCACCCACTCATTCGCAAAGAACGCGAATGAGTGGGGCACCCGCCTTTTCTTAGAACCGCCCCTTCACTAGATCAACTTCATCTGCTTCGGCTCTACCGTCGTAATCCGCACGCGCTCGACCCGGCGATCGGTCGAGTCGAGCACTTCGAACTTCAGGCCTTCGTCTTCGATGACTTCGCCTTTTTTCGGAATCCGGCCGGCGAGTTCGCTGACCAGGCCCGCTACCGTGGCTGACTCTTTCCCTTCCAGGCGGACGCCAAAGAGTTCGTCGAGGCGGTCCACGTCCATGTTGCCGGGGACGATGTAGGAGTGATCGCTCTCGCGCGTGATCTGGGGTTTCTCGTGTTCGTCGCTGATTTCGCCGACGATTTCTTCGACCAGGTCTTCAATCGTCACCAGGCCGGCTACGCCTCCGTATTCATCGACCACGATCGCCATGCGGATGTTGCTGCGCTGCATCTCGCGCAGCAGGTCGCTGCCGAGCTTCGTTTCCGGGACGAAGTAAACTTCTTTGCGCATCAGGCTGGCGACGGTGCGCGTGTGGGCTTCGGAGTCGGGCACCTGCAGCAGATCCTGCGCGTAGAGAATGCCGCGAATGTTGTGGATCGAGCCCTCGTACACGGGGATGCGGGAAAAATGCTTGCTCTGCAGCAGTTCCAGCAAGCGCTCGACGGTGGTCTCGGCCGGGATGGCCAGCATCTCCGGCCTGGGCTTCATCGCCTCGCGAACCGTTTTGCCGCCGAACTCGACCACCGACTGGATCAGATCGCGGTCGCCTTCCTGAATGATGCCTTCTTCCTGTCCCGCTTCGATCAACGCATCGACCGCTTCGGACGAGGTTTCCGGCTGCACATCCGCATGCTCGCGGGTGAGCGCCGCCACGGACTGGCAGAATCCCAGCACCAGCGTGACCGGCAGGACCAGATAAATCAGGAGCCGCAGAAGCAGCGTCCAGCGCATCAGCCAGCGTCCCTGGGTGCGCGAGAAGAACACAAACGGCAGCAGGCGGTGGAAGATGATGATGATGAGAACCAGGCTGAGGACTGCCTCGAGCACTTCGTAGACGCTCCAGGCACGATCGCGAAACACGGTGAAGCCGACGATCATGGCGATGGCGGCCGTGGTCAACTGGGTGAGAATGGCCATCGAGAGGGACGCGCGCGTGCGGCCCACGCCCAGCCGTGGCTCTACGATCTGCTCGAAGGTGTCGATATTGTCCTGAAATTCGCGCGACAGGAACTTGCCGATTTCCTGGTACACGCGGTCCACGTAGGAGACCAGCGTCAGCAGGCCGAGCAGAAGCGTCAGGGTGATGCCGGCGCCGATCACGCGTGCCTCCGCTTCGTTTCGGTCCGCTCGATCAATCCGAGTGGCAGATGGAGTTCGCGGCGCAGTTCTTGCTCGCGCCGGGCCATTTGGCCGTGATCGCGCTCGTGGTCGTAGCCGCGAAGATGGAGAATTCCGTGCAAGATAAGAATCTTAACCTCTACGGCGGGGTTGTGGCCCAGGAAGCGCGCGTTCTGGGTGGCGATTTCGGCGGAGATGGCAATGTCGCCGGCCAAGTTCTTGTTGGCATCGGGCGGGGCGGGAAATGACAGCACGTCGGTCGGCTTGTCTTTTCCGCGGAAACGCCGGTTCAGCGATTTCATCTCGGCATTTGTCGTGACGAGGACGTTGACCGAGGCGCGCAGACCGGCGGCGCGGCGGGCACGCGCGAGGAAGCGAGTGAGCACCAGTCTGGTCAATCCGGCAACGGGCTTGTGAAGAATGACCATGTGTCCTCGGGGGCTAAAGCCCCGGTACAAAAAAGGCCGTGAACCGCAGCGCTGAAGCGCTGCGCCACCCAAAACCAGATCTTGCTCCGGTCTGCAAAGCGCTGCTGCGCCACCCTAAATCACTTCAGCAACTCAATCCGCCCGGATCAATCTCACAACATATATCAAATGCGAAAGGAGGGACCTTGGGGGCTCCCTCCTTGACGGATTCGGATTCCGATTAATCGCGCACGCGCGGTTCTTCCAGCGGCGGCGCGGCACTGGCCTCGGCGCCGTTCTTTCCGTTTGTGGCTCTTGTTTCTGCGCCCGCCTTGGCTTCGAGCAGCGACAACTGCTGCTCCGCCAGCCGCGCTTTATATTCGTCGTAGGCGCGGATGATGCGCTGCACCAGGTGATGGCGCACCACGTCGCTTTCGTCGAAGTACACGAACGCCAACCCGTTGACGCCCTGCAGAATGTCGATCGCCTCGAGCAGGCCGCTGCGGCGGGCGTTGGGCAGATCGATCTGCGTGATGTCGCCGGTGATGACCGCTTTGGAATTAAAGCCGAGGCGCGTGACGAACATTTTCATCTGCTCCGACGTCGTGTTCTGGGCTTCGTCGAGAATCACGAACGAGTCGTTGAGCGTGCGCCCGCGCATGAAGGCGATGGGCGCGATCTCGATCACGTTCTTTTCGAGATAGCGCTCGACGCGCTCCGGGTCGAGCATGTCGAACAACGCGTCGTACAGCGGACGCAGGTAGGGATCGATCTTTTCCTGCAGCGTGCCGGGCAAAAAGCCCAGGCGTTCGCCCGCTTCTACCGCGGGCCGCGCCAGGATGATGCGGTTCACCTGCTTGTTGATGAGCGCCGAGATGGCCATCGCCACGGCAAGATACGTTTTGCCCGTGCCTGCCGGGCCGACGCCGAATACCATGTCGTACTGCTCGATGGCTTCGAGGTAGCGGCGCTGGTTGGGACTCTTGGGCTGGACGGTGCGGCGTCCGAAAGCACGCTGGCGCCCGGCTTCGGCCAGTCCGCGCAGCGTCACGTTGGGGTCGCCGACCACCACGCGCAGCATGCTATTCAGATCGCCATTGTTGAATTGGAATCCGTTGCGCTGTAGGTGGTCGTAATCGGCAAACAGTTGCTCGGCGCGCGCCACGTCGCGCGCCGCGCCTTCCAGTTCGATGCGATCGGAGCGCAGATCAATATTGATGTTCAGGCCATCTTCCAGCACGTGCAGATTTTCGTCGCGGGTGCCGAACAGGGTCTCGATGTTAGGGCTGATTTCAATGCTTTTCTTCATTCAGGGTAATCGCGCTGCCTCCTGCAGCCTGGGGGCCCTGCTGGGATGGTCGTTCCCCGTCCGATGGATCGGGGCGTCCGGTTTTTGCACGCAAGAATTGTCTCTAAGGGTGGAGGGTTCCGCAACGCGCGCCAGCGTGGCGCGGACAGCCATCATTTGAATCAAGCGTAGCGCGGGCGGACGGGGGAGTCAATGGTGTCGGAAGTGGCCTCCCAACCATGCGCTCTTGCAAACCACGGCCAACTGGATCCCCGTGCTAACATTTTCGGCATGACGATGACGGACACCAGTCCGGAGGCGCGGGCTAAGCAAGACGAGATTCTGCGCGCGATGTCGGGAGAGCAGCGTATAACCCTTGCCTATGAGATGAGCATGTTCGCTCGGGATTTGGCGCGAGAAGGAATTCGGCGCGATCATCCCGAGTGGACGGAAGCGCAGATTGCGCGGGAATTATTGCGGCTGGCATTTCTTCCGGCACCCTTGCCTGCCGGACTGAGATGAGCGTCTCGGAAGTCTTCCAAAGAATCTCTTCTGCGCTTGACCAAGCTGGCATTGGTTATATGCTCTCGGGGTCTTTTGCCAGTGCCCACTATGGCGCGCCGCGATCCACACAAGACATTGATCTCGTAATGGAAGCGACTCCTGCGCAGTTGCGAGAGTTCATCGAAGCGTTGCCAAGCAACCAATACTACGCTGACTTGGACGCGGCCCTGGAAGCTTACAACCGGCAGTCTATGTTCAACGTGATTGATTTGTTAACGGGCTGGAAGATTGATTTGATCATCCGCAAATCGCGCGCCTTCAGCCAGGAAGAGTTCCGGCGTCGCCAGCGGGTCAGCCTGCATGACGTCCCCCTCTTCCTCGCGAGCGCCGAGGACGTAGTCCTCTCGAAACTCGAATGGGCCAAGCTCGCGCAGTCACGGCGTCAGATTGAGGACGCAGCCGCGATCCTGAGAGCGCGCTGGGGAGCGCTGGATCGCTCCTATTTGACGACGTGGATCGACGAGTTAGATCTGCAGAAGGAGTGGGACGACGCGCGGCGGGTGGCAGGGATCTCGGAGTGAAGTCAGAGCTCTAGTGTGGGCGGCTTCGTGGCGGGCGAAGAGTCAGGGCTTTTCCGATGTGAACAGTGTCATTGCGGGCGTGCTGAGGGAGTATCAAAGGAGATATGTTGAACCGTATTCATAGCATCATCAAGGTCTCGTTGTGACGGTGTCACAAAGTTCCAATCCAGCCAGTAATTGTTACGTTTGATGCACACCATAGAGCTGTATATCGTAGTGCCATTATCCACCCATTTGTAATCCGCTCTATAAAAATCGCTTCCTCCTGAAGCGAATGAGGATGGTTCCCGGGTCACTTCGGCATGGGCCTGCCTGACCTGTGCCCGGATAAACGCTGACAAGTATTCTTGCGCAGAAAGCCCAGCACGGTTAGAGCTTTCGGGATCAGCAACGACCGTGACGCGGTTCAAGAGAGAATGCCCCGTATCACGGTCTCCTATGAATAGGTAATATGCGCCGGAAGGAAGTGGGGATGGTGAAACTCTGCTTTTATTCCATTCCCTTGGCAGCGAGTACGAAAAGCCGAAGAAATCGTTCCTGTACGTGTTCTGAGCAAAATTGCCGCTGTCCGGCTTTAGAGTGGTGCTCTTCTTGGTGGGTTCTTGGCAGCTGACGAGAGGCGTGACGGCACATAGCAACACAAATACCGACAATGTTTTCATGGCCGTTCAGCTTACCAGAGTTGAGCAGCTTGGCCTCGACCAAACGAAACCTGGACCGAGATGCCAAATGATTGACGAAAACAGCGTTTGCGCTCGCGACCGGGCCTGGCTAGACCACATCCTTCGGTTCAGGCGTTAGCTTCCGGTCACGCGTTTTCACGCTTGGCTTCCGGCGACGACGCCCAGACCGCGCGGTCCTTAGCCCAGTCGCGCAGCGTGGCGATCTCTTCCGCCCGCGTGATCGACAGCGGAACGGTGGACAACAGCGCGGCATGCAGATCTTCGCTGCTCAGTTCCTGCTTGCGGGAAAACGCAGCGTACATAGCTCCCTGCACGGCGGATTCGATTTCGGCTCCGGAAAAGCCCTTGGCCGCTGCAGCAATCCTGTCCAGATCGTAGTCGGAGGGATTGCGTTTGCGCTTGGTCAGCTGGATCGAAAAGATCTGTTTGCGCTCAGCCGTGTTGGGGAGGTCGACGAAGAAGAGTTCGTCGAAGCGGCCTTTGCGGATCAACTCCGGGGGCAGCACGGTCACGTTGTTGCAGGTGGCGGCGACAAAGACGGGGGTTTTGCGGTCCTGCATCCAGGAGAGAAACGACGCCAGCAGGCGCGACGACACGCCGGCATCGGCCGAGGCGGAATCGGGACCGCTTCCGGCGAAGACCTTTTCCAGTTCGTCGATCCACAACACGCAGGGCGCCAGGCCCTCGGCAACTTTGAAAACTCTCTGGATGCGCTTTTCTGTTTCGCCGATGTACTTGTCGTAGATGGCGGCGGTGTCGAATTTCACCAGCGGGAGTTGCCATTCGCCGGCGACCGAACGGGCGCAGAGACTCTTTCCGCAACCTTGCACGCCGAGGATGATGACGCCCTTCGGAGGTTCGAGGCCGAACTGGCGGGCCTGTGGCTCCCATGCACCGCGCCGCTGCGCGAGCCACTGCTTCAGATTCTCGAGGCCCCCGACGCTCGCCATGGTGTCGTTGGCGTCGATGAATTCGAGCATTTGGGAGCGCTTGAGCAAAGCTTTCTTCGCGGCGAGCACATCGGTGACGCAGTCCGGCGACAAAGCGTAGCGGGTGACCATCGCCTGCGAGATGGCGCGTTCGGCTTCTTCCTCAGTCAGGCCGCGCAGATTGGCAGCCATGGCGTCGACGCCGTTGGCATCGAGTTGGAGCTTGAGCGTGTGCGTGCCGACCATGCGGGTGTAGGTTTCCTTGATGAGGGCGCGCAGGCGGTCGAGGTCGGGCAGGGGCAGGTCGAAGAACTCGACCAGGCTGGCGAGTTCCGGGGGCATATCGATCGAGGGCGCCGTAATCACCAGCGTCCTGCGGTTCGTCTGGAATTTCTGCCCCACGTCGCGCAAGCGGCGAACGACCACGGGGCTCTCCAAATGGCGGTGGAAGTCTTTCAGCACAAAGACGGCCTCGACCGTCATCGACTCCATGTTGGCGAGCGCCTGCACGGGGTCAGTCGAGTTGTACACTGCGGCTTTGGGTGCAGCGGCGGCATCGGAACCGATCGAAGACAGTACTGCGCGCGCCAGTCGATCTCCCTCACGGTTGCCTTGCGAAAGTGCGCCCAGCCGCGTATCCGGACGCGCTGCATATGCCTGCGCGGAGACTGGCGCACCGCTTCCGGAACGCACCAGCCCGTCGGCGATCGTCCACTCATACACGGCCAGGTTCAGTTGCGAACAGGCCGAACGCACCAGCGAAACCGCCTGGACTTCCTCGACGGTTTCCATGACGACGATGGGCGTAGAGGAATTGATGAGAACTTTGAGCCGTTCCAGCGGATCCATATCTGTTTGACCGGGCGCGACTTGCTCCCGTAGAATACTCTTTCGGTTCCTACCGGAATATCTTCCTAGGGCAATCTAGGACAAACGAAGGTAACAGAGAAGCATGGCGAATCATTTTTCGGCGCTCAAGCGCGCCCGTCAGACAGAGAAGCGGACCGCCCGCAACCGGGCCAACACATCGCAGATGCGCAGCGCGCTGCGGATCATGCGCGAGAGCCTGGAAAAAGGCGACAAGGCCGCGGCCGCGCAAACCTACCGGCAGACCGTTTCGGCGCTCGACAAGGCGATCCAGAAAGGCGTGTTGCACGAGAATACCGCTTCGCGCTACAAGTCGCGTCTGTCAGCCCGTTTGAACGCGTTGAGGTAGGCGCTGGGAAGCCCCGGGGCGTGGGCAGAAATTCTGCTTGACCTCGCCCAGCAGTTTGTTATACTTGGCCGTTCCTCTGAGACGCGAGTTTCTTGGGCCGTCCGGACGAACCTCCGTCCGCTCATTGCAACAACCCCAAAGAATTGAGCAACTTTCGGGTTGGGCGGAGCATCTATTTGGGTAAATCTGGCAATCCCGTTTAATCCAGCCCGAATTGCAGTTTGGCCAGCTCTGTCAGGTGACCATCAACCCAATGGGCTGAAGATGGGACTCGTGGCCAAAATTATTCCTAGAAGGAGAACGACCAACAATGCGCTCTGATCGTGTGTTTGATGCACTGCATACTCTGCGAAACCGGTATATGCTCTGCCAGCTTGCCTCGAAGGCAACGCGCAAGTTCCACCGGCCGAACACCCGGATTCAGGAAACCATGAACCAGGTATTTGACAAGATCGCCGATGCCGAACGCCACGACATTCTAAGCGAACCAGAACACTTTGCCGAAGCACAACGGCGGGCTGCCTGAGGCGGCCCCGCCGTGTGCCCACACGGCGGCAAACATAAATCTTTCCTGAGAGAACCCTCCCCAGAAAAGCAATTCCGTAGGTGAATATGACCATCGCAGAACTGAAAGAAAAGAACATTACGGAGCTCACCAAGATCGCCCGATCTCTGGAGCTCCCCGGCGCCAGCGGACTCCGCAAACAGGACCTCATCTTCAAGATCCTGCAGGCGCAAAGTGAAAAAGAAGGGCACATCTTCGCTGAAGGTGTGCTGGAGATCCTCCCTGACGGCTACGGCTTCCTGCGCTCGCCCGACTACAACTACCTGCCCGGGCCCGACGACATCTACGTGTCGCCGTCGCAGATCCGCAAGTTTGACCTGAAAACCGGCGATACCATCAGCGGCCAGGTGCGCCCGCCCCATGAGGGCGAGAAATACTTCGCGCTCGTCAAGATCGAGGCGGTCAATTTCGAATCGCCCGACGAGGCGCGCAACAAGATTCTGTTCGACAACCTGACGCCGTTGTATCCGCAGGAGCGGTTGAAGCTTGAAACCGTCCGCGAGAACATCAGCGCGCGCGTCATGGACCTGCTCACACCCCTCGGCAAAGGCCAGCGCGGCCTGATCGTGTCGCCGCCGCGCGCCGGCAAGACCATGCTGCTGCAGAACGTCGCCAACTCGATTACGGCCAACCATCCAGAAGTGGTTCTGATGGTGCTGCTGATCGACGAGCGCCCGGAAGAAGTCACCGACATGCAGCGCTCGGTGAAGGGCGAGGTTATCTCCTCGACCTTCGACGAGCCCGCCGCCCGCCACGTGCAAGTCGCGGAAATGGTGATCGAAAAGGCTAAAAGATTAGTCGAGCACAAGCGCGACGTCGTGATTCTGCTCGATTCGATCACGCGTCTGGCGCGCGCCTACAACACGATCGTTCCGCCCTCGGGCAAAGTGCTCTCCGGCGGCGTGGACTCGAACGCCTTGCAGCGTCCGAAGCGATTTTTTGGATCGGCCCGCAATATTGAGGAAGGCGGCTCGCTGACCATCATCGCCACCGCGCTGATCGACACGGGTTCCCGCATGGACGACGTGATCTTCGAAGAATTCAAGGGTACCGGCAACTCAGAAATCATCCTGGAGCGCAAGCTGGTTGACAAGCGTACCTTCCCGGCCATCGACATCCAGCGTTCCGGCACGCGTAAGGAAGAGTTGCTCATCCCCAAAGAAGATCTCCAACGGATCTGGGTGCTGCGCAAGGTGCTGAACCCGCTGTCGCCGGTCGAAGCCATGGAGTTGCTGATCGACAAGCTCAGTAAGACGCGCGCAAACAGCGAATTCCTTTCGAACATGAGCTCCTTGTAAGAGGGGCCCGGGATTGGTCCCGTTCACCGCTGGTCCCCGGCAAACAAGAGTTAAAGGTTGAGAAGGCGAGGACTACGGTCCTCGCCTTAGTTTTGGGTGGTTCATTCTCATCTGCCATTACCTTGGTTTTCTAACCACCCTCTTTGTGTATTCGCCATAAAAGTGAACCGTGCTAAACCAAGCCTAGCGTCCGAGCCATTCGGATGACCATGCAGGAGCCGGCTATGTTGAAGTATGGTGTGGCCTTTGTCGTGTCGCTCACCCTGTTCGTTCCGCACGTCCAATCGCAGCAGGCAAAGTTAGTATCTGTCGATCAGGTTCAGGCCCAGAAGATGGCCGCCGAGCGTGAGGCCAGCAACGATCGGACGACCGACAATCAGCGCGAGCGCATGGAACGGGACCAGATCGCGCATATGATCGCGGAACGGCAGTCGCAATTGCGGCGCGACACCGAGAAGTTGGTGGCCCTTACCGCCGAACTCAAGGAACACGTCGACAAAAGCGGCGTCAACATCCTTTCCATGGACGTAATCAAGAAGGCGCAGGAAATACAGAAGCTCGCCAAGAGTGTGCAAGACAAGATGAAGAACGCATACTGAAGCGGAAGGCCAAAACGCGGCAACCCGCTTCTCTACCCCGAACTCGAGTCCTCCCGGTGCGCGTCTGCCCACCACGCCCAGGGAACCACGATCCACATGCCCAAGGCCCCCAGCGCGAGTTGGTGAGTGTCGGGTGGCGGCGGGCCAAATACCGCCGCCAGCCATCCCAATGACAGCAGGGTGATCAGACTCCACAAGGCATACACACCCACGCGGTCCCGTGCGCGAGTGGAACTGAGATACAGCCAAATTCCCACTCCGAACAAGATCACTTCCACCGAAATGGACGCCGGCCAGGAATTCCACAACCCTAATCCATACTTCGGTCCGCCGCGCCACAAGGGCAGATCCGGGCGATGCACCAGCCAGTCCAGCACCCAGTGACTCAGCACCAGAGCGCCAGCCACCCAGGCTCCCCGAACATAGCGGCGCGCCAGATAGTAGAACAACCCGACCGCCAACGCCCACCGCAACGCCATGGTCAGACTATGCGAGAAAGGATAGTCATAGAAATCAAACGGCTGAACCTTGGTGATCCCCGGCACGATCCGCACATGCTCGAACCCGAGCAGCAGCAATATCGGCCAGAGCAAGTCGAGAAACTGCGAGGCCAAGATCAGAGTAGCCAGCGATGTCCGCGGCGCTAGACGTTTCGCGGCGAATGCGACCCCAAAGTGCCCAATGAACATGGCAACCAAATTAGCACGTTTGGGAAATGGAGGAACGGAGCCGAGCGTCCCCGACCGGCTGAACGGGCGAGACGCCAGCAAGAAAAGCCGCCCCGCGTAGGGCGGCTAGGTTCCTGTATTCGGGTCCGAGGCGGCACCAAAGCGATGCAGTGCCCAAATCACAAGTTCAGGCAGCGGTGGTTTCAGCGTCTGCCGGCTGCCAGGGTTCGTCGTAACTTCCGCCGTAAATGTTGGGTACTTTTGATCCCATGGGGCGCAGATAGGTAGCCAACTCGCCGCGATGATGGATGCAGTGATTGTTGAGGAATCCGAGATAGAACGCTGCCGGCAGGTTAAAAACACCGAAGAAATCAATCGGCGTCATCAACTGCTCCGGCGAGAGCGCGCGCACGCGATCGGCGGCCCGCTTGAAATTCCGGTCGTACCAGGTGACGATCTCGGCAATCGTTTTGGGCTTGTCGGCGCTTTCCGGCGTCGACATGTTGAACTTCAAGTCGGCGATGCCGTCGAGAAACTGGATATCGCTGTTGGCGATGTGCCAGGCAAGTTCCCGTCCGTTGCGGGCGTGCGGGTCGGGACGATAGCCGTCGCACGTGCTTTCGGGGACGGCAGCCAGGACGCGCTTGGTGATCTCGACTTCATTGGCTAGGCCCTCGAGCATCATCTGGCAGTAGGTTGCGGCAAATTCAGGAGTGGGAGCGGGCATACGAATTTCTCCTTTGAGCTGGATTAGGAAACAAGAAAGGGTCGCCCACGATCAGGCGGTCTTACTTTAGCCCATGCGGACGGGAAGCGCAAATTGAGGAGGGCCACGGCTTGGAAAAGACGCGGGCGAGGGCGCCCGCGCCACACAACTACACAGTTACTGGCTGTTTTGATCCGACCGGGACCGGGGTGAGCCAGTTGTAGCGGTCGGGTTTTTCGCCGCGGACGATGCCGTAGAACTCCTGCTGAATAGACTTGGTAACCATTCCAATCTTGCCTTTGCCCACCGTGATTTTGTCGACCGAGCGGATGGGCGTAACTTCGGCGGCGGTGCCCGTGAAGAAAACTTCGTCGGCGATGTAAAGCAGTTCCCGCGGCAGGACCTGCTCAACAATCGGGATGCCGAGGTCGCGGGCGATCTGGAGAACCGAGTCCCGCGTGATGCCGGGCAGCACGGAATTCCCGAGCGGCGCCGTCTGCAGCACGCCATTGCGAATCACAAACAGGTTCTCGCCGGAACCTTCGCTGACGTAGCCGTTCTTGTCGAGCGCGATTCCTTCGGCGTAGCCGTTAAGGACGGCTTCCATCTTGATGAGCTGCGAGTTCATGTAATTGGCGCCGGCCTTGGCCATCGCGGGCAGGGTGTTGGGCGCGAGACGCGTCCAGGAAGAAATGCAAACGTCCACTCCCTCGCTCGCGTCGGTGCCCAGATACTTGCCCCACGGGTAATTGCAGATGTAGACCTCGACCGGCGAACTGAGCGGGTTGACGCCAACCTCGCCGTACCCGCGGAGAATGATGGGGCGGATGTAGCAGGGCCAGGCGCCGTTTACCTTGACCAGTTCGACCATGCCGCGGACGAGTTGGTCGCGGGTGAAGTCGACATCGATGCGATAAATCTTCGCCGAATCAATCAGGCGCTGCATGTGCTCGTTGGCGCGGAAAATGGCCGGGCCACTGGGCAGCGCGTAGCAGCGGATGCCCTCGAACACCGAAGATCCGTAGTGCACCACGTGGGACATGACGTGCAGAGTGGCGTCGTCCCAGTTAATGAACTTGCCGTTGTGCCAGATTTTCTCGGTCTTCTGAATCGCCATGCAGGCTCCTTCGATTGAAAGATGTAGCGCGGACACTCTTGTCCGCGCAAACTCAACGTCGAACCCATTGCCGCAGGACGATCGAATCCCGGCGGGGGAACGACCCGGCCCGATGAAAACGGCGCCGGAATGAATCGACTTATTGTTTGAATTATAGCGTGCAACTGGAGGGCGGCAACGCGGGGTAGTGCCGGGCACAGACCGAGCGGTCGGAAACCTAACATGAAGGATGCAATGGCCAAAAGAGAGTGCCCAAGAGACCGCCCGGCACCCCCAGAACAGGCGGGACGCCGACTCGCTGAAACGCTATACTAATAGGACTTCGGCCAGCGCCGGTCCTGTCTGGCATGGGTGTCGCGATGAGGCCAACTTTCACACTCGGGATTGAAGAGGAGTACCAGACGGTCGACCCGGATACCCGGGACCTCCGCTCGCACATACACGCCGAGATCATCGAGAAGGGCAGGTTACTGCTGCAGGAACGCGTGAAGGCGGAGATGCACCAGTCGGTCGTCGAAGTCGGCACATCCGTCTGCGCCAATATCAAAGAGGCCAAGGACGAGTTGAAGAAGCTGCGCCGCGACATGATTCGCCTGTCGCGCGAGAACGGGCTGCGGCTGGCTTCGGCGGCCACGCATCCCTTTGCGGATTGGCGCGTGCAGGAAGTCACCCCGGACGAGCGCTACAAGAACATTGTGGAGGACCTGCAACTGGTCGCGCGCGCGAACCTGATCTTCGGACTGCACGTGCATGTGGGAATCGAAGACCGCGAGACGGCCATCCACCTGATGAATCACGCGCGCTATTTTGTGCCGCACCTGCTGGCCTTGTCGTCGAATTCTCCCTTCTGGCTGGGCATGGACACGGGACTGAAATCGTATCGCTGCAAAGTGTTCGACAAGTTCCCGCGCACCAACATGCCGGACTACTTCCCCAGCTGGGGCGAGTACGACAATTACGTGAAGCTGCTGATCAAGACCAACTCGATCGATAACGCGAAAAAGATCTGGTGGGACATCCGGCCCCATCCATTCTTCAACACCCTCGAATTCCGCGTCTGCGACATCCCGATGCGAGTCGAGGAGACGATTGCGCTGGCGGCGCTGATTCAGGCCACGGTGGTCAAGCTCTACAAGCTCTACTCGGCCAATCAGGGATTCCGCCTCTACCGCCGCTCCCTGCTGATGGAAAACAAGTGGCGGGCGGCGCGTTACGGGATCGACGGCAAGCTCATCGACTTCGGCAAGCAGATGGAGGTTCCCGAGCGCCAGCTGATCGAAGAGTATCTCGAATTCGTCGATGACGTGCTCGACGAACTGAATAGCCGGGAGGAAGTCGAGTACGTCCGCGAGATCATGAAGATGGGCACGGGCGCCGACCGCCAACTGCGCGTCTTCCGCGACACGGGCGACATGAAAGCCGTGGTGGACTACATTATCGAGGAGACTGAGGTGGGCGTGGACGAAGCCAAAAGTTTGCCCACCGCCAAGGCCGTCTGATGAGTTTGAGGACCGCAGAACCATCCAAACGACAACTGAATCAGCTGGCATTCGATCCGGAACTCACGCCCGGTGCACAGAATGCAGTGCGTGTATGCTTGCGCGTGCAGCCCACGGAAAAAGTCACTGTCATTACCGACGAAGTGAGCCTGGAGATCGCCGCCGCGCTGGTGCGCGAACTGGAGAACGTAGGATGCCGCTATCAATCCTGGGTGCTGGAGGAGGTGGCGACGCGCCCGCTCACGGACATGCCACGTGTAATTGCGGAGGATCTGGAGACCAGCCAGGTCAGCATTTTTGCCGTGCAGGCGCAGACCAATGAACTGAAATCGCGCATGCAGATGACTGACATTGTGAACCGGCGCAAGATCCGGCACGCACACATGGTCAACATCAATAAGCAGATCATGCTCGAAGGCATGCGCGCCGATTTCCAGAAAGTGGACCGGTTGAGCGCCAAGGTTGTCGAGCGTTTGCGAGTAGCCAAGCAAGTCCGCGCGAAGACGCCCTCGGGAACCGATCTGGTGGCGGATTTGAATCCGAATTACCGCTGGATCAAAACCTCCGGCATTATCAGCACTGAGAAGTGGGGAAATTTGCCGGGTGGCGAGGTCTTCACGACTCCGGGAGAAGTCAACGGCACGTTTGTGATCGACGGCGTGGTGGGGGATTATTTGTGCGCAAAGTTTGGCGACCTGAAAGCGAATCCTCTGACGATTCGGGTGAAGGGGAATCGCGTGGTCGAGGTGCATTCCGAGAATAAGGAACTGGAAAGTGATTTCTGGGCGTACACGCATACCGACGAGAACAGCGATCGTGTAGGCGAGTTCGCCATTGGCACGAACATCGAGTTGAAAGACGTAATCGGCCAGATTCTGCAGGATGAGAAGTACCCGGGCGTACACATCGCCTTCGGAAACCCGTATGGGGCGCACACCGGGGCAGAGTGGTACTCGTCAACCCATATCGATGTGGTCGGACGGAATTTCGATATCTGGGTCGACAACGAACAGATCATGCGCGGCGGGCAGTTCTTGATCGAAGCGTGATCATAGCGCTCGGGACTAGCGTGGTGTCCCGCAAGTTCGGGGCATACATTTGAACTGTCATAAATTTGAGCTGTCATCCTGAGCGAAGCGAAGGACCTATGTATTTGACTTCGCGATGCTCAGGGGCGGGATGACAAATTGTAAAACTGGCCGCATCCGAGACCTGGCCCCTCTATTCCATGATTCCTTCTTATCGACAAGCCTTCAACGCGGGCTTTACCTCTGAAAAATACCAGCAGCTACGCCGCGAACTGACCACGCGCTGCGGGATGGAGGTTCCCTTCGCGCTCTGCGAGACGCCTTGCTTTTTCCCAGCAGCGCTGGTGGAGCGCATGGGCGAAGACGGCAAGACGCTGATCCGCCAGCTGGTGGAGAACCCCGACTATCGCGCGCGCTCGCAGGCTTCGATTCCCGTTCAGTTCCGCGTCCCAAACGAAGCGGCGCATCCGATGTTTGTGCAAGTGGATTTTGGTCTCGTGCGCGACGCTGCCGGCGAACTGCAGCCGAAGCTGGTTGAGTTGCAGGCCTTCCCTTCTCTCTACGCGTATCAGCCGGTATTGGCGCAGGCTTACATGGACGTGTTCGGTCTGGACCCGAAGCTTGGCTATTTCTTGAGCGGGCTAGACGCGGCTTCCTACAAGCGGCTTCTGCAGGATGCGATTGTCGCGGGACACGATCCGGCGAACGTGGTGCTGATGGAAATCCATCCAGAGGAGCAGAAAACGCGTCCGGATTTCCTGCTGACCGAAAAACTGCTCGGCATTCGCACCGTGTGCATCACGAAGATTCGCAAAGAAGGCCGCCGGCTGTTTTATGAGGAGGGCGGCCAACGGGTCCCGATTGCGCGCATCTATAACCGGACGATCGTCGATGAACTGGAGCGCAAGGGCATCGCGCTGCCGTTTGATTTCCGCGATGAGCTGGATGTCGAGTGGGCGGGGCATCCCAACTGGTATTTCCGGATCAGCAAATATTCCATTCCTTATTTGAAGCATGAGTCGGTGCCGCGCACGTGGTTTCTGGATCAACTGAAGGAAGTGCCGGCGGATCTCGAACACTTTGTGCTGAAGCCGCTCTATTCGTTCGCGGGGTTAGGCGTGGCCATTGCCCCGAAGCGCAACGATCTAGACGCGATTCCGCCGGCGAAGCGCAGCGAATACATTCTTCAGGAGCGGCTAAATTTCACCCCGGTAGTAGAGACGCCGTACGGCTGGACAAAAGTCGAACTGCGCATCATGTATATCTGGCTCGATAAACTAGTCCCGGTGCTGACCGTGGTCCGCATGGGCCGCGGCCTGATGATGGGCGTAGATCACAACAAGAACATGCAGTGGGTAGGATCGTCGGCAGCGCTCGTGAGCGGTACCGGCTGACCTCGAAGACATTTTCATTTTGTTTTGTGAACCCGATCCCCTCGACCCTTCGAAACACATGTCTAGTGTTGAGGCGCGCGTGCTTCACCTATGAAATTCAACATCCCATCGACCGCCTGAATTTCAATATTGGTATTCGCGCTTTCGTCCCGCATCGCAACCTATTCAACTAGCGTACTCATCGCCTGATCCCCAGTTGGTCGGGAGATTGCACACTTCGTAACTCGAAGTGTTTGTACGTAACACAGACTCTTCTCACTTACTCGGCGCTAACACACACAAAGTGTCTTGTGCGTTGACGAGACAAAGTCAATTTCACTTTCGCGATTTGGAGGCATTTTGCTATGCGAATTAACTTACATGCAGGATTGGAAAAGTGCATTCTCCTGCTAGCGACTCTGGCGATTCTTTCCGCCTGGGCTTTTGCCCAGTTCGAGAAGGGCACCGTTGCAGGCACCGTGACAGACGCAAGCGGAGCGGTCGTCGTCGGAGCGGAGGTCACGGTCACCTCCGTGGACACCGCGGCCGTTCGAACGGCAACGTCAGACGCTCAAGGAGGCTACGTGGTTTCGGCGTTGCTGCCAGGCGCTTACGATGTCGCTATTTCCCAAAAGGGCTTTGGAGCCTACAAGCAGAGAGCGACCGTCACCCCGGGTGGACGCCTCGTACTCGACGTGAAGCTCGAGCCAAAAGCGACTGGCGAAACGATCGAAGTCGTCGCCCAGAACGCAACCCAGGTGGATACTCAAACGTCCGCGATTAGTCAAACGGTCAGCCAGGCGCAAGTCTCACGACTGCCTAGCCTGACGCGTGACCCCTATGACTTCGTCCAGACGATGGGCAATGTCAATCAGGATTCCGCTTCCGGCACGGGTGGGTCGGACCAGATTGTTCGTGGCGCTGGGGTATCGATTAACGGCCAGCGTTCCGCCAGCACCGACGCTCTGTTGGATGGCGGAGAGAACGTCGACCTGTACACGACCAAAGTTGGTCAGGCGGTTCCCCTGGATTCGGTTTCCGAGTACAGCGTCACCAGCAATAACTTTTCAGCCGAATACGGACGCGCCTCCGGCGGCGTGATTAATGTCGTTACCAAGTCCGGCAGCAACGCGTTTCACGGCAGCCTCTATGAATTCAATCGCGTATCGGCGTTGACTTCAAACGACTACAACAGCAATGCCAACGGTGTCCCAAAGGCGAAATACACGCGCAACCAGTTTGGTTACTCACTGGGCGGCCCGATCGTGAAGGACAAGCTGTTCTTCTTTAGCAACACGGAATGGACCCGGATCCGCAGCGCAGCCAACGTGGAAGTGGCGGTTCCGGACCCAGCCTTCATTGCGGCCTCGGACCCGGCGACTCAGGCCTATTTCGGTCAATTTAGTCTCCGTTCAGGCGTGACAGTTTTGAGCCAGTTGAACGCGCAACAGGCGGGTGCTGTGCCGGTTGCGGTGGTCGGTAAATACACGCCTTCGGCGGCCTACACGGCTTACACTACCGCGAATGGCGGCGACAATCCCGTGTTTGATCTCGTCAACTACCAGACGCCGTCCGATTCGGGCGGGGGCAATCCGCAGAATGCGCTGAATATGGTACAGCGCGTCGACTTCAACTTGACAAATAAGACCACGTTGTACGGTCGCTATGCCGCGTTCAAACAGAACGAGTTCAACGGGATCGTCCAGAACAGCCCCTACGCCGGGTTCGACAGCGGACAAACACAGCTCAACCAGAACCTGCTGTTCTCCGTTACGCACGTCTTTAGTCCGAACCTGATCAGTGATACCAAGCTCAACCTGAACCGGCTCCACCTGGAACAGCCACTCGGCACGCAACCGGTGCAGCCAACCCTCTACCTCAACGTTCAAGCCGCTGCCGCCGTCGCCGGCCAACTCGCTTGCCTGCCGGGTTACTCCTGCCTGACGCCTGGAAATTCCATTCCCTTCGGTGGTCCGCAAAACGTGATCCAGTTTGGGCAAGCACTGGCTTGGAACCACGGCAAGCACGAGCTGCGATTTGGCGGCCAATACCTCTACACTCGTGATAATCGCACCTTCGGTGCCTACGAAGAAGCCGTACAAGGGCTCGAAAGGGGCGGCACGGGCGGCGGTCTGGCATTTGGTATGGACTCCATGATGAATGCCAACTCGGGATATTTCCAGGTGGTGGTCAGTCCCCAGGGCAAGTTTCCGTGTTTCCGCGATCCAGCTCACAATGTGATCGTCACGGCGGATTGCTCAATCGACCTGCCGACGGTCCAGCCGTCGTTCTCGCGCAGCAACCGCTATCACGATGGTTCCGTGTACGCGCAGGATACGTGGAAGTTCACTTCGCGGCTTACGCTGAACCTGGGCTTACGCTGGGAGTACTACGGCGTACAACACAACAAGGATCCGAGACTGGATTCGAATTTTGTTTTTGGTCCCGGGAGCACTTTGCAAGAGAAGTTGGCGACCGGAGCAGTCTTCACCGTTGCGGCTACTCCCAATAGTCCCGCGAGCCCTGTGGGTGGATTGTGGGAACCCAGCAAGCACAACTTCGCTCCTCGTGTTGGTTTCGCCTATGACGTCTTCGGCGATGGCAAGACTTCCCTGCGCGGCGGCTACGGCATCGCCTACGAGCGGAACTTCGGCAACGTCACCTTCAACGTGATCCAGAACCCGCCCGCGCAGTTCAACAGCGTCTTCTCGAGCACCAGCATAGCTCCAGGTACCCCAGGCCTACCAGGTACCTCAGACCCTCAGGCGCTGTATGCTACCAACCTGGGACCCTTTGCCGGAAGTGGCATATCGGTACCGCTTCCGCCACCCAGCCTGCGCTATGTGCGTCAGGATATCCCGACGTCCTATTCGCAGAGTTGGAACCTCTCGCTGCAGCGCGAGGTCCTGAGGGGCTCGGTGCTCGCGCTCGAGTACACCGGTGCCCACACCGTTCACGACTATTCCATCGAGAACCTCAACCAGCAGGGCATGGGTGTCGTCTATCTGGGAACCGACCAAGCTGCACCAGAGTGTACGGACCCGACATTGGTTTTGCACCAATGCTTCCTGGATCGTCTGAACCGCCAGTACGGCAACATTAACTCGCGAGGTTTCGGTGGCTATTCGCACTACAACGCGCTGAACGCCCGTTTCCAATCGAGTAACCTCTTCAAACAGGGTCTCGACCTTACGATCAATTACACTTACTCGCACGCTCTGGACAACCTCAGCTCCACGTTCAGCGAAACTCCGCAAACCGAAAATTTGGGCTTGCTGGATCCCTTCCAGCCCAGCCTCGATTATGGCAATGCGGACTTCGACGCGCGGCACCGGATCGCGATCAGCGCCGTCTGGGCCTTGCCCTATGCCAAGAGTACCCATGGCATTGCCAAGCAGATCCTCGATGGCTGGGAATTCGACCCGATCATCACCGCCCGCACGGGTAACCCGTTCACCGTATTCGACAGCTTCAACGGTTTCGGTGGCGACACCGCTTTCGCTCGTTTCCAAATTGTTCCCGGCACAACCATTCACTACACAGGTAACGCCAGCAACGTGCCCGCCGGCGTCGAAGGACCTGTCGATTTCTCCGGGCCGAATATCTACAACTACCTCAGTCTGCCGACGGTAGCGCCGGATGGCACTACCTTGGCTGACACCACCTACTTTGAACCCCTGACAGGCTCAGGCGAGTTGCCGACCTGCGACACGACGACCAACGCAGCCGGGAATACTGTCTCGACCGGCACAAACTGCAAGTGGCCGTCCAACATGACGCGCCGCAACGCGTTCCGGGCACCGGGAGTCTACAATATCAACCTGGCGATCAGAAAGCAGTTCCCGCTGACGGAGCGCTTTAAGCTGCAGTTTAGTACGGAGTTCTACAATCTGTTGAACCACTCCAACTACTATGTCGAGGCGGGCGGAACCCAGGATTTTGGCAATTTCGCCAATTCGCCCACACCGAACTTCGAAGTTTTGGGACAGCGGGGCGTCCTTGCAAACGGCGTGACTCCCAACGAGCGTCGGTTCATTCAGATGGCATTAAGGCTGACGTTCTAGTTTGGTTGATTCTTTTGTTCGGGAGGGGGCATCTGCTCCCTCCTTTTTTTTCTGAGGGCTGGCTGACCTCTGCCCCAAACCAACCGAGTCTGCTCCACTCCTTTGTGTCCAGTCCATGACATGCATTGTTGTGCCGCGCCCCCCTTTGCGGTTGACCCAGCCTCCGCGCACGGCCTAACATTAGCGCCGCGAGGGTCCGAGGCCCCACGGATGATCGGCCAGACAGTTTCCCACTATCACATTCTGGGCAAGCTCGGTGGGGGTGGCATGGGGGTAGTGTACGAGGCGCAGGACACGCGCCTGGGCCGCCACGTCGCTCTGAAGTTCATCCCCGAGAACCTGGCGAAAGACGCCAAGTCCCTGGACCGCTTTGTCCGCGAGGCGCGCGCCGCCTCCCAGCTGAACCATCCCAACATCTGCACCATCCACGATATTCAGGACATGGATGGGCACCCCTTCATCGTCATGGAAAAGCTGGAGGGGACGAGCCTGAAGGAGCGCATCCGGGGGCAAGCGATCGCGGTGGATGAACTGCTCGACATCGGGATCCAGGTAGCGGACGCGCTGGCCGCGTCGCATGCCAAGGGAATCATTCATCGCGACATCAAGCCAGCCAACATTTTCATCACTCCCACCGGACAGGCGAAGATCCTCGACTTTGGACTGGCCAAGCTGTCGCGCGCGCTCGGCACCAGCGACGAGACGCCGGTGGAGGACTCGCTGACCGCCATTGGCGTGATCCCGGGCACGGCCGTGTACATGTCTCCCGAGCAGGCGCGCGGCGAAGAACTCGATCCGCGCAGCGACCTGTTCTCGCTGGGCGTGGTGCTCTACGAAATGTCGACCGGCAAGAAACCTTTTTCGGGCGCCAACGTGGTGACCACGCTCGATTCAGTCCTGAACCAGAAGCCGGTGTCGCCGCGCCAACTGAACCCCTCTCTTCCACCGGATCTGGAGGGCATCATCGGGCGCGCAATGGAGAAGAACAGGGGCAACCGCTACCCCAACGCCATCGCGCTCCGGGGCGATCTGCAGTCGCTGAAAAAGGAAACGGAGTCGGGATTAACCAAGACCGGCGCGAAGCGCCCTGTCCTGCCCTACCGCCTCGCCACGACCACCTTCCAGACCGCGAGCAAAAAGCAGACCTACATCCTGTTGGGGATCATCTTGTTGCTGGTCACGCTGCTGGTACCGGTGGGAGCCTGGTGGTTCAAGCACCGTCCGGGGATGGGCGCAGGCGCGCCGAAGAACACCGTGGCCGTGCTGCCGCTGCAGAACATGAACGGCGACATCAGCGTGGAATTTCTGCGCTTCGCCCTCGCCGATGAAATTGCCAACGTGCTCACCTACACCCGCACGCTCGACGTCCGCCCCTCGTCCCTTACCCGGAAGTATGTTGGGAACGACGTCGATCCGCAGGCCGTGGGCCGGGAAGTGCGCGTCGCCAACGTCTTGACCGGGCACTTCCTGAAGCAGGGAGACGGTTTGCTGATTACCCTGGAAGCCATTCAGGTGGACAGCAATCGCCTGTTGTGGCAAGCCAACGTCACCGCACCCGCCCAGGATCTGATCGCCGTGCAGACCCAAATCGCGACCAAAATGCGCCAGGAATTGCTCCCCGCCCTCGGCGCGGCCGGAGGGTTCCTCGATACCGGAACGCGGCCTAAGGACCCGGAGGCCTACGATCTCTACCTGCATAGCCTCGCCCTGCCGCATGATCCGCAGCCGAACAAGGACGCCATCGCAGTGCTGGAGCACGTCGTGGGAATGGACCCGAACTACGCACCCGCGTGGGAGCAGCTGGGCGTGCGAACCCACTACGATGCGGAGTACTCGGACGGCGGAGAACCGATGTTCCAGCGTTCCAACAAGGCTTGCGAACGGGCGCTGGCACTCGATCCCAACCGAATCGACGCCGCCGGACAACTGATCACCAACCGCGTCGAACGCGGGGAACTAGGCAAGGCCTATCAAGCGGCGCAAGAGCTTGTGAAGCGGCGTCCGGAAAGTGCCCGGGCCCATTTCGTCATGGGGTATGTGCTCCGCTATGCCGGGATGCTGGAGCGCTCGGCGAACGAATGCGATACCGCGCTGGCCCTGGACCCGCAGAATTACACCTTCCGCTCCTGCGCCTGGGCCTTCATGGAACAGGGCAAGACCCAGCGGGCCCTCGACTATGTCCGGCTGGATGCAGGCTCGGAGTGGGCGGCCTATGTTCTGCCCTCGATTCTTCTGCGCGAGGGCAAAGTTGCGGAAGCGCGCGAGGCGGTGAAGCACATGCCGTCGAACCCTCGCTATCACCGCACTCTGTGGGAAGGTATCCTCCAGCTGCGGCCCTCCTCGGAGTTGGACCACATCGCGCAGGAGGCCGAGACCACGCAGCCCAGCGATCCCGACCCGGAGCTCTGGTACTACCAGGGAGCGTTGCTGGGCTATGCGGGCAAAGATCAGGCGGCGCTCCACATGTTGCGCAGCGCCGTCCAGCAGAACTATTGCGCCCACTCCAATCTGCTCAACGACCCACTGCTCGCCAAACTGCGTGCCCGCCCGGCCTTCAGCGAGGTGCTGACGGCGGCCAGTGCATGCCAGGCGGCCATGCTCTCGGCGGCCTCCACCACCCCGTAGCAAGTGTGGCGCGGGCATTCCTGCCCGCGTACGGTCAGCGTCACAACTGCACATCGCAAAGGGAAGTACTCGCCGGGAGGCCATAACTCGTTGTGCGTCTTCTACGTAGAACTCCCTGTAGGTATAGTGACATACGTACATTATGGTTAGTATAATGTTCCACGTGGAACACTTCTCACAATGCGCGCGGAGGCGCCCGCATGTTGCTGCGAATGGCTGCATTTGACCCGAAAGTGCTGACAGCCTAACATTTACGCTTCCCCCGCACGGGTCTTCTTGCTACGCGGGCGAGGGCGGCCGCCACACACCATGGACTTGATTGGGCAGACGGTATTGCATTACCACATCCTGTCGAAGCTGGGTGGGGGTGGGATGGGCGTGGTTTATGAGGCCGAGGACACGCGGCTGGGCCGGCACGTTGCCCTGAAGTTCATCCCGGAACATCTCGCGGGCGATGCAAAATCGCTGGAGCGTTTTTCGCGCGAGGCACGGGCCGCGTCGCTGCTCAACCATCCCAACATCTGCACGATTCACGACATCCAGGACAACAACGGGCAGCCCTTCATCGTCATGGAGAAGCTGGAAGGCGAGAGCCTGAAACAGCGCATCCACGGCCAGGCGATGGACATCGAGCAACTGCTGGATATCGCGGTGCAGGTCGCGGACGCGCTCTCGGCTTCGCATGCCAAGGGGATCGTGCATCGCGACATCAAGCCGGCCAATATTTTTCTGACGCCGGGCGGGCAGGTGAAGATTCTTGATTTCGGGCTGGCGAAGCTGGCGAAAGACAAAGCCGGCACCAGCACGGATTCGTCGCTCGAGGAGTCGCTCACGCAGGTGGGAGTGATTCCGGGAACCGCGGTGTACATGTCGCCGGAACAGGCGCGCTCGGAAGACCTGGATGTGCGCAGCGATATCTTTTCGTTCGGCGTAGTGCTGTACGAAATGGGCACGGGCAAGAAGCCCTTCACCGGATCGAATGTGGTGACGACGCTGCATGCGGTGATCCATACCAAGCCCCCTTCACCCCTCTCCCTGAACCGGGAGCTTCCGACCGCACTCGGCGACATCATCGGGAGGGCGATGGAGAAGGACCGCGACCAGCGCTACCAGAACGCTTCCGAAATGAAAGAGGATCTGCAGCGGCTGAAGAAGGAAGCGGAGTCGGGACATGTGCGGACCGGGATGCATTCGGCGATGCCGCTGCGCGTGGGCACGCGCACGTTTCAGACCGCGAACCCGAAGCTGAATTGGGTCATCCTCGGATTAGCGGCGGTGCTGGTGACGGTGCTGGTGTCGGTTGGGGCGTGGTGGTTCAAGCACCGGATTCCGGGCGGGACGGTGCAGGCGAGCAACCACACGATCGCGGTGTTGCCGCTCGAGAACATCAAGAACGATTCGGAGAACGAGTTTCTGCGCTTTGCGCTGGCCGACGAAATTGCCAATGCGCTGACCTATGCGCGAACGCTGGAGATCCGGCCCTCGGCATCGACCCGGAAGTACAGCAATGGCGAGGCCGACCCGGGGAAGATCGGGCGCGAATTGCGCGTGGGCACGGTGGTGGCGGGGCACTTCTTGCGGCAAGACAAAATGGTGACGGTCACACTGGAAGCGGTGCAGGTGAAGGATAACCGGCTGATGTGGACGGGAACGCTGACTGCGCCCGCGGAAAATCTGATCGCCCTGCAGAACCAGATGGCCAAGAAAGTTCGTGAGGAACTGCTGCCGGCGCTGGGCGTGGAGAGCAGGGCGCTGGAAGCTTGCAGCGCGCCCGCCAACAGCACTGGCTATGACCTGTACCTGCGCACAGCTTCGATTCCGCACGATGGCGCCGCGAACAAGGAAGCGATCGCCATGTTGGAACGGTCGGTGGGGCTCGACCCGAATTATGCGCCGGCCTGGGAGGCGCTGGGGCGGCGGTATTACTTCGACGCGATCTATTCGGGAGGGGGTGCGTCGGGCTACCAACACTCGAATGCGGCCTACCAGCGCGCGCTGAGCCTGGAACCGGGCCGGGCGAGCGCCGCCGGCTTCCTGGCCGCCAACGAGGTGGAGGCCGGCAACCTCGACAAGGCGTATGCCGACGCGCGGGAGCTGGTAAAACGGCGTCCGGACAATGCGTTCGCACACTACTCGCTGGCCTACGTGCTGCGGTACGCGGGGTTGCTGCAGGAAGCGCAAAAGGAATGCGATGCCGCGGCGGCCATTGATCCGGGGAACTACAACTGGCGCTCGTGTTCGTTCGCATTTTTTGAAGCAGGCAAAATGTCGTGGGCCAAGCAGTATCTGAATAAGGATGCGGGGTCGGAGTGGTCGAACTCGGTCATGGTGTCGGTGCTGATGCGCGAGGGCAGGATGGGAGAGGCGCGGCAGGCCACCCTGAGAATGACCGCGAATCTAATCTGGATGCGAGATTTCCTGCAGGCGTGCCTGAACAAGGCCCCGGCGACGGAAGTTCACCGGCTGGCGGAGTTGGCGCAGATCGATTTATTGCCGGAAACGGATTCGGAGCTGAAGTACTATCAGGGAGCATTGCTGGCGGCCTGCGGCGAGAAGGAGCTTGCCTACAAATTCCTGGCAAAGGCGGTGGACGAGAAATATTGCGCGTACCAGGCGCTGCAGGCGGATCCGCTGCTTTCGGGGGTGCAAACGGATCCGGAGTTCCGGAAAATACTGACGGCAGCGGAAGCGTGCCAGAAGAAGTTCTTGGCGGCGGCTGATCACTGAGGGCTGGATTCATTGGCCGGGACTTGATTTGTTGCTCACGAAAGAGACGGGAATTCAGTTGAAGATAGTGGCGCTCACACCATTGCGCGTAAGGGAATATACTTGCTCCTTTCCCCAGGCAAACTCCATCACATGTTCATGTCCGCGATTCTCACAATGTTTAAGAGTCATTCTGTGACCAGCAGACAAGCCGCGGCCGGAGCGCTGCGTGGCGCTACGGCCATAGCTCTGGCATGGGCGCTCGCAGTTTCGACTGCAAGTGTTGCGGCGGCCGAAACGGCCCAGACACCGGCGGGCGATCCTTACTATGCGCCCCTTCCGCAGGAGACGGGCGCCGCGGGGCTGAAGCTGATGCTCCGGCGGTTGCAAACGACGGGGCGGCTGATGCAGGTCACCGCGCATCCGGATGACGAGGACGGCGGCATGCTGACCCTCGAATCGCGCGGGAAGGGCGTCTCGACCGTGCTGATGACGCTGACGCGCGGCGAGGGCGGGCAGAACAAGCTGGGCAGCAACTTGTTTGACGTGCTCGGCGTGTTGCGGACCTTGGAGCTGCTGGCGTCGGATCGGTATTACGGGGTTGAGCAGCGGTTTTCGCGGGTGGCGGATTTTGGATACTCGAAGACTTCCGAAGAAACGTTTCAGAAGTGGCACGGGCACGACATCGCACTGGCGGATATGGTGCGAGTGATTCGGACATTTCACCCGGACGTGCTGATAGCGCGTTTCTCCGGGACGGAGCGCGACGGGCACGGGCATCATCAGGCGTCGGCGATGCTGACGAAGGAAGCGTTTCGCGCGGCGGGCGATCCGAAGCGGTTTCCTGAGCAGATTGCGGAAGGATTGCAGCCGTGGCAGCCAAAAAAACTGTACGTCGGAAATGTATGTGGCTTCTTCTCGAACACTTGTGATGCTGCGAACTACACGATTCGGCTGAACACGGGTGTGAATGACGCGGTGCTGGGAACGTCGTACATCCAGTTTGCGATGAAGGGACTGCGCCACCAACTCTCGCAGGGATCGGGCAGTTGGACGGTGGAACCGGGCGACCGCTTCACCCACTACAAACTTGTGGATTCGGTGCTGGACTCGCCGAAGGATAAGGATGGACACGAGAGGGACTTCTTTGACGGGATGGACACGACGGTGCCAGGACTGGCGGCCCTGGTGCCGGATGCTCCGTGGCTGCGAGGGAAGCTGGAGGAGATTCAGGGGAAGATTAACGCAGCGGAGCGGGCGGGAACAGATGCCGCGGCGGCGGATGCAGCTCTGGCTGCCGCGCAGGGCCTGGTCGGCAATTTGACACTCGTGGCTGGACATCCCTCGCCGGGGCAGTGGGAGATGATTTTTAGACTAAACAGCCTGCTGTCTGAGATCGAACAGGCGCGTGTGCTGGTGGCGGGAGCAAAACTTAGTGCTGTGGTCGATACTCCTGTAGGTGCAGCTCCTGACGAGGCATTTATGGCCGTCCCAGGACAATCGTTCGAAGTGACGGCAACACTCTCGGTGGGACGAGTGTTCTACAAACACGCCAACATCCATCTTCAGCTGCCGAAGGGATGGAAGTCCGAGGAATTGAAGAGAGAACAATCACGCAAAGAACTGACAGTACGTTTCCGGGTTCAGGTTCCCGCGAAGGCGCAGATCACGCGGCCCTACTGGCACCGAGACGATCCTGAACGCGATGCACTGAATATTGTCGACGAGGCGAATGATCAGGGATTCCCCTTTCCGCCGCCTCCGGTCGCGGCCATTGGCGACTTGAGCGAAGTACGGGTGCATGCCATTTGCATGGTACGTAATAAGAATGCGTCTGGGGAGCTTTCAGAACGACCCCTGGCGGTGGCGACCGCTTTTTCCGTCATGCTGGATCCCAGCGAGCAGGTGATTCCCATGGTGGATGGTCCGACTCCTGCGGTGAAAGTGGCGGTGTCGAGCAATCTGGACCCGGCGGATTTGCAAGCCACACACCGGGAAGGTGACCCCGGGAAGGATGAAGGAATCGTGCGAGCGGAAGTTCCGGCGAACTGGCGGGCAGAGCCGCCGGCGGTGCTCATGCAATTCCATGCCCGCGGCGAGAAGCAAGACTCCGAGTTTAAAGTGACTGCCGCTGAAAGAACCGAAGGTCGGCAGAGCATCCGCGCTACGCTGAAGAGCGGACACACGAATTATGCCGAAGGTTATTCGGTCGTTACGCGCGAGGATTTGGGGACCTTCTACTACTACCAACCAGCCGAACAGCGTGTCTCGATCGTCGACGTGAAGGTTCCCAAAGACCTGAAGGTTGGCTACATCATGGGTGCTGGCGATGAGATACCCACGGTTCTGCAGCAGATCGGGATAGATGCAACGCTGATTCCGGCGGAGAAGCTAACGACCGAGGATCTTAGCAAGTATCAGACACTCGTATTGGGGATTCGCGCCTACGACACTCAGAAGGATGTGATCGCGAACAACAAGCGGCTGCTTGAGTACGTGCAGGCAGGCGGCCGCCTGGTCGTGCAGTACAACACACTCGGGTACACGGCCTCGGCCGGAGACTTTAATGCCGGGAAGTTCACACCGTATCCGGCCACGCTGAGCCGGGCACGGGTTTCGGTGGAGGATGCGCCGGTGAAGATTCTGGAACCGGCGAACGCGATTTTTCATTCTCCGAACGAGATCACGCAAAAAGATTTTGACGGTTGGGTGCAGGAGCGTGGATTGTATTTCATGTCGCAGTGGGATGCGAACTTCACGCCGCTGCTGGAATCGCATGATCCGGGCGAAGGCGAACAGAAGGGCGGACTACTGGTAGCACACTACGGCAAGGGGACCTATATCTACACGGGATATGCGTTCTTCCGGCAGTTGCCTGCAGGCGTGCCGGGGGCGGTGCGGTTGTTTGTGAATCTGCTCAGTCGCGAGTAGCGAGAGGCGAGTGGCGAGTCGCTGCTTGGTCGGTTGAATCCGCCATTCGTCTTTCGCGGGCCGGGAAACGTGGGCCGTCCCTCCGGGACTTCACTTCTTTATGAACTTTTCCCACCGCTGATGCGGCGGGCTAAGCTGGCTCGTCCCTCCGGGACGCGGGTTAGAACGCTGGCAGCGCGCCTGGCACGAGGACCAGACCTAGGGAATAACGGCAGGGAACGAACGACGAATACCGAACGACGCTAATCATCCATGCACGCAGTCCAATCGGCGGATAAGACGTCAGCTCCGGAGACCCCGCTCGTCCGCGGCATTAGCCTGGGCTCGGCCACTGCGCTGAACATGATTGACATGATCGGCGTGGGGCCGTTCATTACGATCCCGCTGATTGTGACGGCGATGGGCGGTCCGCAGGCGATGCTGGGGTGGGTGCTGGGCGCGGTGCTGGCGATCTGCGACGGGCTGGTTTGGGCGGAACTGGGCGCGGCCATGCCGGGGTCGGGCGGATCGTATCGCTACCTGAAGGAGATTTACGGGCCGCAGAAGCTGGGGCGGCTGGTTTCTTTTCTGTTCATCTGGCAACTTTCCTTCAGCGCTCCGCTCTCGATTGCTTCGGGCTGCGTCGGGCTCTCGCAGTACGCGGCCTACTTCTTCCCCAGGCTGGAGCGGGTTTGGGCAGCCCGCACTTTGACGCTGAACCTTCCGCTGCTGGGTCAGCTGCAATTGAGCTGGGTGGCAATGCCTGCAACATTTGTTGCGATCGGAATGTGCCTGTTTACGGCCTTCTTGCTCTACCGGCGAATCACGGTGATTTCGCGGCTTGCGAAGCTGCTCTGGATCGGGGTGATGGGGACGATCGGATGGATCATCTTCGCCGGCCTGACTCATTTCAATGCTCGCATGGCATTCGATTTTCCTCCTGGAGCATTCAAGCTATCGGGCGACTTTTTTCATGGGTTAGGCGGGGCGATGCTGATTGCCGCCTATGATTATTGGGGCTACTACAACGTCTGCTTTCTGGGCGATGAGATCAAGGAACCGGGGAAAAATATTCCGCGCGCGTTGTTGCTATCCATTCTGGCGGTGGCGTGTCTATATGTAGTAATGAACGTCAGTATCCTGGGCGTGGTGCCTTGGCGCGAACTAGCGCAGTCGGGGGCGTCGAACAGCAAATTGTATGTGGTTTCGACCTTCATGCAGCGGGTGTATGGGGCAGCGGGTGTATGGGCATGGAGCGGGCGCGGTTGTGTCGGTGCTGGTGATGTGGACGGCGTTTGCGTCGGTCTTTTCGCTGATGCTGGGGTACTCGCGGGTGCCTTATGCCGCCGCGCTCGACGGCAACTACTTCCGGACGTTTGCCCGGGTACATCCCGTGCACCAGTTTCCTTATGTTTCCCTGCTGGCGCTGGCGGGGGTAGCGGCGCTGTTCTGCTTTCTGCGGCTGGCGGATCTGATTGCCGCACTGGTGGTGATCCGCATCCTTCTGCAATTCCTGGTGCAGAGCGTGGGCGTGATTGTGCTGCGGGTGCGGCGGCCCGACATGGCGCGACCATTCCGGATGTGGCTTTATCCGGTACCGGCGCTGGTGGCGGCGGGGAGTTTTGTGTTTATTCTGGTTTCAAGGAATGGATTCCAGCGGGAGATCCGGTACGCGGCGGTGATTCTGGTGGTGGGGATCGTCGTCTATTGCGCGCGCGCGTGGAGACGAAAAGAATGGCCGTTTGGGGATTCGGGGCTGGCCCTCGGTCGATAGACGTTGGCTCGTGCTTCCCCATTGAGGTGGGTCGTCCCTCCGGGACTTGATCTCATTTTGCAGCTCACCCAGCGCTGAAGCGCTGGGCTAAGCTAGTTCGCCCCTCCGGGGCTCGTGCTCGAAAAATGGCGGAAATGATCAAAATACCGGTGGCGGAAGCGATCGTGGGAAGGCGCTCGATCTCACCCTGGGCGCCGCTCGGCGAGCCGCTGTTCCGGTCGCTCTGGATTGCTTCGGTGATCTCTTACACCGGCACGTGGATGCAGAACGTGGGCGCGGGTTGGCTGATGACGCAAATGACCCTGAATCCGCTGATGATCGGACTGGTGCAGGCGGCGGGTGCGCTGCCGGTGTTTCTGGTCATTCTGCCCGCCGGCGCGCTGGCCGACATGGTGGACCGGCGCCGGTTTCTGTTGCTGACACAGGGGTGGATGGTGCTGGCTTCGGCAACGCTCGGCGTCTTGACGCTGACGAGTTGTGTACAGCCGTGGGTGCTGCTGCTGTTTACATTTCTGCTCGGTCTGGGCGCGGTGATGAATGACCCCGCGTGGCAGGCGATCACGCCGGAACTGGTTCCCGGGGAACAACACGCGTCGGCGGTGGCGCTGAATTCGGCGGGATTCAATGTGGCGCGCGCGGTAGGTCCAGCTTTGGGTGGCGTCATCGTGGCGGCCGTCGGTTGCGGCACCACGTTTCTGCTGAATGCGTTGTCGTTCCTGGGCGTGATCTTGTTTCTTTATCGCTGGAAACGGCCGATTGAGGCTCAGCCCAGGAGTCAGCGCGTGTGGTCGGCGGTTGGGGATGGATTTGCGTATGTACGCGAGAGCGGCCTGGCCAAGTCGGTGCTACTTCGCACGGGAACGTTCAGCGTGGCGGCGGTGGCGATGCTGGCGCTGCTGCCGATCATCGCGCGGCCGTTTGGGGCGCGCGGCTACGGAGCGATGCTGGGATGTTTCGGCATGGGAGCCTTGATGGGTGCGGCTGCCATGCCCAAGGTGCGCGAACGGCTCTCGGTGGATGGACTGGTAGCGGCCGCCATTTTGGTGTTTGCGGGGATGACGTTTGCGGCCGGAAGGACTGGGACGTTTCTCCCACTGTGCGCGGTGATGCTGCTAGCGGGCGGGGCGTGGATTGGAATTCTGGCTTGCTTGAATGTGGCAGCGCAGACGATGTGTCCGACGTATCTGCGGGCGCGGGCGCTCTCCTTTTACTTGCTGGTGCTGCAGGGGGGCATGGCGCTGGGAGCGACAATGTGGGGCGCACTGGCAAAGAGAATCGGCGTTCCGGACGCGCTGGCAGTGGCGGCGGTGGTATTGGCTGTCGGAGTGCTGGCGCTGCGCGGGCATCGGATTACCGCGAGTGAATTGGAACTATCGCCCGCGGTGGTCCGGGATTAAGTTTTCAAGTAATGTAGTGGGCTGTCAAACATTGCCTGGAGGCGACATGAAGAAGAGTGCGTGGATGCTGGCCGTGGTACTGGCTCTCTGTAGTTTGGGGAGGGCGCAGGCCGATCAGAAGAAAACCGTCACCAGTGTGATCGATGGGACGCTGAAAATCATCGAAAGCGAACTTGTTCCGGCGGTCGAGGCGATGCCCGAAGACAAGTTCAGCTTTGCGCCCACCAATGGCGAGTTCAAAGGCGTGCGGACGTTCGCGCAGCAGGCAAAGCACGTTGCGGCAGTAAATTACATTGTGGGCGCGGCGATCCTGGGCGAGAAGCCTCCGGTCGACATCGGTGGGGAGAGCGGGCCGGATAGCGTGAAGACGAAGGCCGACATCGTCAAGTTCTTAAAGGACTCGTACGCGTATGCGCACAAGGCAGTGGCGACGATCAACGAGGGCAACGCGGTCGCGCCCATCAAGAACCCATTTGGAGAAGGCACCGCTACGCCCCTTGGGATGGGCACGGTGTTTGCCTGGCACGGGTTCGATCACTACGGGCAGATGGTGGAGTATCTGCGCATGAACGGAATCGTACCGCCCGCGAGCAGGAGAAATTAGAGGGTGGATTCTGGCGTGGTGTGGAAGACTGCGGTTTTCCGAGAAAATCAGATGAACAAATCAGGACCGGCGCATGCCGGTCTTATTTTTTGGCGGGAGGGTGATGTTTGCGCCAGTCGGCACCGTCGCGTCCGCCGTGCATCGCGATCTGGGTGAGGAGCAGTTCAGCGGGCAGGCGGCGTTTCGTCAGATGAGCTGCGATTCTTTGCTTCGCTTTTTTCGGCTGCACCTTGGGGTCGAGGAAAACGAGCACTGACGGGCCCGCGCCGCTCAGCGCCGCGCCGAGAATGCCGGAATCGCCCGTGAGTTCCTTGAGTGCGGGAAGCAGCGGGCACAGGGGCGCGCGATAGGGTTGGTGGATGCGGTCCTCCAGCGCCGAGGAGAGCAGGTCGGGACGGTTCTGCGTGAACGCCGACAGCAGAAGCATGGAGTTCTGGATGTTGGTGACCGCATCGGCGCGTGAGTACTGAAAGGGCAAGACGCGTCGGGCCTGCTCGGTGGAAAGCGGCGCGTCGGGGATGGCGAGCAGCAGCGGCCAGTTCCCTTTCGGTTTGACTTCGACGACTTGGGCCTGGACTTGGTTGGCCATGCGAGCCACGGTGAGCGCGCCCATCCAGCAGGCGGACGCGTTGTCAGGGTGATGCTCGCGCATGGAGGCTTCGCCGACGATGCGGTCGTCCTTCCAGCGCAGGTGCCCGAAGTGGACGGCGAGGGCGATCCCCGCGAGGCGCGCCGCGGCGGATGAGCCACAACCTTTGCCGATGGGGATTTCGTTTTCGATGTGGATGCGCAGGGGGGCGATCTTGCGGTTCTCCGACTCGAGCACCTCGCAGTAGGTGGTGACGATGAGATGGTTCTCCATCCGGCTGCAGATCTGGGCGTCGCGGCCTTCGGCGGTGATGAAGAAGTCGGGGGCGCGGTCGACACGTATGCGGAGACAGAAATCCATGGCCAGCGCGGCGGCGTCAAACGCCGGCCCAAGATTCGCCGAGGTCGCCGGCAGGGCCAGGCGCAAGGAACGATCCGAAGATGTAGGACGCGAAGGCATCTTTAGCAGTGCTTTTTGCGCAGCAGTCTGACCGCGGCGGCTAAAGCCGGTGCTGAAAACAGCGAATTATCGCAGCGCTGAAGCACTGCGCCACCCAAAATCAGGTGCGCGATCGAGTTTTTCAGCAGCCTGCCAGAAACCAAGCTCCGGGCCATCGGCCACAGAGTTCAAAGCAGGCTCACGGCGACTCCGAGCCCCGCTCGAAACAAAAGCGAAACCCTGTGCGGCCGCGTTAGGCCTACGGCGCAGACCCGAATGATCAAAGCTGAGTGTTATACACGAGTTCGAGGCGAACCGCTACGAATTTCTCTCGGCCGTGTCGAGAGCGGCAATAACAGCCCCTAAATCGGCCTCCAGCACCACCGGAGCACGTTGCAGGGGCCGTGTCTGCCGGGCCGCGTTCTCGCCTGGGGTTCCAGCGAACAGGTCCCCGCGATGGAACTTGATGGTGAAGTCAGGATCTTTCAGCAGGTGGCCGGTCAGGATCAGAACCACGGATTCGCCGGGTTTGACGAATCCGCGCTGGGTCAGTATTTTCAGGCCGGCCAGCGTCACCGCCGAGGCGGGCTCGCAGCCAACGCCATCGGACCCGATTTCGGCTTTGGCGGCGGCAATCTCGACTTCGGTGACCTGCTCGACCTCGCCTCCGGTCACCTGCAGCACGCGCAGCGCCTTCTTCCAGGATGCCGGATTGCCGATGCGGATGGCGGTCGCCATGGTGTCCGCGGTCATGGGCTCAAGTTTTGTGCCGCCGAACTCGCGCACGCTGCGGTAAAAAGGATTTGCGCCCTGCGCCTGGATGATCGAGAGCTTCGGCAGGCGCGAGATGAGTTTCAGCTCGCGCATTTCGAGCAGCGATTTGCCGATGGCCGAACTGTTACCGAGATTGCCTCCGGGGACAATGATGTGGTCGGGCGGCTCCCAGCCGAGTTGTTCCAGCAGTTCGATGGCGGCCGTCTTCTGGCCTTCGATGCGATACGGGTTGACCGAGTTCAGAAGACAGACGGGCTTCTGGCGGACGAGTTCGTTCAGGATGCGCACGCAGCCGTCGAAATCAGTGCGGAGTTGGCAGGTGAGGGCTCCATAGTCGAGCGATTGCGAGAGCTTGCCCCAGGAAATTTTGCCTTCGGGGATGAGCACCAGGCTGTGCATGTTACCGCGAGCGGCATAGGCGGCCATCGAGGCTGAAGTGTTGCCGGTGGAGGCGCAAGCGACCCAGCGGAATCCTCCCTGATGCGCGGAAGAGGCGGCGAAGGTCATTCCGGTGTCTTTGAAGGACGCGGTCGGGTTCATGCCCTGGTGCTTGGCTTGGAGCATGTCGAGGCCGACGATCCGGGCGCAGCGCGGCAATTGATAGAGCGGCGTGTTGCCCTCGCGCAGCGTGATGGCGTGCTCCTCCGGAATGTGCGGCAGGAGTTCGCGGAAGCGCCAGACGCCGCTCTGGTCAAGGGGGTTGCGCGATGTTTTGCGGTTGAGCCACAGCGATTTCAGGGTGGCGGGATCGAAGACCCACTCTGGGAAGAAGAACTCCAGCAGATCGCCACAACGGACGCAGCGGAAGTCCTGGGCAGCGGAATCGGGCGTGGACCCGCAGGCGATGCAACGGAGACGGGCGGTGGAGGTGGGCACGGTCATCGAGTTAATTCTGAATTCGCTTTCCTAACATGTTAGACGTCTTGTCATCCCGAACGAAGTGAGGGACCCCTACCAGCCCAAAGCGTCGTGAAGGTAGGGGTTCCTCACCGGCTGAAGCCGGTTCGGAATGACCATAGTACAGGGTGCGAATCGCAGCTGTATGTCAGCTACGCGCTGAGGCTACCGCAAATACGCGTCGGTCTTATTCATCCAATCAGCACGCGGCGGGTGGAAGATGTCGAGATCGACGGTATCTTCCAGCGCTTCGGCTTTGTGGGGCATGTTCGGTGGAATCGTCAGGACCTCGCCCGCATTGACCACGATGATTTTTCCGTCGATCCAAAACTTCAGCGCGCCTGCGAGGATGTAGGTAACCTGCTCGTTCGGGTGGCTATGCTCGGGTACGATACAGCCTTTCTTCAGCAGGACGCGCGCGAGCATCACGTTTTGTCCGACCACGAGTTGGCGGCCGAGGAGTGAGTTCAGCTCTTCGACCGGAACGCTGTTCCACGCGATGTGGCGGAGTTCGGCTTTGCGCGGCTTCGCGGAAACCGTCCCTTTCAGTGCTACTTTGCCGGCGGGTCTGCGAACTTGCTTTTTCCTGACTGCTTTTTTCTTCTTCATTTCAGTGGCCCAATGAAGGATACAGGCTAACCGCGGTGTCGTGCAGAAAAGCGTGGGCCATCTCGACCGCCTTGGCGTCGGTAATTTCGCCCGACGACACCATCTCGGCCAACGCAGCCGCCAGGGCCATGCGCGTCGACTGCGTTCCGAGCCAGTAGCTTTCCTCGGCGCCGAGCACATCGTTATACGGGAAGCAGTCGGTGCCGAACGTGATTTTGTCGGGGAACGTTTCCAGCCACTGGCGCAGCGTTTCCTTGAAAGCTGCCGGATACATCCAGACGTCCATCAGCGAAGAATCCATGTACACGTTCTTCATCGCCGCCAGCCA
>JAIQFZ010000240.1 GCA_020073015.1 Terriglobia bacterium | reverse complement strand
ACAGTCCGTACTCTTCCGGCAACCTGATCAAGGGATCGTCCGGGACCGCCGTCGACAACGGCACCAACAACACAATCTCCCTCCCGCCCCGGGGTGGGAAGCAGTGACGGCGCTAAGACGCGGGCCGAACTAGTTCGGCCCGCAGCCTCTCTGCACAGGTTTTCGGGTACATGGAGGATTTGTCGCTTTTCGACAGAACAGGACGTAACGGATGTTGATAACAGCGCTTCACGTAACTTACGCCCAAAGCGGCAATCCCGGCCCCGTAACATACGCTAATGCGATTTATCGCTCGTCATCACAGGGTGAGCGATTCCTTAAGAATCGTTGCCGGGGCCGCCAGGCGATCCGCACTCTTTCCACAGTTTTTCCCAATTCCAGATTCCGGAGGCCACCTCGTTCGGCAACCGGAATCCGAGCTGATGCGCGAGCATACACACCTGCCCGCGATGGTGGGCTTCGTGAGAAAGCATGTAGCACAGCATTTCCAGGCCAACCGGCCAAGGCCGAGCCCAGCCGTCTCTGCGAAACTTCTCGACGCGGCCTCCACCACCGCCGAGCGCTTCAGCGAGCATCTCCGCGCAGCGAGCGGCGCTCTCGGCCAATCCCGCACGGGCCTGCTGCGGCGTGCAGTGCGCGCGGTTGAGCTGCCGTGGAACCTTCAGGTGCGGAGCTGTAAGCCTGACCCACTTGCAGCGGACATTGTGCATGTGCGTGAAGATGGCCGCAATGGTGCGGACTTTGTTCTTGCCGGGCGGTTTGGCTCTCCAGGCGGTAGGGTCAAGATGTTCGATCAGAACCTGGTTCGTGCGATCATTGGCGGCAAAGATCTGGACTGCGGCTCGGCCGAGTTGAGTGTGAACACGGGGTTGACGATTGGTGGATTGACGCGTCCTCACGGTCCCTACTCCTTGACCTAATAATACTTCCGGGCCGTCGCTAGCCTTGATCGGAAACGCCTCGGGGCAGACCTTTGCGCGGGAGAGGGATCTCGATCCGAGGCGTTTTCGATAAGGAGGTTAGGAGGAAGCCGCTGGCGTTTGCGGCGGACGCGGTGCGCTATGGGATTTCAAAGGCAGTCGGTGGCAGAAGCGAGCACGGGGAGAACACTGGTGAACTGGACGGGTGGCGTGGTGATCGCTGAGCACGTGGCAGATGCCTTCCGAAGTATGCGCGGACCGTGGCACGGCAGAGTGTGGCCGAGGGGTAGGCACACGAATGCGTCGAAGTGCCGGTGCACATCGCAGGAGGAGTAGTGAGGCATGCGCTACGACGAATCGAAGTATGTGCATGTGGATAAGTCCGCAGCCGTAAGTCTCTGAACCACGATCATGGTCGCGCCGCAGTGTGGGCAATGCCAGACAGAAGAACTCTCCGCGGAAGCTTTGCAGGTTCCAGCTTCGACCAGCGTGGAGGAACTGCCGGACAGCAGTTGTCGGGATAGAGCCAAGCGGGAAGCACGAAAGCGATTGGCGAGGAATCCAAAGTGACGGATGCGTACGAAGCCTCTGGGGAGCACGTGCAGAAAGAAGCGCCGCAGGAACTCCGTGGCTACGAGCGTCATCGTGCCTTGTTTGCCACCGTGGGCGTAATCCTTCCAGCGAAAAGTGACGCGGTCTTGATCGAAGGCCAACAAGCGATGATTGGAAATGGCCACGCGATGGGTGTAGCGGCCGAGATAGCGCAACACCTGCATAGGACCGCCGAAGGCGGGCTTGGCATAAACGACCCAGTCGTGGCGGTGCAGACGGCGCATGAGTTTTGCGAACTGCTGCGGGTCGGCCAGAGCGGCGGCGGGACCGTTGCAACATAGCTTGTTGCGGCGGTGCAGACGTTTGAGGCCGGCGAGGAACTTGCCACGAAAGACGCGGCTGAGGACCTTCACGGGCAAGAAGAAAGGATAGCGTGGGCGGACCCATTGACGGTGATCGGGTGAAAGTCCGCCCGCAGGAATGGCGCAGTGAATGTGGGGATGCAGAAGCAGGTTTTGTCCCCAAGTGTGCAGGATGCTGATCATGCCGATCTCGGCGCCCAGGTGTTTGCGATCGGTAGCAATTTCCAGCAAGGTATGAGCGCTGGCGGTGAACAGCAGGTCGTAGAACAAACGCGGGTTCTCCAAGGCCAGCACATTGAGTTCGTGAGGCACAGTGAACACGACATGGAAGTAGCTGGTGGTCAGGAGTTCTCGCTCGCGGGCCGCCAACCAGCGCTCGCGGGCTTGGGTTTGGCACTTGGGGCAGTGCCGATTTCTGCACGAGTTGTAGGAGATGGCCTGATGACCGCAGTTCGGACAGGCATCGCGATGACCGCCCAGCGCTGCGGTGCGGCAGCGCTGAATGGCGCGAAAGGCTTTGAGTTGCTGAAAGCCAAAGCTGGATCGATACCGATCCAGGAAGCGATCGCCGTGCGTGCGAAGAATGTCGGCCACCTCGAAGGTGGGCCGAGTCATTTTTCGTTTTTTCGTTTAAAGCTGCGGCTGATGTTCTGGGTGCTGGATAGAGTGAGGCTGTCCAGTGGATTCGTAACTGCCTGCAAGTGCCGCTGCGATAGATGCAGGTACTGGGCGGTAGTTTCCAGGTCGCCATGCCCGAGCAGAAC
>JAIQFZ010000011.1 GCA_020073015.1 Terriglobia bacterium | reverse complement strand
ATTCACTTGCCTGCTCAGCTTGTTTCAAGTGGCCACTCCTCCGCTGCTGCTGGGGGCCATTCGGCGTTTGGGTTACGACCGCCGAGGGTGGCTCTACGAGACGCTGACCGCCTGGGTGGTGGTTCCCGTCGATTACTTCTGGCGTCCGCAGTTCGACTTAAACTGGGCCCGGAGCCCTTTTCTTCCGCGAGCAACATGCTATGCCCGGCCTGCTTTACCTGCTGGGATACCTTGTCGTGGTCACGCTGGTCGCGTACTTTCCCACCCACCGGCTGCTGCAAGGGTGGGCCCGGCGTGGAGGCGTCGGGTCAGAGAAGTGCGATTAATGCCAGTGCCCGACAAATCTGTTCCTGTCATGCCGAACGGGTGAAGCCGCATGTTAGGCTTCTGCGGAGCCTCCGGAGACGCTAAGGTGATTGGCCGGGTCTTTAAAGCATTTCAATATCGCGACTTCCGCCTGATGTGGTTTGGCGCCTGCACGTCCAGCATCGGCACCTGGATGCAAATCGTGGCGCAGGGCTGGCTGATCTACCGGCTGAGCCACTCCGCATTTTTGCTGGCGCTGGATCAGTTTCTCGGCGGCCTTCCCATCTTTCTGTTCTCTCTGATCGGCGGCGTGGTCGCCGATCGCGTGGAGCGTCGGAAAATTCTGCTCGGCTCCCAGTATGTGCAGATGGCTACCGCCGGGGTGCTGACCATTCTGGTGGCGACGGGTCTGGTACACGTTTGGCACATCCTTTGCCTTTCGTTCATTTCCGGTTTCGCGCAGGCCTTCGGCGGTCCGGCCTACCAGGCGCTGATTCCCACGTTGGTCGAGAGGGAAGACATGCCGAATGCCATCGCCCTGAATTCGATCCAGTTCAACGTGGCGGTCATGGTCGGGCCGGCACTCGCCGGGCAGGCCTTAGCGAGGCTGGGAGAGAAGTGGTGCTTCGGGCTGAACGCGCTTTCCTTCCTGGCGCCCATCGTGTCGCTGTCGATCATCCACGCCCGCTTCCAGCCGCTGAAGACTACGGAGTCGATGTTCGACAGCCTGAAGCAGGGCATTCAGTTCGCTCGCAAGCAGAATTCGATGGAAGCACTGATTGTGCTGGCTTTCTGCATGACCGGTTTGAGCATGCCCATGCGGACCTACCTTCCCGTTTTCGTGAAGGACATCTTCCATCGCGGTCCGGAAACCTACGGCAATCTGCTCGCGCTCATGGGACTGGGTTCGATTTGTGGCTCGCTGAGCATCGCAAGCGCGGGCAACATAAGAAAAAAGGGGCGCGTCGCTCTCGGCGCGCTCGCCTGCCTGGGCACGGGGATTGCTGGCTTTGCCCTTTCGAAGTCGCTGCCGTTGAGCGAGACCTTCCTGGTGCTGGTGGGTGCATCCATGATGGCTGTTTTTGCCACGGTGAATTCGCTGGTGCAGCTGATTACCACGAACGAAATGCGCGGGCGCGTGATGAGCGTCTACAATTTCGCATTCCGCGGCGGCATGCCGATGGGCAATCTGTTGTCCGGATGGCTCGTTCCCGTGTTTACGGCGCCGGTGGTGCTCAGCCTGAACGGATGCCTGCTTATTCTGATGGCCCTTTATTTCCTGCTGGTGCAACGGCGGCTGGCTGCGCTCTGATAATCGGCGAGGCAACCGATTCTTTTGAGAGTGATTCCTTCCCAAATATGGTTTTGGACCGCACCATCTTGAAGAGAACCAGATCCATCGATTTCTGGAATGTCGATGCCGGCGTCCGGCACTCTAGAGTCACAGTGTCGGTGATTTCGAAGTTGAAAGGAGTGAAATTACCGAGATGCTCGCCGAGTTTGATCCCATTCAGCCACACGCGAGTCAGGTAGTTCGCGGCGCCGAAATAGAGAAACACCCGAGTGTGCGGTCGCTTGTGATGAGGGAAATATCGCTGGTACCATAGTGGCCCTTCGTGGAGGAAAAGACTGGGGCGCTGGGTGTTCCAGGCGCCGGGCACCTTCAGTTTCTCGGACGCATCGAAGTTGTATTCGACCAGATCCTGCTTATCTTTCGCCTTTCTGTTCGCGTAGAAATGGGACCCCACGCCTCCCTCATACGGATCGACGATGGTGTTCCAGGTTCCGTCCAATGATAAGATCTGCAGTTCTGGGGAGCATGCGAAGAGAGTCTGGAGTGGACTGCAGCCGTCGGGAGAAGACAGCCAAAGTCAGAGATCATCGCTAAGGCGGTGGGCATATCCATTGGGGGCGCCCTTCACGCTGAAATGACATCACGCCGCGATTTCCTTGGGAAGACCGCCGCTGTTGCCGCCGCCATCGCTGCGACCGCCGCCGATGCCCTCCCCTCAAGTAGTTCAGCGCCCAGTCGACTTACGACCGAACTTGTCAGTCTTTGCGGGAAGCGGAGGTTTCAAGTCGACCCGCAGAATGTTGGCGGTCAAGCGTCCTGGTACGCGAGTGACTCTTCTTCGAGCGGCTGGCACGAGGTCGAGGTGCCGCACACCTGGCAGGTCGATCGTCCCCACGCCGACTATCGGGGAGTCGCTTGGTACCGGCGCGAGTTTGACGCCCTCCCAGGTTGGCACGAAGCCGCGGTGCGGATCGAGTTCGAAGCGGTGTTTCACACAGCGACGGTCTGGGTGAACGGTCAGTTGGCGGGAGAACATCCTCGCAAAGGCTACACCGCTTTCGCGTTCGACATTACCCGACTGCTTCACTGGGGGCAGCCCAACACGATCGCAGTCCGGGTGGACAGCGCATTCAATGAGCACATGCTGCCGCGTGGCCGTTCGAGCGATTGGGCAAATGATGGTGGCATCTTCCGTCCTGTACAGCTGCTCGTCACACCCAAGACTTTTGTTGAAGGTGTCGACATTGAAGCGGTTCCGGATCTTGACGGGGGGAGCGCGGATCTGACGATTTCGGCTCGGTGCAAGAACACGAGCGAAAGGGCTTGGGCTGGCAGTGCTTTCTTCCGAATCGTAGACGAGGAAACGGGACTCTCGGTCCCGACTAACTCAGAGCCCGTCAAGCTCGCGATCAAAGCAGGAGGCAGTCAGGTTCTGACCATCAAGGCCAGTTTGAACAAAGCAAAACTCTGGCATTTTGATTCTCCTAGTCTCTATCGCCTTGAATTTTCGATTACGAGTGGGCACGAGGCGCATCAGTTCGATACGACCTTCGGAGTGCGGAAGTTCGAAATCAAAGATGGTGCATTTCATCTGAACGGCGAGCGGGTCCGTCTGATGGGCGTCGAGCGTATGGGAGGCAGCCATCCACAGTTCGGCATGGCGGAGCCCGAGGAATGGATCGACCATGATCACCGCGATTTGAAACACCTGAATTGTGTCTTCACTCGCGTTCATTGGCCCCAGGACAAACGTGTTCTCGACTACTGCGACCGTCACGGCATTCTCATGCAGACCGAGGTTCCGGCGTGGGGCCCGGATACGTTTCAAGGTATGGGGGCTCAGCCTGATCCTGACATCATGGACAACGCTCTGGAACAATTACGCGAGATGATCGCGCGCGACCGTAATCACCCTTCGGTTGTGGTTTGGGGCCTTTGCAATGAAATCGGCGGTCAAGGGCCTCCGGCTTACCAATTCGCAAAGCGCATATTGGAAGAAGCCAAGCGTCTCGACCCGGGGCGTCTCTGTTCGTACGCGTCACACTCTCTGCGCAGCACTCCCGAGCGCGATGTGGCGGGGCTGATGGACTTCATTGAAACGAACGAGTACTTCGGGAGTTGGCAGCCGGGTACGGCAGATGATGTCGCCAAGCATCTCGATGAACTCCACGCGGCTTTTCCGGGCAAACCGATCGTCATCTCGGAGTACGGTTACTGCGCCTGCACACCAGACCGGCCGGAAGGCGATGAACACAGAATCAACATCTTGCGAACACACGACGCTATGATCCGTTCGAAGGACTTCGTGGGCGGCGCCATTTTCTTCTGCTACAACGACTATCGAACCCACGTGGGCGATCGCGGCGTCGGCGCGCTGCAGCAGCGCGTTCACGGAGTGGTCGATGTCTACGGTGTACAGAAGGCGTCCTACCCAATTCTTCGCGAGGAATTGAGTCCCGTCGAATCGCTTACTGTCGAGAACCAACTGAACAAATTCCGCCTCCTTCTCCGGACACGGAGCGACGTCCCGCGGTACCACCTGCGCGACTACACGTTGCGTGCGGTCTTTTACGGCCAGGGCGAAATCCCGGTCGAATTGCTGGAGGTAGAAATGCCCGAAATTGGACCTGGAACAGAGGCCAAGCTCGATGTGGCGTTTACACAATCTGAAGCACCGTTGCATGTGCAATTTGATCTGCTTCGGCCGACAGGTTTCTCAGCGTATCTCCTGGATTGGAAGCCGTGATTCGGATACGCGCTGCGAACAAGAGGCCCGATGAAGTCTTTGTGCGCAGCATCACAGACATCAGCTTTCCCAAACTGCAAACTTGCGTCATTGAGCTGGAGTCCTCCAATTGAGGCCACGATGGACTGAGATATCAGTTTGCTCCGGTAGGGTGACCTGCTATGGAAACCGTGACAGGGACGGAAATCCGCGACTTCAAGGTCCGCGGGAACTACTTCAACCAGCGCACCCTGCTGTTCAGGAGGGCCTCACATTCTTCGAAGAAGAACGATATCGTTCCGAACAGTCCCGGGTATTCCCCTCCGGTGGTGGAGTTCGAACTGCAGGACGGCACTGGCGGCAGCGTCGTTGTCAGCGAGGCCGATATTCCTTTACTGTGCAACGATGACCTTGAGCAAGGGAAAAGGCACCTTTCGCTGATTGTGAGTGCCCGTCGCGGTGACCCCAAAGCTGCCAAGGACTTGTCTTCCGCGGCACAACAAGACGCTCTTGGAGGAGCGGGGCGAGTTCAGCCATCCGAGAACGAGTTCGTCGTTCCTTGCACGAGCTCTCAGGCTCACTCGGAGCAGGACATCAGTCAAAAGGGATTGATACTCCTTAAACTGAGCCAGCTCGGCTATCCTGTGCCCGACTTTGTTGTGCTTACGGCGGACGCTTATACCAAACGCGCCCAGCACTTCGAAGAGCACCTCTCGGATGCCATCAAGCAACTCGAGATCCTCACGATGCAGGGCCTGGGGAATTACGGGAACCCACTCGTGTTTGCCATTCGCTGCGCCACGACTCGCTACATTCCTGGAGTCATGGACACTTACCTCAACGTCGGCGTCACCGAGAGCACGCTGCCCCGCTTAGAGAAGATGTACGGCTCCGTTGCTGCGCGCAAGATGTTCCTGAATAACCTGAGAAACCTCTGTCGCTTTCTCGACCGAGACAAGCACGCCGCGATCATTGGTGCGGTCAGGTCTGACCTCTCTCCGGGAGAGGTGATGGGTTTGACGGAGCGGTTATCCGAGATCGTCCGGAAAACGGACAAGAGTCTCATCGAGGATCCGTTTGCGCAGGCTGCTTTCTTCGCAAAACAGGCCTATAAGGATTTCGAAGAGAATCAGGCGCTCGTGCTCTCCCTCTGCCGAGGAACGGAACACTACCCAAGCCTCATTCTCCAGAAAATGATCTGCACGGTTCGCGACGAAAATTCTTATGCCGGCGTCGTCTACAGCCGCCATACCAAGACGGGATTGGGTATGGAGCTGCAGACTGCCCATAATATTTTCGGCGAAGAAATCATGACCGGAACCGCTGAGATCCAGTCAACCTCTTTCGAAGACCGAGAGGCCATTAAGGATATTTTTCCCGCCGTGTATCATTTCGTCCCGCATCTCGGCGACCTGGAAAGAGAGTTTGAGTCTCCGGTGACGATCGAGTTCGCCGTGGAAGCGACCAGACGATATCAGTGGTTCGCGCTGTTGCAACTGAATGAAACGGGGATGGCGGGTCGAGCGGCTCTTACCGCCGCCATGGATCTGCACAAGTCCGGGACGGTATCCCGCGAGCGCGTCACCGAACTCATCCGGCCCTACCACATTAAGCAGCTTACGAGTGACACCATCGATGAGGACGTTTTTCGGACGCTCACCAGTTTCTGCTCCGGCGTGTCGGTTCTGCCCCGATCGGCAGTTTCAGCGCGCGTTTATTTCACGGGTGAGGCCGCCTTGAAAGCGAAGAGAGACGGGGACAAGGTGTGCCTTTGCAAGAAGACCTTTGTCCCAACCGACACGGTGGTGATGCGAGAAGTGGACGCGATCCTGAGCCTGACGTCAGCCGCCATCCACGTGGTTACGATCTGCCAGAGCCTGGGTATTCCCGCCCTCCTGAACCTCGAGAAAAGCGGGGTCTCGTGGGAGCCCGGCGGCGCCCTGGTGAACTCCGCCGGAAGGGAAATCAAGGAAGGGGATTGGATCACTCTCTCGTCAAGGCGGAGGACGATTTATGAGGGAAAAGCAAGATTCAAGCCTGCCCGGCTGTTGCGCTACATGAAGGGAGAGTCGCTCGAGATCGATGACGAAGAAAGAAAGACGTTTGCTTCCATTGCCTATGCTTACCGGTACTACCAGCAGTTGATCCGAGGCCTTACGGTCGAGCAAGTTTCCACGCTCAACGAAGTCATTCGACTGGTGAACTTCGAGATGAGGGGAGAGTCCGACGAAGCGAAACAGCTTGTAAACAGCTGGTTCGACGACCGCGAACAACTGTACATAGAAGAGGTTCTAAAGAGCGATATTGGCGATCACCTGGGCCAAGGTAACGTTTTCGAAATGCTAACGCTGGAGCGGAAGGTCCGGTTCTTCAAGGGAGCTCTGGCGAAATGCACCCGCGAGCACGTCTCCGGCTACGAGGCAGGCGCCTTTATGCTGGGCCGATTTCTGTCTTTTCGCTACCCCGTCGCTTTCTGGAAGTGCTTCAGCCCGTCAGAAATCGGACCACTGGTGAATGAGTGGGTTCTCTTTGAGAAATACATGCAGCTTCTACACAAGGTTGGGGAGCGGAAAGTCCTGCTGGCTCGCAAACAGATACTCAAGGATGGGCTCGATCAACTCTCTCTTCAGCCGAGCAATGTGCAATGTTTCATCACCCTGAAACTGAGTGGCACCCGGCTGGAAGAAGTCAAAGATTCCTTGCCCGAAGGGAGCGATCGCCAGTCCGCGCGGGTGCTGGAACTCCTCCAGCAGCCCTACAGGGCTTTCTATAACTTCGATGCGGTCTGGTCCGTCAGCCAGAAAGAACGGCCTTTATCGCAGCGCTAAAGCGCTGCGCCACCCCAACCCAGACTGTTTCCGCAGCCCGTTACGCGTGGACCTCCTCTGGGGCAGTCACCGCCGACTTGATCCCATACAGGTAGTCACGGTCAATGGTCGACTCCATCTCCCGAAGCACGTCGGGAAGTTCCATTCCATCTCGTGCGGCAACCAGGCGCCCGAGTGCAAGCGAGAGGGAAAGTACCGCATTCATGCCAAGATTCGCTTTTCTCTGCATGATCTGGATCTTCTCCTCCGCCGAGGCATTGGGAGCGATCTTGCCCCGCTTAACGGCCAGATCCAGTTCGAGCAGCAGAAGCTCGCGGTCGATGTCGGCGAGCGAGCCCAGCGACGAAATTTTCTGCCCTAGAAAACGCGGAGCCACCACTTCAGTTACGTTGGCCACGGCGTTCAGACAGCCTTTGCCGCCGTACCGCTTTGCCCTCATCCAGAGGTCGGCTAGTTCGCGATTCTCTTGGGTGATCGCATCGGCCTTCAGGTTGGCAGCGAAGCGGTAGGTCTTTTCTTTCTCCTTGAACACGAAATAGTTCGGGAATTTCCGCGTGAGCGGGTTGGCCTCGATGATGCTGTCGACCAGGTGGATGGCCTCATCCGTCCCAGCCGAGACGCCCAAGGGCGTGGCAGCGGAGAACTTCATGCCGTTGTCGAGCATGATCACCACTCCAACCGTCGGTATGCCCGCGTTCGTCGGTTCCTCGTGAGCGGAGATGTCGGCAATGACCAGATCGGGATCGAGTCTCCGGGTGATCTTTGTACCCTTCTTCGCCATCTCCATCAGTTCGACGATTCTTCCGTATTTGACCAGCCTCTCCGTGTTCGCCCCGCCGCCACATTTCAGGCCGAGGGCGCCGACCCCGAAACTTATATCGGCTTCCATGACCTCGTTGGGCGATTTGGATCGGTGAGAGACCACTATGGCAAGCCCCAGCTGCTTCGCGATGCGAGTTGCCAGCAAAGTCTCGCTCAGCGTGCCGATCTGGTTGGCCTTGATCAAGGCAGTATTGATGAGCCCTTGCTCGGCGCATCTTTGGATGGTGGAGTCCTTAGTTGTAACCAGATCGTCCCCGATGATGAGGATCTCCTGGTCGAGGGCTTTCATCAGTTTCTTCCACCCTTCGTAATCATCTTCCGCGAACGGATCTTCCAGCGAGACGATCGGAAATTTCTTAACCCACCGAAGGTACATCTCGACCATTTCATCTGTGGTCATCACCTTCGGATCCTCGGCTCTCCAGAACAGGTACTGGCCTATCGACTCCTTCTCACCGGTCTTTTCCCGGTAAGCATTGCTGAGTTCGCTGGCCGCGGGATCGAGCGCGATGCAAACATCCCGGTCGGGAACAAAGCCGCATTCCTCGATGGCCTGGACAGCGACTCTTAGGGCCCTCTCTTCCGGGAGCAAGTCGCATTTTTCCCTGGCGTAGGAGGCTACGATGCCTCCCTCCAGGCCGATGCCCACGAAATTCAGACCTTCCGTGTCCTGGATGATCTGGATCGCCCTGGTTTGCAGCATATTGACGACTCGTTGGGCCTCAATGTAATCCTTGGCGGTAAGCGGCAGGAACATCAATTCCTGGAAGCTCAAGTTCCCGCCCATCTCCTCGGTGTGACGCCCTCCCTGAATGGAGTTCCTGAATTCCCATGGGGCGAACACAATCTTTCCGTCCGGCAGTTCCAGCTCCTGAAGCCTGTGCAGCCGGAGCTTGCGCCGGAGCTCAGAGGGCTTGCCTTGACGCGTGTCTTGTGCGTCATGAGCCGGCTCCGCGGCCCTGACCTCCGCCGTTTTAGCTGCCGCCTCTCGCTGTCTTTCTCGGAACGCCTTGTATTTTCCCGCGTCCGAAAGCAAGAAGTCGAACAGGGCGACCACGCCAACGGTGAACAGGAGTCTTCCGGCATAGACCGCCGCCGGAATCTTCATGTACAGGCCCAGCAGGATCAGGACGATTCCCGGGAAGAACGTGATCTGGCTGAACACTTTGCTCGCTTGCGGTCCCGCCGCCGATACTGCCAGGTTCTGCGTCTTCACGGCCGGGTGGAAGCTTCCCGACTCCTTGTGCACTCCCTGGAAGGTTCCATAGGGGATCTTCACGAACATCTCGAGATACCAGAGCCACCTGCCAAGCAGGCCTTGCTTCAGTTTTTGCTCGGCAGGACCGGCAAATTCCGGCCTCAGATTGTTGGTCTTGACCGCCGTCAAATAGTGTCCCATCTCGTGGATGGCGATGTTCGAATGCCATGCCGCGTACCACATCAACGAAGAGATCACGACCTCGACGCTGAGAAACATCTGCCGCATGACATCGAATTTCGATGCCACGTGGAGAGGAATGCTTAGCAATGAGGTCAGGAAGGCGGCGTGGAAGGAAACGAGCTTATGGTTGGCGATGATCCAACCGCGATCCAGGCGCGGGAATTCCATCAATGACGGAACGGATCTCACCCGAGGTTTTTCGGACCGCCTGGAAAACGATCGAACGATCCCTGCCATCCACCGTCTCCAAAGCCGGCCGGAGGGTGGATCGGTGGCATTTATAACGGGGCTCTTGAACGACCCATTGTAATTTTGCATGGCATACTCCACTAAGACGTGATGGCTGAGGCGATAATTACTTTTCTGCGGCTGCTTCTACTTCCCGCTTGGGGTCTGCATACTCGCGGCTCTGATTCGAGAAGCACTTCTGAAATCAGTTGGGAATCAATCGCCTTCCTATTGGATTTTCTATGGCAGGCACCTGACGGTCTGTGACCCCTATCACACGGGTGAGAAGCACAAGGTACAGGATGGACGTTGACGCGCGCACGGTTTGGGGGGCCCATGCTGGTGTGCCAAGGTCTCTGCCTAACGACACCGGCTAGAGGCTACGGTCTTCCAAACTGCGATACCAGTCTTCACGGTTCAGTGGCAGACCACTCTCGCCGTGCAGTGGTTTAGCGAGAAGGGTCTGGTACACGTTCAGACGACCACTTCGGAATCCATGGGCCGAGCCGGCCATGTAGAGACGCCATGTGCGGTACGTAACATCGTCGGTGATGCGACGCGCCTGCTCGGCCTGAGCTTCCAACCGCCCGACCCAGTGGTGAAGGGTGAGAGCGTAATGCTCGCGCAGACTCTCGACGTCCCTGATCTCAAAGCCGCTTAGTTCCGCTGCTCGAAGACTTACGCTAATCGGCACCAATTCGCTGTCGGGGAACACATAGCGGTCAACAAAGGACGGCCCCCGCCTGCGATAGGTGGCGGAATAAGCAATACCGTGGTTCAGGAACACGCCGCCCGGTCGTAGCAACTCCCAAGCTCGACGGAAGTACTCCGGCAGAAGTACTTCACCGACGTGCTCAAACATGCCGACGCTCACAATCTTGTCGTACTGCTGGCTGTGATCGATGTTGCGGTAGTCCAAGACCTCCACGCGACACTGATCGTTCAGCTTTGATTCGCGCAAGCGCTGCCGGGCCACTTCCGCCTGTGGCACACTGAGCGTGATCCCTACAGCCTGTACCCCATAGTGAGCTACGGCGTGCATCATCAACCCGCCCCAGCCGCAACCAACGTCCAGGAGACGGTCACCGTGACGGAGCCGCAGCTTTCTGCAGATGTAGTCCAGTTTGTGCTGCTGTGCGGTGTCTAGATCTTCGGACGGTGTGGCAAAGTAGGCACACGAATAAACCATGCGTCGATCCAGCCAAAGTGCGTAGAACTCGGTGGGAAGATCGTAGTGAAAGCAGACCGCTCTCCGGTCGCGATCCTTGCCGTGCATCCGTCCCTGGAATCTGGCCTCCCCGCGGCTCAGACGCGGGCGAGTGCTCACGGGCAACTGTCGCAGGCGCGCCGCCAGATGCAGGCGGTTGGGAAAGCTTCGCTCTTGTGCAAGGAGATGGCTGCCCAACTCCATCGCCGCTTCGATATCCCCTTCTATATCGAAGTCGTCGTGGAGGTAGGCCTCCCCCAAAGTCAGTTCGCTAGGATCAAGAAACATGGTTCGCAGCGATCCTGGATGCTTGAGAACCAAGGTGAAGCGCGGGCTCTTCTCTGCTCCCCAGGTAGTGCCATCCCACAGGCGAACCTGGTAGTCACGCTGCGAGTAGTCCGCCAGCAGGTCATTGAGAAACCTGAGGCTCAACTCAACCTTGGAATCTCGCAGTGCAGTGGTCGCGGGTAATCCCATATTGTTTTCTCCTTTGTGACCTCCTGCGCGGAAGTCGTCGCATGGGCTGCGACAACTCTCCTGGGCGGTACCAGATCGGTGTCAGTTCCCGGCAGAAGATGCGCGCTGTAACCGGGCCAATATGCTTGAACTGTTGCAGCTTGGCGGAGAGCTCAGAAGCGGTTCGGGCTTGCGCCATTAACTCCGTGAGGGTGCCGTACCGTTCCTTCAGTTGCTGGCAAACCTCAAGCAGTTTGGCAGCGGTGGAAAAGTCGTACCGAACGTAATGCGCATCGTCCAGCAATCGCACGAGTTTGTCCCAGCCGGCCCGGAGAACGGCCGCGGGGCTGAGCAGCTTTTCCTGTACCAGCCGAGAGTAAGCCCGCTCTGCGATCTCCTGCTGGATCGGCTTTCCGTAGAGCAGGCACGCCAAAAACCATTTGAACAATTCCTCCTCTTTCCTGGAGACGAGGTTGATCCCCAATTGTTCAGGAATGCTGGCCCGTGATGGAGGACTCTTCACACGCATGAGGGGCTCTATTCTTCGAAGCAAGGCCCACCATCGTGACCATGTTTTTGGTGATCCTGGATGGTGCAGCTCAGCCGGGAATAAGCGTCCTGCAGGGACCGTCTTTCTTGCTCCGTCAGGTTCGGATTCTCCAGGGCAGTAAGAAGGTCATCGAACTGTGCTTCCATCCGCTCAAGTTCTGCGCAGAGCATGGCGGCCTCCGTTTTCTCCCGCTGCCGTTACGGATGTTGGTGCCAGGTTGAACCCGGCAGGAGCGGTCATCCCCATTCACCAGGAGCCGGCTCCTGATTACGCGGCGCACCGTGCCATGAGCTCTTTTCTTCCGAGACCCAAGATGCCGTGTTTCTTTCCTACTTTCCTGAACGCTTCGAGAGCTGTGTCCAAGTGATGTTTCTCGTGAGCCGCGGACAGTTGTGTGCGAATGCGGGCCTGCCCTTTCGGCACGACCGGGAAGAAGAACCCAATCGCGTAAACACCCTCGTCAAAGAGATCGTGGGCAATATCCTGTGCGAGTTTGGCGTCGTAGAGCATGACCGGCACGATTGGCGTGTCGCCTTCCTTTACGTCGAAGCCCGCCTGCTTCAGCAGGCCCCGCCAGTACTTCGCGTTCCACTCCAGTTTGTCCCGGCGATCAGTGCTGGCGCTGATCAGATCCAACACCTTCAGTGCACCTGCTACGATCACCGGCGCCACGGCATTCGAGAACAGGTAAGGACGCGCTCGCTGCCGGCACATCTCCACCAGTTCGCGGCGGCCGCTGACGCATCCGCCGGAAGCGCCACCCAACGCTTTTCCCAGCGTTGTGGTGATGACATCGATCTTGCCGAACACACCGCAGTGTTCATGCGTGCCGCGCCCGGTCGTGCCGATGAACCCGGTGGCGTGCGAGTCATCCACGAAAACCATCGCGTTGTACTTCTCCGCCAGAGTCACAATGTCGGCCAGCTTGGCGGTATCGCCATCCATCGAGAAGACTCCGTCGGTGATGATCATGCGGAAACGCTTGTCTTGATGTTCCTGAAGTTTCTCCTCGAGATGCCCCATGTCGGAATGCTTGTAGGTGTCTTGCATGGCCTTGCACAGACGCATTCCGTCGACCATGGACGCGTGAACCAGGCGGTCGGCAATCATCACGTCGCGCTCATTCAGGCAGGCCTCGAAAAATCCAGCGTTCGCGTCCATGCAGGAAGGGAAGAGCAAGGTATCTTCGGTGCCGAGGAACTGGGTCAAACGGTTCTCGAGTTCCCGGTGCATGTCCTGCGTTCCGCAGATGAAGCGCACGGAGGACATTCCATAGCCACGTGCATCCAGTCCGGCGTGCGCGGCCGCGATCACCTCTGGATGACTGGAGAGTCCAAGGTAGTTGTTGGAGCAGATGTTAATGCACTTCCTGACCGCGGAGCCTGCTGGAAACTCCACTTCAATTTCAGCAGATTGCGGCGAATGGATGTACCGCTCTTCCTTGAACAAGCCAGCGGCTTTGATTCCCTCAATGTCCGTCTGGTAGCAATGGCGAAATGAATCGGAGAAAGCCATGAGATACCTCGCGCAAGTAAGATTCGAACGACCGTGGTGCCCTTGGCGTGACGAGGGCGGGCAGCGCCCTGGCACGCTCTAGACGCTGCCGACTTCCGCCTTCTGGAATCGTTGCACCAGTGTGGCGATACGCTCGACCGTGTCGAAAGCCTCGGGCGTGGCCGCCTCGTCCGGTATGTGAATCGAGTACTTCTTTTCCAGGAACCGCAGCAGGGACACCATGGAGAAGGAATCCACAATGCCACTTGAGATGAGTGGGGTCTTCTCGGTGATCTGCCGATCATCTCCCTCTGGTAGATACTCCCGGATGATGTAATCACGGACTGCGGTGGTAATTTCGTCCATAGTTGGCCTCGGTTTAGTCGTCCATGATGGTGGAGAGGTCCCCCACGGGTTCATGGAATTCCTTGCATCGCAGGACCCGGCGCACGATCTTGCCGCTGCGGGTCTTGGGCAGAGCATCAACAAACTCAATTTCCTGGGGCATGGCGAGCGGCGACAGCCGCTTGCGAATGTGGTTCATGATTTCCAGCTCGAGGTCATCGGACGCCTGGAAACCTCGTTTCAGGGTCACGTACGCTTTCACGACTTCCATGTTGATCGGATCAGGCTTGGCGACGGCGGCGGACTCGGCGACGGCGGGGCATCCCAGCAGCGCCGACTCGACTTCAAACGGACCGACCAGGTGCCCGCCGGTGTTGATGACGTCGTCGTCCCGCCCCATAAACCAGAAATAGCCATCGGGATCGATCGAGGCACGGTCGCCACACAGATACCAGCCATTCTTGAATCGTGCCTGGAATCCGGCCTGGTTGTTCCAGTAGCCGCGAATCTGCGATGGCCACCCGGGCCGCAGCGCGATTAGGCCCGCTACGCCAGGATGATCTACGGGCTCGTAGGTTTTGGGGTCGAGCACGGTCGCGATGATTCCCGGGAAGGGTTTTCCCATCGACCCGGGCTTGACCGGCATTCCGGGAAAGTTTGTGATCACAATGCAACCGGTCTCGGTTTGCCAGAAGGTGTCGTGGAACGGCTTTCCAAAGACCTCTTCGGACCAGAGAACCGCCTCGTGGTTGAGTGGCTCGCCGACGCTGGCCAGATGGCGCAAGCTGGACACATCATGCTTGCGAACGATTTCCGCACCTTCTTTCATCAGCAGGCGAATGGCAGTGGGCGCCGAGTACCAGACCGTGACCCGGTACTTCTCGATGAATTCGTACCAGTGGCCAGCGTTGAAGCCGGAGTCCAAAACGGCTTGGGTCACTCCGTTCGCCCACGGGCCGATGATGCCGTAGGACGTGCCGGTGACCCAGCCGGGATCGGCGTTGCACCAGTAGATGTCGTCGGGGCGCAAATCAAGCACCCACTTGGCGGTGAGGTACTGCGAGACGATGGAGTAGTGGACGTGCTGCGCGCCCTTGGGAAGGCCGGTCGTGCCGGAGGTGTAGTGCAGAACTGAGGGCGACTCCGCGGTGGTGGGGTAGACCGCGAAGAACTCAATGCGTGGAGTCTTCTCCATCTGGAAGGCAATCTCGTCTGGCTGCAACGAGGCCTGATCCGCGTCCACCACGACAACGTGGCGCAGATCCGGAAGTTGGCTGCGGATCTTGCGCACCTTGTAAAGATGCTTCTTTTGGGTGATTATGGCCGACGTTTTGGCATCGGCAAGCCGGACAAAAAGAGACTCGTCGCCGAACGCGGAGAACAGCGGCTGCGCCACCGCCCCCATCTTCAGGATGCCGAGGAAGCCAATGTAAAGGTCGGGCACACGGTCCATGAACAGGCAAACGCGCTCTCCGGGAAGAATCTCCTGCAGCGTCAGGAAATGGGCTACCGTATTCGAGAGAGTTCGCAGGTCGTCATAAGTGAACCGCTTTTGGTTGCCCTGATAGTCTTCCCAGAGCAGTGCCAACTTCCTCGACATTCCCAACTGGCAGATGCGGTCACTGCACATCCAGCCAATGTTGATGGGGGCGCCGGGCCGATAGCCTAACTGTCGCTCGGCGACACTCCAGCTGAAATTGGCGCTGAGTTGCTCGTACGAAGGCGGGGCGCTCATGCGGTTGTCCCCTCGTGCACCCTTAGCTGCCCAACGTGCCACTCATAATGATGATGGCGCTTATCTGCTTGGCAGCAGCGACATTCAGAGCCGGCTGTTGCGATCACGAATGCAACTGCGCTGCTGACCTACTCTTGTCCAACAACAATCTACCCTCCGCCAAATTGAAGCGCAGTGACCGGCGTCAACTTACGTTGTGATAGGCGGTTGCTGCCACGTACCGCGAGGCCCCATTGTTCTTAAGGCTTCCTGTGACCTTGGTTCGGGAAAAAGCGAGGCCATCACGCCGGAAGGTGTGAATGGCACTGCGTTCGTCATCTCTCCCGACTCTCAATTGGTGGCTGGCATTGGTCCGGACCAGAAGGGATACCTCTATCCGGTTGCGGGTGGCGAGCCGCGCGTCATTCCGGGACTCAATCCTGGAGAACAGCCAATCACCTTTAGCGCCGACGGCGCCTCCCTGTACATTTACCAGCCCGGTGAGCTGCCGGCCAGAGTGGATCGGCTCAATGTGCAGACCGGTCAACGCACGCTCTGGAAACAACTCTTGCCATCCGACCCCGCCGGCGTCGAGACCATCGGTCCCATCCTGATGACGCCCGACGCCAAGACTTGTGTGTTCGGATACCACCGCATGCTCGCGGATCTGTATCTGGTTGAGGGACTGAAGTGACACCGGTGCACGATCAATGTGCTTTTCGGTTCGCTCAACGTCTTTTCGGGATGACCGGCGTGGATTGAGTGGTTCTAAGAGCCGGGACTCCGAAGTGGCAGGCGTGGCCTCGCGTTCGCCGACCCAACCGACCCGAAGCAGTCAGTACGACCCTGGTTTTTACGTTGACGGAGTGGTAGCGTTCATCTTTGCATCGAGCTGCCATGAAAACTCAACGTGCATTCGCTCTCTTATTCTTGTTCCTCTGTTCGTATGCGGCGACTGCCCAGCCGCCGTCCGCATCCACGCCCAAAGCAGGCGGGACTCCTCTCGTCCGCAAAGTCGAGCCGCCCAACTGGTGGACCAACTTCACGCCCGAACTCACGTTGCTGCTCACCGGCGAGAATCTTTCCGGGGCGCAGGTGGTAAGCGCTTCGCAGGGCGTGGGAGTCCTTGGATCGGACGCTTCATCGAACGGGCATTATCTTTTCGTGCGGCTGAAAGTGTCGTCCTCGCGCCCTGCGACAGCGCAGCTTAGGTTGAACACAGCGTCTGGTTCAGCCTTAGTACAGTTGCCGCTGCTGGCGCGACCGCAGACTGCCGGGCGCTTCGAAGGATTCTCGCGCGATGACGTCATCTACCTGATCATGCCGGACCGCTTCGCGGACGGCGATCCGTCGAACGACCAGCCTCCGGGTTCGACCGGAGTGTACGACCGCAGCAAGCCCATGGCGTACCACGGCGGCGATCTGCGCGGGATTCGCGAGCATCTTGGATATCTGCACGACCTCGGAATTACCACCCTGTGGCTGACGCCCGTGTGGAAGAACACGGACTCCGATTATCACGGCTACCATGTCGTCGACTTCTTTGCGATCGACGATCACATGGGCTCGCTCGCGGAATATCAGGGTCTGGTGGCCGATGCTCACAAGCTGGGCATGAAGGTCTTGATGGATTTCGTCGCGAACCACACCGGGCCCAGGAACAGTTGGGCTGACGATCCGCCGACGCCGACGTGGCTTCACGGAACGCCTGCACACCATCTTGATCCTGCGTACGTCTTTGCCGGGATGGTGGACCCGCATGCGCCCTCGCGCCTGTATCGCAACACGCTCGAAGGCTGGTTTGCGGGTAAGTTGCCTGATCTCAATCCGGACGATCCGAAGCTCGGGACGTATCTGGCGCAGAATGCTCTTTGGTGGGCAGAAGTCGCACAGCTAGATGGCTTCCGAATTGATACATTCCCATATTCCTCGCGACAGTTCTGGAGTGGGTGGAACAAAAAAGTACATGACGTCTATCCGCACTTGGACAGCGTCGGAGAAGTTGCGGATCCTGATTCGACCATCACGTCATTCTTTGAGGGCGGACACCGGCAGTTTGATGGCATCGACTCGGGCCTGTCCACCGTATTCGACTTCCCGCTCCGCGCCGCGCTCCGCGACGTAGTAATCAAAGGCCAGCCGATCGAGAGGATCGTCACGGTGCTGCAGCATGATTCGCTTTACCCGCATCCCGAAATGCTGGTCACTTTCTTCGGGAACCATGACGACAAGCGCTTCGTGAGCGAGGAAACCAGCAACCGCGACAAGCTGAAAGCGGCGTTCTCCCTTCTTCTGACGATGCGCGGGATCCCACAGATCTATTCCGGCGACGAAATCGGGATGCCGGGTGGCGACGATCCCGACAACCGGCGCGACTTCCCGGGCGGCTTTCCCGGAGATCCGAGCAATGCCTTCACGCCCGGCGGGCGAACTCCAGAGCAGCAAGACGTTTTTGCGCACATAAAAGCGCTGCTGGCGTTGCGACAAGCACATCCGGCGTTGCGCACTGGGAAGCATTGGCATATCGCATGGGACGAAACCTACTACGCGTTCGTACGTGAACTGCCAGAGGAGAAATTGCTGGTTGTCTACAATAATGCCGCTTCGACCCGCACCCTGAAGATTCCCGTTGCCGACACTCCGCTGGAAAAAGTACAGAGTCTTGAGCCCATCTTCGGGAACAGCGCGGCTCAGATCGTGGGGAGTGAGGTGCATGTTACCTTGGCGCCTCAGACATTGGTTGTGTTTCGGGCGCGGTAATTGAGGAGCTCGGTAGCCCGACCCGCAAAACTCCACAAAGTTGTCAGGAACAATCGTTTCCGGCGGTCCCCTTTTTGCCATTCGCTCCAGCGCCCGGGCACACCCATAGGCCGCCCAGCGAAGTCTTCGACGTCGATCACCCGACTTTCCATCCGTATCCTGCCCAGAGCCGTTTCCCGTTACTTTGGTACCTCCCTCGCCACGGTGAAGTTCGAAGGGGTGTCCCACCGTTTGGCGTTCTCAAGTTTAGGAGTGGTGTGTGCCGATAAGGACTCCTCGGACTGCTCAGGATCTCTGCATCTTCACATCGAGAAATAACGCAGCCCAGGGCGGGGAGATCGAATGAAATCGAGGCTTTTTTCGGTAGTCTTACTCCTGTTTGTTGCGATCGGTTCATTGCAGGAGTGCTTGGGCCAGATACCATCGCCGGAAAAACACATTTCCTCCAAGTCCGTCCAGCACTTTCGCGAATGGTCACGGAACAGAAGTGTGCGATTTTCGAACAGCCCCGCACAATCGAACAACTACTTGAACCCCAGGCCATATCTGAAGCCGCCCCCGACCGCCGTAAGTTTTCTTGCCGCAACCCAGATCGGAGCCGATGGCGCAACCAACTATCGCGCCGTAAGCGGGGACGTTAACGGCGACAAGCTGCCAGACGCTATTACGATTGTCGACAATTCTGCGTCGCCCACAGGCACTTACCTGGTGGTTCTGCCTGGCACAGGAAATGGAATGTTTAACGCTCCGATTCTGACCCCAGTGTCCTTTGGAGCGAATCATTTCATTCTTGTGGCAGACGTGAATGAAGACGGGAAAGACGATGTCATTTTGGTGCACCCCAACTCGATGGATGTACTGATTTCGATCGGAGATGGGACCTTCGCCGCGCCGCAGACGATGGCGACCGGAATAGCCTCCCCGATTGCCGCTGGCTCGTGGGATGTCAATCATGACGGAATCTTAGATCTGGCAGTTGTTGATGGCTCATCGCAGCAAGCCGCCTTCCTCGTGGGCGATGGAAACGGTAACCTCAGCTCTCCCCAAATCACGTCTTTCCCCGCTCAGGCGTCCGCGGGCGTACTTGCGGATGTTGACCGGGACGGCAACCTGGACTTGGTCACCAACACGGCTTTCTATCCCGGAGACGGTACGGGAGGATTCCTGCCCGCAGTTCCTCTCCAAAGCAATGACGGACAGAACGCCGGAGCAGTCTTCTCGGATTCGGTCGCCGTGGGCGACGTAAACGGCGATGGGCTCCCCGATGTGGTCACGGTGAATGGATATTGGAACACGGTCAGTGTCTTCCTCAACCAGGGAAGCCGTCAGCTAGTTCAACAGGGTGTGTCTGTTTGGACGGGCAATAATCCGATCGCCGTCACCCTGGCAGATACAAATTGGGACGGTAAGGCAGATTTGATCGTCACGAATGCGGCGCAGTCCGATCTGACCGTCTTACTGGGAAAAGGTGACGGCACCTTCTTTCCGCCGACCCCCGGATATGCAATCGGAGGCTCACCATCCACCAAAGCAGTGTTGGCGGACTTCTATGGTGACGGTAACCTTGATGCTCTCGTGTCAGACAACCGGTCGTCGGTTGTATTGGCACGGGGCTTCGGAGATGGCACATTTCAAGCGGCGCCCGATAGCGGCATTGTCGCACCTCCAGGGTGGAGCAGTTCAGGCGGCGCATTCAGTATCGCGGCGGCTGACTTGAACGGTGACGGCGTTCCGGACTTTGTGGTCGGGCAAAGTTCCGCCTCGCCCGGCTTGGGACTTGTAGTCTTCCTGACGCAAAGTGACGGTAGTCTCGGCCAGGGTGTCGTGTACGCTCAAAACGACGCGCTGAGCTATGTCGCCCTCGGCGATATCAACCAGGATGGCAAGGTTGATATCGTGGCGTCCAACTGGGCAACGGGCAGCGCGGAGATTTTGCTCGGCAATGGCAATGGAACCTTTCAGTCACCCGTTTCGATACCGCTGCCAGCAATCACGAACGGAGTCGTAGTAGGAGACTTCAACGGAGACGGATGGCCGGATGTCGCATTAGCCGGACAGGATTCCAGTGTTTATGTCCTGCTGAACGATGGCCATGGATCGCTGGTACCCGCTGGGAACTATCCCCTATCTGGAACCGGCTATGAACTAGTAGCTGCCGATGTCAATAAAGACGGGAAACTTGATCTGTGTGTGGCGATGACTAGCACGTCCCGAGCGGCCATCCTCTTGGGCAACGGCGATGGAACATTTTCGGCAGCGCCCGACTTCGACACGACACTTCCCTCACCCTACGGAATCGCCGCCGGGGACTTGGATCAAGATGGAAATCCTGACCTCGTCATCAGCTCTCCGGCCTCAGGAAGCGTGATGATTGCATTCGGGAATGGGGACGGTTCTTTCATCGCACCGATCATTTACGGGGCAAGTTTATTGTCGTCGCAGGTGAATCCGTCGCCTGGGGAAGTCACGTTGTCTGACGTCAATAAAGACGGAAATCTGGATATCGTCTATGCCAATTCCGGCTATAGTTCAGCGGGAGTTTTGCTGGGCGACGGCGTGGGTAATTTCTTCGGACCCGCGGAATTCCCTGTGGGCGGCGGCTCGCTGGCGGTGGCGATCGCAGACCTCAACAAAGATAGCTGGCCCGACATCGTCACCGCCGATGTGAATTTTAGTGGGGTCTCAGTCCTATACAACACCTCCGCCTCACAACCAGCGCCGGACTTTACGATCGCAGCAAACCCACTCCCTGTGCTGGTCGCTCCGGGTGGAACCGCCACGGCTGCGATTTCTTTGATGTCAACCAACGGCTTCAGCGGCTCGGTCCAGCTTGAGTGCCAGAACCTGCCGAACACGTTGTCCTGTACCTTCACACCAAACGTCCTACATTTGGTAAAGGGGAAAGGTGCCTCGTCACAACTGACGATCGCGGCTGCCCAATCGAATACGGCCGCGCTGAGTTCTGGACCAGAGCTCATGGTTCTGGCAGTGGTTCCAATCATCGGTGGGATGTTCTTTTGGCGCGCTCCCCGAGTTACAGGTAAAGCGGCGCTACTCGCCCTGGTAGCGAGCCTGATGCTGTTTAGCGGGTGCCAAAGCTTGGCGCCGAAAAAGATTGGCCAGACTTACACGATTACGGTCAAAGCCGTAGCGTGGAATGGCACCTCTCATTCCGTTCAGATGCAGGTCACGGTACAACGGTAAAGAGGAAGATAGGCAGAAAGCATACGCCGCCCAGTCCTGGATGCGCCTACCGGAGGGCGTGGATATTGCGGGCTACGACGAAACCTTCGCCGCCAATAATGACTTGCATGGCGATGCGTTCAGCCTTGTAGTGGTGGGTACGATGCAACAGATAAACAACTCCCAAGCCGGTGCCAAAACCCAGGGCGGAGCCCGCGGCCTCTCCAGCCACACCGCGGGTCACAAACGGACGCATCAGCGGGTTGGCTTCCTGAAAGCCTCGGTTCAGGCCGTGCTGCGTTGTGATGGCGTCCGCCGCGACAAGTCCGGCAAAAATCCCGACGCTAACCTTCTTTTCGAGACTCCAGAAAGGAAGACGGCCCGGTGCGTCAGGTAACGCAGAGCTCGTTGCCACTACGCTCTGTCCCTGTGCAAGGGCACTGAAAAGAATGATCGTAAGAAGGTATTTCATTTTAGATCCCCGTGTTTTCGGTCCACCTGATGGCAGGTTAGCCCGCACAAACACGGAAGTACATGGCCCAAATTCGTGGGAGGGTGGCCTCTTGGTCTAGGGGATGTGGCTCCATTGGTAACTGTTACCCTCAGAGAATCGGGCGTCTGGGGCACCCGTAGGTGATGATCGCCCCGCGAGAGCGATTGAAAATCGTCCGAAGTCCTTTCAGATTGACCTTGGAACAGTTTCTTGTTGCAATGAGCGCAACCCCTCAAGGGAAATCTCCGAGACAAGGTTCTGATCGTGCAATGGTATTTCGCCTTCTTTTTGCTTTCCGGGTTCTGCAGCATTCTCTATGAGATCATCTGGCTCCGTATCGCCATGGCGCAGTTCGGCGTCACGACGGCCATGGTCTCGCTCGTCCTGTCCGCATTCATGGTCGGCTTAGGCCTTGGCTCCTGGGGATCTGGGATCGTGGTGCGCAAATATGGCGCCCGGGCTCAATTCCCAGCGTTGAGGTTCTACGCACTGATGGAGTTGTTGATCGGACTCTCTGCGATCGCTGTGCCCCAGCAGTTGGTCTGGGGCCGTGAGCTGCTTTTGAAAACTGGGGAGACGTCGCTCTCGTCTTCTTTTTACTATTTGCCCTCGGGAGTCTGGCTCGCGATCACCCTGGTACCGTGGTGTATCTGCATGGGAGCGACCTTCCCCTTCGCTATGGCCGCGATCCGCCAGGATCGCAATCCAAAAGCAGCGAGGTCGTTCAGTTATCTCTATCTGGCGAACGTGTTGGGCGCGACGGCTGGGGCCACGGTTCCCCTGTTTCTGATTGAACTCTTTGGATTCCATCGCACTCTTCGTATCAGTGCAGTCTTGAACCTGTTGTTGGCCGCGACCGCCTTTTCTCTGACTCTGGTACGCAAATCTTCACCGGCCGCAGAGGCCGTGAGCGAAACGCGCGCGACACCCCAGTCCTCCGAGTCTGATTTCTTCTCCGACCAGGCTTTGTTGTGGTTGCTGTTCGGTACGGGTCTGACCAGTATGGGTGCGGAGGTTATCTGGGTACGCCTCTACACTCCCTCTTTGAGCACCGTGGTCTACGCGTTCGCTGCCATTCTTGCCCTATATCTGATCGCGATGGATTTCGGGTCGTGGATTTACCGGCGATTGAACCGAGACGACATTCTGGAGAGCGGCCTGCTTTGGATTTTGCTCGGTGTTTCCGTGCTCGTGGCTTTCCTGACCGCCGATCCCAGAGTTCGGGTCCCCGCGATCCTGCGGGTGACGCTGGGCATCATGCCGTTTTCGTGCCTGGTCGGTTTCATAACGCCGGCGATGGTCGATCGCTTCTCCCGCGGCGACCCGGATCGCGCCGGTAGGGCCTACGGGATCAACATCGTGGGCTGCGTCCTGGGCCCGCTGGTGGCAGGTTTTCTTTTGCTACCGCTGGCCGGGGAACGCCTCGCCCTGTGCGCCTTCGCTTTGCCTTGGTTCGTTGCCGGGCTCAAGTACCGGCCCAGATTCATTTTGTCTTTTCGCAACCTGGTCGGTTCTCCGTATGTGGTGAGTTCCTGCATCCTGACACTGGGATCGGTGGCCGTGGCTTTTTCGACCCACGGATTTGAAGAGCAGTATGAGCCGCGTGAGGTCCGGCGCGACAGCACCGCCACCGTCGTGGCCACGGGCGCCAGCCGAGAGGGTAAGCGGCTCCTGGTAAATGGTGTTGGAATTACCAATCTGACGCCCATTACGAAGATGATGGTGCATTTGCCCAACGCGTTCCTGCCGCACCCGCCCCGGAGCGGGTTGGTCATCTGCTTTGGAATGGGAACGACTCACCTCTCGATGCTTTCCTGGGGAATTCAGTCTACCGCCGTCGAATTGGTGCCCAGCGTCCCTGGCCTCGTCGCGTTCTTTCATCCGAATGCGGCTGCGCGCATGAGATCCTCGTTCTCCCACGTTGTGATTGATGACGGACGTTTTTACCTGGAGCGCTCCTCCGACCAGTACGACGTGATCACCATCGATCCTCCACCTCCCGTGGAAGCGGCTGGATCGAGTTTGCTCTACTCGAAGGAGTTTTACAGCACTGCCAGGCGGCACCTGCGCCCGGACGGCATTCTGCAGCAATGGCTTCCCCAAGGGGATTCGGCCGTCGTCGCATCCGTCGCCCGCGCCCTTCAGGAATCCTTCCGTTATGTTCGAGCCTTCCATTCGGTGGAAGGCTGGGGAATCCATTTTCTGGCCAGCATGACTCCCATTCCGTACCGGTCGGCCTCCGAGTTGGCTGAGAGGCTTCCCCCCGCGGCCGCTCGTGACCTGATGGAATGGGGACCTACTGCGAGTCCTCGAGAGCAATTCGAACTCGTGCTAAGCCGTGAAGTACCTCTCGATGCTCTGATTCAGCAAGCTCCCAACGTTCCCGCACTGCAGGATGATCATCCCGTGAACGAATACTTCGTGCTGCGGCGTTTACGAGACCCCGCTTTTCAGCGACTCGCCCTACGGCACTTGCTGGGACGCGGCGAAAACCTGTGAGAACGAGACCGGCCAGCCAGATCGCATAATCGGGAGTGGCTACCAGCGCGTCCGGAAGCCGCTTCCCACGCAACCGGATCGCTATCGCGCGGGGCGTCAGGTTAAACCACGTAATTGCTTGGAAGGGTTCCACGGGCAACAGTTACCTAGGTATTCAAAATTACCAAGGTATTACAGAAGCTCCCGCCGCTTCGTGATCCAATCCCCTAGGCGTAATCTTCGAGGACTATTTTCGGAATGAGCATTTTCACGCGTGACAGGACGTTTGCCGAGCCCCTTAACTTGACCTTCATACCCATCGTTCTATTTCACGCCGGGGCTGTGATCGCGCTTTTCATGTTCAGTTGGAAAGCCGCCGCCGTCGCCGCCGTGCTCTGGTGGGTCGCAGAGAGCCTGGGGATTGGCATGGGTTTTCATCGGCTCCTCACCCACCGCGGCTACAAGACGTCAAAGTGGGTGGAATACTTTTTAACGGTCTGTGGCACCCTTGCACTGCAAGGGGGACCAATCGCCTGGGTCGCGACGCACCGCACTCATCACCAGAATTCCGACAAACCCGGAGATCCTCATTCTCCCCGCGACGGTGGGTTTTGGGCGCACATGGGATGGATCATCACCGGGGAACCGATGCACCGCAAGTCGGCCGAGCTTCTCCCCTACGTCCCGGATCTGCGCAAAGACAAATTTCATAGCTGGATCAGCGAGTGGCACTGGGTTCCCATCGCCATTCTGGCGGTGCTCCTCCTTGTCCTGGGAGGATGGAAATACGTGATGTGGGGCATATTCTTGCGGACGGTCGTTGGCCTTCATGCCACCTATCTCGTGAACTCTGCCACCCACATGTGGGGATCCCGGCGGTTCCGCACCGGAGACAAGTCCACGAACAACTTTTGGGTGGCGATGCTGAGCTTCGGAGAAGGCTGGCATAACAATCACCATGCCGACCCGAGTTCAGCCCGCCACGGCCTTGCCTGGTACGAGTTCGATTTGAATTGGTACGGGATTTCCGTCCTGCGCTGGCTCGGTCTCGCCTGGGACCTCAAGCTGCCAAGGATCAAAACTGCCGAGCAGGCGACGGCAGCAGACTTACCCCTTATCGTCTCCTCCTGAAGAGCAACGCCCGGGAAGCCTGCCAAGGTGAGTCGGCGAATTACCCCGACGATGCCGGCAGTTTCCCCCGAAGCCGGCCGTTTATTGGGGGGTGCTGCTATCCAGCAGAGATCGCGCTTTACTGGCCAGTTTCTTAAGTGAGAATGGCTTCTGCAGAATTTCGGCGTCCTCACCCAATCCTTCATTCTGGCGGAGTGCTCGGTCGGGATACCCGGACATAAACAATACCTTTGTGTGGGGGGAGATCTGGTTGATGCGCGCAGCCAGCTCTGGTCCGCCCATGTTGGGCATGACGACGTCGGTGACCAGCAGTCCGATGGTCTTCGTCTGAGTTTCCACAATTTTGAGTGCCGCCTCTCCATCGGGCGCAGCCAACACCTCGTAGCCAAGACGCCCCAGATACTCGACGGTGACTTCGCGGATGGCCTCTTGATCCTCGACCAGCAGAATGGTCTCGTCCCCCTTCATTTCCGTGGAAGCGGACGGTGGGGTGTGAGTCAACGAAGCATCGTCTGCGCATCGCGGAAGAAAGATCTTGAAAGTTGTGCCCCGGCCCGGCTCCGTTTCGACCGAAATCCCTCCCTCACTCTGCTGCACGACGCCGTACACGGTCGGCAACCCCAGCCCAGTTCCTTTCCCAGGAGGCTTGGTGGTGAAGAAGGGTTCGAACAGGCGGGCTTCTGTGTCGCCGTCCATTCCAGTTCCGGTATCGGTGATCGAAAGCACCACGTAGTCTCCCGGCGGAAGAGAAGAGTGTCGCCCAACCTGCGCCTCATCGAAATGAACGTTCTGACCTTGGATCGTGAGCGTACCACCCTGCGGCATGGCATCGCGCGCATTGACCGCAAGATTGAGAATTGCCTGTTCGAGTTGGCTCTGGTCCACCTTGACGGTGGCCAACCCCGGCTGTAAGTCGATTCTTAGTTCGATGTTTTCCGCCAGAACGCGAGTCAACATCTTTCCCAACTCGTTCAGGACCGGAGTGAGATCGAGCGCTCGGGGTTGGAGCAGTTGCTTCCGGCTGAACGCCAACAGTTGTCTGGTCAGAGCGGCGGCCCGAACGGCTGCATCGTGGACTTCGCCCGCATCAGCGTAGAGCGAATCGGTTGGAGCAAGCCGTTCTCGAATCCGATCAATATGTGCCTCAATAATCATGAGGAGATTATTGAAATCGTGCGCAATCCCTCCCGCCAGTTGACCGATCGCCTCCATTTTCTGCGCTTGCCGAAGCTGATCTTCCAGACGCTTGTATTCGGTAATGTCATACATCACCCCTTGCATCTGGGGTCTAGAGCCAGCCGTGAGTTCCAGGGGCGTGGCCTCATCGCGAAACCACAGGACCCTGCCGTCCCGCGCGTACATCCGGTACTCTGCTTTGTACAACCCGCCCGTTTCTTGTGCCCGCTGTTCCGCCGCCAAGGCAATCTCGCGATCTTCCACATGAATCCGGCTGATCCAAATCGGCGGGTCCGCCATCCACTCCTGGGGGGAAAACCCGAGCATGGGCTCGATTTGTGGGCTCACGAAATGCCAGCGTCCTTCGACGCCGACTTCGGCAACGTATGTGATGGCCGGCAGACTCTCGACCAGTGTCCGGTACCGCCTTTCGACGGCCTGCAGTTCGGTTTTCGACCGGTGATATTCAACGGCGATACCAGCCAGGTGCGTAGCACGGTCGATCAGAGTGAGATTGTGGCTGTCGGGCGTGCGCGGCTCACGATAGTAGCAGGCAAAGGTCCCCAGCACGGTGCCGTTGTGCGATGAAATCGGCGTGGACCAGCAGGCGCGTAACCCATGAGTCAATGCGAGGTCCCGGTAGTCTGCCCACAACGGATCATTCGCGATGTCCACGACCACTACCGGTTGTCGGCGGTACGCGGCTGTCCCGCACGATCCAACTTGGGGGCCGATCGGAGCTCCGTTGATGGCGTCGAGATATGCCGTTGGCAGGCTCGGCCCAGCTCCGTGGTGCAAAGTGCCGTTCTGCGAATCGAGCAGCAGGATGGAGCAGAGAAGACCGGGAGATCTCTCCTCAATCTTCAGGCACAACGACTCCAGCACGCGCGCGAGCGGCTGTTGCGCCATGATCATTTCCAGCACTGCCTTGTCCAGAAGGGACAAAGCTTCCGACGTCTTCTGCTGGTCGCCGCGTGAGACTCCCACTGCTGTGGACATTGCCCTGTGGCCGATGCTCCAATGATTTCGCCCGACTCACTGAGATGACCGTGCCACAATGATCGGCGAGACCTTCATTATCCGCCCGGATACGACTATCCCGCGGGTTACCTTGGTAACCGGCGGTCCGACATTATCGACGCGGTCTACCCGTCTGGCAAACGCTGAGTTCCTTCGCCACCTATCGTGCGAGCGTCAATGCCAAAGAGCCATCGAATCCTAGCAAGAACTTGCCGACAACCGATGCTAACCCCCCGTCTCAGGAATTCTGCGAATGCGATGCCCATTACTTTTGGAACTAGCTCGAGCATTCTTTGCCTCCTAAGATGGGAAGGTAGTCCATTATGAGAATCTCAGTCGGCTAGGGATAAAGATTATGAGGCTGCGCAATCTCATGGTTCTATTCTTTGGTCCTCCGCTGTTGTTGGCATCGGCAGCCAAAGGACAGGCCCCGGCATCACCGGACAACGCTCGCCGAGTCGTCCGCAAACTCGTGCCGAATTATCCCGAGCTTGCGAGAAAAATGAAAATGTCGGGCACGGTGAAGATACTGGCCACGGTGGCGCCGGATGGAACGGTGCGATCGGTCCAACCTATGGGGGGTAGCCCCGTGCTTATTCAGGCCTCCGAAGATGCCCTCCACCAATGGAAGTTTGCGCCCGCTGCCGTGGAAACCAAGGAAGTCATCGAGCTGCATTTCAATCCGTAGTAGCAAAACCTCTTAGCCGGGAAGTCGCGAGCGCCCTTGGGCTGCCATTTCGGAGCCCTCGCGCGGACAACGATGGACCAGCTTTCTCGGCCTTTCGCCACACTCTTGCTAGTTCTGCCTCCGCTCGCTCAATTTGCGATTAGAATCTTCGTTTGCTCGCACCAGGGGAATCGACGTTCCCATCGGCTTCCGTGTTTTGTGGATCGTTGTTCCTCCGCCTCGATGCATGAGGTTCGGGCTGGGGCGAGAACGTCGGGCTTTCGGGAAGGATTCTATGCGTCGCGCAGTCATTTTTTGTTTCTTGGCTTTCGAACTTCACTCGGCTCTCGCTCTGGGAACGGACAATGACTGGCACAACCTTCCGCCCGCAAGCGCAGGGGGCGAGATTTCACACGGGATCGAGGTCCGCGCAGGATCTTCCTTGATTCGCATCACCGCCATCAGCGACTCGGTGGCCCGCGTGCGCGTCTCGCCCAAGGGCACCTTGGCGGAAGATCAGTCGTGGGCCGTGCTGCCGGACGCGTTCCCATCCCCTCCTCCCGTCAAGGTTCGGACCTCGCCCGCCGCGTTCGAACTTGACCTCGGAAATGGCACGGTGCGGATTGAGAAGAATCCACTGCGCCTGGTCTTTCTGGATCCCGCGGGAACGGTTCTGACGCGCGAGGCACGCAACATGACCTTCGCCGGCGACGCTTTTCGGGTTTGGATGACGATGCCGATCGACGAGCACTACTACGGCCTCGGCGATAAACCCGGTCCGCTCGATCGGCGGGAACAGGCTTTTACCAACTGGAACACCGATGCCTACGCCTGGCAGGAATCCACCGATCCTCTCTACAAATCCATCCCCTTCATGCTCGCGCTTCGGCATGGCGTTTCCTATGGCATTTTCCTCGACAACACCTGGCGTACTTCGTTTGACTTCGGCAAGGCCGAGCGCGACGTTTATTCCTTCGGCTCCGAAGGCGGGGAATTGAACTACTACTTCTTCTTCGGGCCGAAACCCAAACAAGTGCTCAGCGCCTACACCCAGATGGTCGGCCACATGCCGTTGCCACCGCTCTGGACTCTCGGCTATCAGCAATCCCGTTACAGCTACTACCCCGAAGAGCGTGTGCGCGAGATTGACCGCACCTTGCGCGACCACAGGATTCCGGCCGACGCCATCTACCTGGATATCGACTATCAGGATGGAAACCGTCCCTTCACGATCGATCGCAAAGGCTTTCCCAATTTTGAAGGCATGGTCAGCGACCTCAAGCGAGATGGCTTCCACATCGTGGTCATCTCCGATCTGCATATCAAGAAGGAATTGGGTTACAAGCCGTACGACGAAGGACTGGCCGGAGATCATTTCATCAAGAACGCCGACGGATCGGTTTACGTGGGGACAGTTTGGCCGGGCCCGAGCGTATTCCCCGACTTTACGCAAGAGGCCTCCCGGCGCTGGTACGGTTCGCTGTACAAGGACTATGTCGGGATGGGCATCGCTGGTTTCTGGAACGACATGAACGAGCCTTCTGTCTTCCTGCGCGCGGACAAGACGATGCCGCTCGACGTCGTACATCGTCTCGACAACGGCACGACCGCGACCCATCGCGCAATTCACAACGTCCTTGGAATGGAAAACGTTCGTGCGACCTACGAGGGTCTTCTCCGCCTCCGTCCCGACGCACGCCCATTTGTCCTTACTCGTGCCGCCTACGCAGGCACCCAGCGTTACGCCGCTTCCTGGACTGGGGATAACACCAGTTCCTGGAACCATCTCCGCATGACGACCACCAACTTTCTGAACCTGGGCCTCTCAGGTTATCCCCTGGTCGGGGCTGATGTCGGCGGCTTCATCGGCACCCCGCCGGCCGATCTGCTCACCCGCTGGTTTGAAGCGGCAGCCTTCACCCCCATTTTTCGCGATCACACTGGCAAAGGAACCGGCGACCAGGAACCGTGGGTCCACGGCCCAGAGCAAGAAAACATCCGCCGCCGTTACGTCGAGTTGCGCTACCGGCTCCTCCCTTACCTCTACACCGTGGTCGAGGAAGCTTCTCGCACCGGTATGCCAATCGTGCGCCCGGTATTTCTGGAATATCCAGAAGCAGAGACTTTCTATACCGAGGCCGCTTCCGGCTTCCAGCCCCAGTACTTGTTCGGGCGCGACTTCATGGTCGCACCGCGCGTAAGCGAAATGCTGGATACCTACGACGTCCCGCTCCCGCCGGGCGACTGGTACAACTACTGGACGGGCGAGCGGATCGCGGGTAACAAGAATCTCCCAATCAAAGCCAAGCTCGAGGAACTGCCACTCTTTGTTCGCGGCGGCGCGATCGTGCCCCTGCAACCGCTGGTTCAAAACACGGGAGAGACACCCAACGGGCCGCTCGAACTGCGCGTTTATCCCGGCACAGACTGCCGGGGGTCAATCTACCTCGACGACGGAAACACCTTCGCCTATCAGAAAGGCGCCTTCCTGCGGCAATCGTTCACTTGCTCGGAGGACCGCGCTCGGCTGCGAGTGAACATCGAGAAGCCGCAGGGCACCTATGCACCCTGGTGGGAGGAGTTTGCTCTGTCGATCTACGGCGCGACAACCAAGCCAGTGCGCGTCACGGTCGGCGATCAGCCTTTTCCAGGTTTCGAGTATGACCCAGCGCTGAAGAGAGTCTCCTTGAGAATTCCGCGCTCAGCCGATTCTGTTCAGATCGAAATCGATTCTGCACAGTGACCACCGAGGGCGCTCTACCTCGCTGCGGCGCCCTCGTGTTAGAATCCGGCCCACTCATTGCTGGTTGGGGGAAACTCTTGGCTACACCTGCTTATCTAACCGTCCGCCGCCGCGATCGCGTCTTCTATCTCGGCATGGCGCTCACCGCGGCCGCCGTCGTCTTCGCCGGCTTCGCACGCACCTTCTACCTGAGGAATCTGTTCGGGCATCCCCCGCTCCGTTTGCTGCTCGCCCTCCACGGTGTCCTGTTCACGCTTTGGATCGTGCTCTTCTTTATTCAACCTGCTCTGGTCGCTGTGAAGCGGACTGATCTTCATCGCCGTCTGGGTGTTGCAGGGGGCGTCATCGCTGCCCTCATGACTCTGATTGTTCCGATCACTGCGATCGAAGTATCCAAGCCCGGATTTCGCCCGGGGGCACCGTCTCCCCTTTCCTTCCTTTCTGTGCCGATGATCAACATTCTGGTGTTTGCGATCCTGGTGGCGGCAGGACTCTACTATCGGCGGAAAAGCGATACTCACAAGAGGCTGATGCTTCTGGCAACCATCTCTATTCTTCCCGCAGCCATGGCGCGCCTGCCCTTCGCCTTCATTCGTGCCAATGGCGCCCTGGCGTTTTTCGGATTGGCCGACGTGGTTCTCCTGCTCTGCATTGCCTACGATGGTGTTGTCCACCGGCGCCTGCATCCGGCCTTCGCGTGCGGTGGTCTCTTGTTCATCGCGTCGCAACCGCTGTGCGTGGCTCTGGGGCACACCGCAGCGTGGCTTGCTTTTGCGCAATGGTTGACGCGCTGAAGAGTGTGCGTGAGACGTTCAGTCGTTCCTCCGGAGTCTGTGTCATAGCTTCTCGAGCTGCAAGAAAGTGGAGCAGCGCCGCTGTACATAGCCGCGAAGCGGCGCAAGAATGCAGCCCACACCGTAAGGTGTGGGTTCCAAGTGGGAGACGACCGAGCCCCAGAGGGGCGAAAGAAAAGGTACGACACAGACTCCTCCGGGACTTGCCGATTGCTCCCACGTTCCCGGCGCTGAAGCGCCGGGCTATTGGCAGACGCCCCTCCGGGGCTCCATTTCAGAGCGTTTCGTTCCACCGGGTTTGCGGAAAAGGGCCGCAGCGTTCCCGATCGGCTCACGTCGGATTCGCCGCCAGCGCGGATGCCGGGAGAATCCGTGCGAAGGTCCGTCGCAAAAAAAAGCGCCCCGAGCCTTAAGCTCAGGACGCCTTTGGCAGCCCTCCCCCAGAACTGCCAAACGTGCTCATCCTATGTCCGATTGGACCGGCTGTAAATGTCACTTCCGTAATGTCGTGAAAGTAAGCTAGTACTCGCCGAGGCAAACACGAAAGTAACCGCAGATACGGCACGGCGCTTCAAACCGAGGGATCCAGCACCCGGCGCTGGCTCACTTCTTCGCCCAGGTTTTCCCGCCGTCTACGGTGCTCCAGGATTGATTGTTGCTGGTGAAGAGTACGATTTGAGAGGGGCTGTAGAGATCGATGTGAGTAACGTCGGCAGAAAGAGTCTGATCCTGCGCCGAAGGATGCACCTGGTTCCAGGCGACGCCACCGTTCGCGGAATGGAACAGGTCACCCCCCTTGCCTCCGGCCCAGAGTTCGTTGCCGCCTGCGGCGTAGCAGAGCAGCGGACGGTCAGAGTGGAGAACGGTTTTCCACGCCACGCCTGAATCCAGCGAGCGCTGCAGATCGTTTCCGTGAATGGCCCACTGGGCGGGGTGTTCTGCTGGTTGCGGGAAATCGCCGGCGTTGGGACGCAAATTGGCCGCCGTGGTGGTCATCCCCGCTGCTGCCGCGCGTTGCGGCTGAGCCGTTGTTTCCATTGTCCCCTGTTTCCTGTCCAGGCTTTGCGATCGTTGCAGAGCAGACGGTTCATTTGATTCCGTCTTTGCCGCCTTCGCTTTGCTGATGGTCAGTTCAGACATGTTTCTCCCGTTCAATGGGAGATCGGCAACTTGTCTGGCGGTGACTGGGAGATCGTTTCGCGCTTCCTCGGTCGTGACGGGTCCCGATGCAGCCGTGACTTCGACCACCTCAGAGACCGACGGCACCTGCGGTGCAGGCGCGGGACTGGTTGGCGCCGCACCACCCACTGCACCGACCGCTGCACCCACCGCCGCGTCCTTACTTGCAGCGCTCGGCTCGATTTGTCCGCGCGCAATTGCGTTTGCTGCCGGAGCTGCGGCCGAGTACGCGAGCTGCAACTCCTTGTCCCGTCTGGATAGCCGCCCTGCCGGCGTCGGCTTCTTTTCCGCATGGTTTGCAGCGGCGATTGCGGGGGCTGGAGTAGCCTGCTTAGCCACGATCGTTTCAGCAGGCTGCGTCACCGTGCCTGCGGGCTGTTGTCTGGCTTCCGGGGCCGAGTTCGGTTTCCCCGGATGGATCAGTAAGATGCCGCCTGCCACCGCAATCCCCGCTGCCAGAGCGGCCCAGCGCAACCCCGGCCAAGCGAACCAGAACCGCCGTCCGCCAGCTTCTCGCCGCGTGTGGCTCGCCGCTGAAGCCGTCGATTCGCTTTCCTCCGCCGATACGGGTTGAGCGCCACTCTCCATGGGCGGAATGCTGAAAGCCACCAATTCACGGCAATCCCCACACCGCGCCAGATGCTGCAGAACACCCTCACGTTCCGCGGCTGAAAGCGCCTGCTCGGCGAATGCCGTCAGCACATCCGGATCGGGATGCGAGGCCTCCGGCACAGTGCCTCCCGGGAAGCCGGCCCGCAGGCGGTCGTGCACGATTTTGGGTACTTCAGGCATGGTTCCCGTCGCTGCCCGCGTCTTTCGCGGAGACCTTTCTTATAGAGAACGATTGCGCTTTGGAATCTTGCATGAGGCGTCCGCGGAGATCGAGCTGGACGTCCCGCACATCCGTAGCCAGCGCTTCGGTGGCTTGGGCATGGCTCATACCTCGCTCCCGCAGCCCCGCCAGAATGCGCTTCCGCAGCCCGTCCGAGACGCGGTCGAGTCGGCGGCTGATGCTCGACTCATGCAGCCCGAGCGTACGCGCAATCTCGGCCAGTGTCCGCCCATCCAGATAGTACGACGCCAGCACAAAGCGATCCTCGGACGACAGTTCCGCCAGCGCCTGATCCGTGGCCGATTCCAGCCGCCGGTCTGGCGAGCACGCTGGCTCGGGCGCAGCTGCTGCAAACTGCACCCCTTCCTCGGTCTGTTCTTCCAGGCTGACCGTACGCTTTTGCTTGCGATACCGATTAATGAACTCCTGCGCCATCACCGTCCGCAACCAGCCCTCAAGCGAGCCTCGCCCGGTGTAGAAAATCAGCTTGGAGCGCCGAACGTGCGCGGCCTCAGCACCCGGCTCCCGAGTATCGCTGCGCATGTTCAATCCGTACAGATCCGCGAAGAGCGAATCGGCCAATTCTGATGCATGTTCACTATCGCGGGTAAGATGAAGGGCCATGCCATACAGCTTTTGCCGGTAGCGGCTGATGAAGTCCTGCCACGCGCGTTCATGGCCCGCGGCGCAGGCGCGCGCCAGCGCCAATTCTTCCAGCCGCAAACTTGCGCAGAACTCAGCCGCCTGTTCGGTCGCAGCGCCGGGCAGATACTTGCGTTGAATTTCCTCTAGGATGGCCGCAAACTCCGCGGTACTCATACCATACACCGCCGCCCCGCTACGCTGATAAAGGCTCTGCTTTACGTCCTCTTCCTGGCCGGATTGGGTGGACCCTGGCATATCCCTGTGAGGATGCTAGCAATTTTTTAGACGCAAGTCCGTGGAATTCGTACGTTCTTCAACCAGCGAGGCAACCAAACACTCTCCTGGAAGACTCGCAGATTGCGTACCCCGGCACGCGCCGGCCAGCCGTGCCGGGGCACTCCCAGGAACGCGCGCAAAGGGATGGGTGTCTTCGGTATCTGGAGGCTCTTTATGCGGCTTGCCGTGGTCTTTGCAGGGATCGCTTTGCTGGTGCTGGCGGCTATCGTTGTTCCGGGCCTGTTACAGGCAGGTGAAGTGGCGCCAGGGTCGAACTACACGCTCCTCAACCCCATTCGCAGCGGCAACCTGACGGTCTTTCCTGTGGTTGCCAACAAGTCGTTCGATACTAGCGAATTCATTACCCTCGACGAGGGCCTCCGCTCCGGGGATGTGGTCGTGACCGAAGCCGGGCAGGCGCGCGGATTGATTCGCCGCCGCCCGGGGATACCTGACATGATGCACCCCGTGCGGGACGCGGAAGTAAACCGGCTGATGTTGGTGAATAACTCTAAGCGTCCATTGTTACTCCTGGCGGGCGAGATTGTAACCGGTGGCAAGCAGGACCGTGTGATCGGCAAAGACCGCATCGTGCCCGCCGAAAGTGACCCCGTGGATTTGAGTGTGTTCTGCGTGGAGCCAGGGCGCTGGGTGGCGGCGAACGGGAAGTACGAGTTCAACACGTCGTCCGGCGGAGCGGTCGGGGGTTTGCTCGCCTCTCCGACAGTGCGCAGCAAGGCCATGGTCGCGAAGAATCAGCAGCAGGTTTGGGACAGCGTTCGTAGTTCACAGCAGGCTATGTCCGAGACGGTTGAGGTCACTGGAGCCGCTCCCGCGGTGAACTCTACCACTTCTTATGCACGTGTCATGGAGAACAAGGAAGTTCAGAAGCAAGTGAACGCTGTCGCCGAACCCGTACAGCGCAACTACGAGAGCGTGATCCGCCAGCTCCGCGAGAAGAATGCCGTCGGAGTCGTGGTTGCCGTGAATGGCGACGTGGTGTGGGCCGATATCTTCGCGAGCACGCAGTTATTCCAGAAATACTGGCCCAAACTCGTTCGCTCGTATGCGACCGAGGCCGTTGTAACTCGCGTCAAAGGTGGAGAAGTCAGCATTAAACAAGCACAGAAGTTCCTCGATGATCTCCAGGGACGCCACGAGACCGCCGACACCGAACCCGGAGTCTATCGCCAGACCGAAATCACCGGCGATGGCTTCAAGGTTTTCGAGCTGACCTCGCTACTGCCGAAGACGGGCTTTCCGGTGCACTTAGCGAAAATGGCGGAGTGATTGATGCGCTGAAGTTGAAAGCCGGCACTTTGCTCGTCCCGTTCCTGCTAGAACTGGTTTCAAAAATACTTTTGAGGGTTAAGAAAGCCGACCCTCAGGGGCTGAAGCCCCAATTGTTGGCGGCTCTTGGTGGCACGGCTGAAGCCGTGCCCTTCCCAAAACCGATTTTTGAAACCACTTCCAGTACCCTTATCAAATCAGTAGTCCTATAATGCCCCATCTCGGCCCGGAGTTCGCCAATCGGGTCCAGAGACTTGGGGTGTGCTATGGCAACGTTGCTAGCAGTTGGCCCTCGGCCTGTCCCAGCGGCCGGGTTCCGTGGTAACTTTACCTCTCCTCTCGTTCCGCACGATTCAGCCGCAACTCAATCCAACGTCAAACAACGGGTGCAAACGTTTTGGCAGAGTTCGCCGTGCGACTCGTGGTTCACCAAGGAGCCGTTGGGGACCCCTGCGTTCTACAGGACTCTCGACGAACACCGCTACAAGGTGCATCCTCGATTGCGATCGACCGTAGGCTTCGAGAAAACAAAGGGCCAGCGGGTGCTCGAAATCGGGTGCGGATGTGGCAGCGAGGCTGAACTCTTTGCCCGCGCTGGCGCACGTTACACCGCGATGGACTTGACCAACGCGGCAGTGAGCCTCACGCGCCGGCGTTTTCAACTGGCGGAGCTGAAGGGATCGTTTACCCAGGGCGACGCCGAAAACCTGCCCTTCGCGAATGGGTCGTTTGATTTCGTTTATTCCCACGGCGTCCTTCACCATACACCGGACACCGCCCGGACCATCCGGGAGATATATCGTGTGCTTTCTCCCGGCGGTTGCGCCGCGATCATGCTCTACCATCGCGAGTCGTTCAACTATCAGGTCAACCTGCGACTGGTCCGCCGTTTGCGCGCACACCTGCTGAAGACTGACTTGGGCCTCAGGTTGGCGAAAAGAATATTTGGCGAATCGATGGAAGATCTGCGGCGGCATGCGGAGCTCTTCCAGCAAGATCCACGTGCCTACCTCGAGATGCAGAACATTCTCAACCGAAACACGGACGGGCCGGATAATCCACTTTCGCAGGTGTTCTCAAGGGCTTCGGCGCGAGAAATGTTCTGGCAGTTTCGTAAGGTCAGAACCGAAGTCATGTTCTGGAATCCCAATTGGCTGCCTGGCATCGGAAAAGTGTTGCCCCGAGCGGTCCAGAACCGGCTGGCCTCACGCTGGGGCTGGCACCTCTGGATTTATGCGCACAAGCCCCATCTGGAGTTCGCGACCGAATGGGTACCGATGCAGACGAAGAACAAAGCTCAAATCCCGACTGAGGCGGAGGTGCCCGCAAGTTAAGCTGACCGATTTGTCTGGAATCTGAAGCCCCGGCAGATCACTTCAAGAGTGTCCGCGGAGAGGTTCGCGCCGGGCAAATCCTCTGTCGTGAACCAGCGCGCTTCGCTGGCGTCGCTGCCCGCTTTCAACTCTCCCGCGATCGGACGGCACAAAAAATCGATCAGCACATAGTGATACCGCACCCGCCCATCGTCGCTGCGAATCACGCGCTCGTACACACCCAGCATGTCGACCGTTTCCACCACCAGTCCGCTCTCCTCACGAGCTTCGCGAACCGTCGCCTCCCGCAACGTTTCGCCACACTCCAACACGCCCCCCGGCAGCGACCACTCTCCCAGCAGGGGCGGCTGTCCGCGCCGGATCAGTAAGACGCGGCCGTGTTCAACAATCACGGCACCTACACCGACAAACGGGACCTCGGGATATTCGCGGTTCATGGAAACGGATGCCCGCTATTTCGCGCTTACCTGATACTGCTCAATCTTCCCGTCCGGCATCACGCGCTCCCACACATCGACGGTCTTTTGCGGAAAGCGTACTTCGAAGAGCCGGAACGTCATTCCGCCGCGCTCTTGTTTCGCGGTCTGGGAGAAATCCGCCGGCGCTCCCAGCGGCCCCAGGCTGCTCGCGAAATCCTTCAGGGCCTGATCGCTGAAATAGCTGTTGCAGTTGTCAGTGAACAGCGTGCGATCAATCTTCCCCTGCTGCAGCGCTCGAAACACTTCGCGGGCCTGGTCTTCCTGCTTGCCGGCGTCGGCGTCGCGGAAAAGCAGCGCAGCAACTTTGCGTGCAATGGCGCTCGACGCGTCGACCGAGTCCTGATTGGCAAGTACAACCACCGCGACCCGCGCATCCGGAAAAACCAGGTTTTGCGCGGTGAAGCCGGAAACTTCGCCGCCGTGCTCGATGGCACGCAGACCCAACTCCTGCCGTACGTCTACCCCAAAGCCATAGCGCGTGCCCAAGCCATTCTTCAGGACGACTTCGGTTTCCATCTGCCGGTACGAAGCGGGGGTGAGCACAGTCTGATTAATCAAGCTGATGTCCCACTTGGCCAAATCCTCGGCAGGCATCGCCAGTTCACCCGCCGCGAACAGCCAGCCTTTGCCCTCTTTCGGTGCGATTCGCGGCGGTCCGAGTGCGTAGCGCAGGTATCCCGTTGCGTCGGTGTCGGTGAGTCGCTCCTGGTCGATATTCATGACGCTCTTCATCTGAAGCGGAGTAAAGATGTGCTGGCTGAGAAATTGCAGCAGAGGCACACCGCTCGCCTTCTCCACGATCAGACCCGCAATGACGAAGTTGGTATTGCTGTACTGCCACTGGGTTCCGGGATCGAAATCGAGCGGCTTGCGTGCCCACCGGTCCAGAATCGTGTCCGCAGTAACGGGCTGCAGCATGAACGGAGGCACGTAGTCCTGCGGCCAGTAATCCTGATATCCCGACGTGTGCGAGAGCAGTTGACGGATCGTGACTTCGTTGCCGCGCGTGAGATTGGGCACGAAGCGCGACACCGGATCGTCGAGAGAAAGCTTTCCCTGTTCCGCCAGCAGCAGCACCGCCGCCGCCGTGAACTGCTTGCTGATCGACCCGATGCTGTAGCGCATAACGGGCGCAGCCGGAGTCCGCGGTTCGATGCGGCCGTCACCATAAGCCTGCAGATAAACGATCGCACCATTCTGAACGACTGCAATCGAGGCGCTCGGGACGCCAGTGCTGGCCAGTGTGTTGCGGGCAATCGTGTCGACTTTCTCGCGCAGGTCGGCCGGGACCGCTGACTGTGCTTGTGTCGTCAGGAGCGATAGGGACAGAAAACCAAGAACGCAGATGGGCGTCCGCATTCGACGCATGATTCTCATAGACAATTCCTCGGAAACCGCACCAGTATACGGCCTTTGCGTTACCATGCTGCGGTTGCCTGAGACTCTTACGAGCAACCAGAAACCAGCAACCACCAACTACAATACCCACCATGTCGCTTGACGAATACAAACGAAGGCGCCGCTTTGAAGGAACTCCCGAGCCTCCGCCCAAGTTCGAAAAGCAGTCGCAGCACCGTTTTGTGGTCCAGCGGCATGACGCCACCCGCCTGCACTACGACTTCCGCCTGGAAATGGAAGGTGTGCTGAAATCGTGGGCCGTCCCGAAAGGCCCATCGCTCGATCCCGCCGACAAACGTCTAGCCATGCAGGTCGAAGATCATCCTGTCTCATACTTCGACTTTGAAGGCACCATCCCCGAGGGCAACTACGGAGCCGGGACGGTGATGGTCTGGGACGTCGGCAAATGGGAGCCGCTCTCCCCGATTCCCATAAAAGGCGAGTACCTCCCGGGTACGGAAAAAGAAGCCATCGCCATGCTCGCGAAGGGCGACCTTAAATTTCGCCTGAAAGGGAAGCGCCTCAACGGAGACTTTGCGCTCGTGCGTATCAAAGGCCGACGCCCCGGAAGCAAGGGTACCGAGTGGCTTCTGATCAAGAAGAAAGACCATCACGTCGTCGCCGGATTCGACATCGAGGCATATGAAACCTCAGTCGTCACCGATCGCACAATGGCGCAGATCGCCGGCGACGAAGGCTCCGCACAATGGAAAAGCAGCCGCCCCGCTACGCGAGGAAGACTGAAAGCGGCCTGGCTCGCCGACGCCGTGGCCCGCGCCGACCGCAAAAAATCCCTCACCACAGAGGACACAGAGAAGGGCAAGATTAGACAAGAGAAACCGCAATTACCCGCCGCTGACGGCCATCTGCCCAGCGCAACCAAGAAGAAGTCCTCTGTGCCCACTGTGTCCTCTGTGGTAAAGAATTTGGCCGGGGGCACCCCGCGCCCCATGCCCACGACTATCCATCCAATGCTAGCGACCGCCGCCGCCAAGCCCTTCGACGACCCCAACTGGCTGTTCGAAATCAAATGGGACGGCTACCGCGCCGTGGCCTTCCTCGACGAAGGAAACCTGCGCCTGGTCTCGCGCAGCCAGAACGACCTCACCTCACAATTCCCCGAACTCGGCGACCTGCCCCAGTTCGTAAAAGCCAAGCGCGCCATCCTCGACGGAGAAATTGTCGCCCTCGACGATCAGGGCCGCCCCTCCTTCAGCCTGATGCAGCAGCGCACCGGATTCCAACCCGGCAAACGCCGGCTCCCCGGACGCGAGGGCGTTCCAGTCATCTATTACGCATTCGATCTGCTCTACCTCGACGGCGTGGACCTGCGCCGAGTCAGCCTGGAGCAGCGCAAGCAACAACTGCAATCCGTGATCGAGAACAGCGTCGTCGTTCATTTTTCCGATCACTATCCCGAGAAAGGGATTGCCCTTTTCGAAGCCGCCCGGCAGCGCGGCCTCGAAGGCATCGTCGCCAAGAAGCGCAGCAGTACGTACGATGAGAAACGCTCCAGCGAGTGGCTGAAAATCAAAATCACCGCGAGCCAGGAATGCGTCATCGGAGGCTACACCGATCCCGAAGGCAGCCGCGAGCATTTCGGTGCGCTGGTGTTAGGACTGTATGAGAAGCAGAACCGCCTCATCCACGTAGGCCAGGTGGGAACCGGCTTCGATCAGAGAACGTTGAAAGATGTCTCCAATTCTCTGCGCCCGCTCGAGACGAAGGAGAACCCGTTCTACGGCGAGGTTGCCGCGCTGCGCGAAGTCCACTTCGTGCGCCCCGAACTCGTCGCCGAAATCAAATTCTCCGAGTGGACCCACGAGACCGCCGAAGGCGGCATGAAACTCCGGGCCCCAGTCTTCATGGGCCTGCGCGCGGATAAGTCTCCGGAGGAATGCCGGCTGGAAGAGGCAGTGCCGAGTAGCGAGTAGCGAGCGGCGAGTAGCGAGTTTCTATTTTACTTGTGGGAGTAGTTAGGCGGCATGGTCTCAACCCGTTGCCGCATGATCGTCAAGTCATCAATTCCCTACCAGTTGGCCTGTGGTGGATTGGCGGTAATCGTCACCCGGTCCGGTGGGTCGATTGTGAAGTGGCTCTTGCTTTTCTGGGTTTCCTCCCCTTCTAGCCTATAAACGAACGTCAAAGTGTGATCGTAATAGTCCTTCGAAGCACAATTGAGGCAACCAAACGCCCATTTGCGGACCTGCTTCACTGTTTCGTTCTGCAGGAGTGGATGTTCCTTCAATAGCGCGTCCGCTGTACTTGCTTCGGCGTCCACGACACTCCCGGTCGAAGAAATCTTCAAACGTATCGAGATGCTACCTTGGAGTCTCGATTGCCGGGCCAACCACGGGTACCCGAATGGCTCCATATGTTTGATCACGATGACTGGTTTATCCTGAGAGAGCACGGGCACAGCCCAAACTGCACAGTGCGATTACCAGCGTCAGTCTCGTAAACATTGGAAAGATGCTCCTTGGGCCTCGATTCACGATTATGCGTAATCGTAAGACCCTTGAGTAGTCTCTCGAAACCGGCAACCAGAAACGAGCAACCAGAAACTCGCCACTCGCCCCTAGCTACTTCACATCCTTCATAGCCATCAGCGACCCATAGTCCCGTCCCGAAGGTTCCACCGCCCGCACGATCACCCCAGCGAAGGCCTCGCGAAATTCCGGAAACTTCGCCAGCAGCGCCTTCGTCACGGCCACGTTCTCCTGATACGTCTGCGCGGTGTTCGACACATCGGCCGCCTGGTATTTCGCCACCACGTCCAGATCGTTTCCCACCGCCAGCGGGAAAATTTCCGTCAGATGGTACGTCTTCGCGCCCGCGCTCACATCCACCGTGGTCCCATTCACTGGCATATCGCTGGGCAGCACCGTCTGCATCTCGTCGTACAGTTTGTCGGTGACCAGCGTACTCATGAAGTCCACCGGAGCCGAAAGCGCGATAGCTTCGCGGAAGTACAGCCACGCATTCCGATTCTGTCCCTTAGCCTTGAAGTCCCGCGCGCGCTGGGCGAACCATGCGCCATCGTGCCCGTTTACCTTAACCGGCCGGGCATAAAAGCCGGCCAGCTTCCAGTCCATCCCCATCTGCTGCAGGATCATCGTCAGCGTCCGCGCGTCCTGCCCGCCCTGCGCGTCGATGATGGCCACGGCGTACTTGCCCAGCGGCAGATTGTGCAGCAGGAACACGGCGCTGTCCGCTGTCTGTCCCGACTTACCAAAAACGCCACACAGAAATTCAGCGTGCTCCTGCGGTTCGGTCCCCTCGGTGGTTAGCACATACGGCGGGCGAACCGCGGCATGGGCGCCGGTAAACGCAGCCTGATTGTCTTTGACGGCCGCCTCAATTCCGCTGAAGTTCGCCGCCACCGCCGCAATGGAATTCTGCTGCAACGTGCCGGAGTCCCCACGCGCAGCCACATCGAAGTAGCGCTTGGCACTGGTTTCCAGGGCCGTACGGACCGCCGGTTCCATGTCGGTCGCACTCTGGCAGGTTTGGGCCTGCACCGCCGTCGCTCCCAGCAACGCAAGCCACAGCCACCCGCATCGAGTTCCGTAATTCGGTAGAGCGTGGGGCCTATCGCAAGCCACTGCCAGATCTCCCCCTGTATTTTACGATGCTGCTCTCAACTGCAGCGCAGTGTAAATGCTTACGCAGGTTACACCTGCAGCTGCTCCTCCGGATACAGTGCAAGAAATATCGCGGCCGGGCGTTCTACTAACGATGGTAAACTCAGTCTAGGGTGCAACCGTCGGGAAACGGTTGTGGCTCGCGGAAACGGGGACTTCTGATGCCGCACACACACAGATGGACGTTGGTCCTTTTGAGCCTGGTGCTCCTCGTTCCTGTTTCCCCCGCTCAGAGGCAGTACCACCGCAAGTCTCACAAGGCTCCGCCGAAGCCGGCCGTGCTTCCGCCCATGCGACCGGGTCCGCTGCCGCAGCTCCCGATGGATCTCATGCCAGCCGCGCCTCCGAAAGTGAGCTACGAGAACGGTTTGCTCACGATCGCTGCACAAAATTCGACCCTGGGCGACATTCTTCGTGATGTGCACAAGCTGACCGGCGCCTCCATAGAAATTCCGCCCAACGCAACCGAGCGAGTCGTTACCCACCTCGGCCCCGGTGCGCCGCGCGACGTGCTGGCAAGCCTGCTCAATGGTTCCGGCTTCAACTATGTGATGATGGGGTCGAACTCTGACCCCACCGGCATTGCCAGCGTCGTGCTCACCACCAAGCCCGCCGTTGGAACCGCACAGACGGCGGCCAATACGCATCAGCCGCCGCAGACCGTTTACCCTATGCAGATTCCGGTGCCTCAGCCGTTAGTAGCTCAGCAGCAGGTGGTTGCGCAGCCTGCGGAAGGCGATGACGCCAACACCGATGAGCAGGATGCTGCGGACGAGAACGCTGACCAGGATCAGACCGATGGCCAGCAGCCGGATGCAAATGGCACGGCCCAGCAGGAACCGCAGCAGCCCCAGCAACCTAACGCTGGTCCAAAAACTCCCGAGCAGATTCTGGAGATGCTCCGCCGCCAGCAACCCATGCCCCCCGGCCAGCCCGGCATGCCGCCCAACCAGCAGCCACCCCAGAACTAGCTCGTGTAGGGCGGACACTCCTGTCCGCCTTCGGCCCGTGGCATCGAGTGTAAATAGCTGGCGAGAACGTGATTACGTCAACCATCAGCTACAATCGCAAGGCTAACCTAGGCCCGCTGGCAAATGCCCACGACACCGCAGCTACGCAATCTCGCAGAGCGCTATACCGCAGCGTGGTGTAGCCAGGATCCCGCGAGTGTGGCTGCCTTCTACTCACCGGACGGATCACTCAGCGTCAACGATGGGCCTCCCGCCGTCGGTCGTGGCGCCATCGCCGGAGTGGCCCGGGGATTTATGACAGACTTCCCCGACATGAAGGTATTCATGGATGGCCTGTCCGTGCAGGGGGACCGGGTTGTTTATCGCTGGACACTCAAAGGTACCAACACCGGGACGGGTGGGACCGGGAAGCGGGTTCAGATCAGCGGCATCGAGGAGTGGCGGATCGGAGCCGACGAACTCATTGCCGAATCACGTGGCCACTTCGACAGCGCGGAGTACCAACGTCAACTCGATCGAGGCGTCCCCGAACCCCGGTAGTCTTCTCCCATTTCACCAGCCACCCGATTGCCGGGGTGGATGGGAGGGCAAGTCAACCGCCCTGACCTACGCCAGTGCAGTGATCTGTGATTGACTCACAATGGGCTCGCGGATCTCCTGGATAGGAGACGTGACGATCGGCGCGCTGTATGCGGGGTGACGAAACTCCAGGCGCATCCCGCGACCGATGAAGCGCACCTTGAGCATGGAACCGCCCCAGGTTGAGCCCGCGATGCTCACCTGAACGGGTTGCGGACAGTATTGCGGATGTCCTGAAATCAACGCCAAACTGTCGCCCAGAAGTAGTGCCGTGTAGGAGTGGTGCTGAGTCCGAATCTGCAGTACGGTGTCAGGCGGCAGACCTTCTAGAAATACCCCTCCCTCGATTTCGGAGCCGACGATGTTCCGATTGACCTCGTCGCTGAGGTTGGGATGAGGCGTGAACATGATTCACTGTACCGGGGTTGGCTCCCAGTCACAATACCCAATATTGATTGCTAGGACGCACTTTGTCCACAGCAGCCAATCAGCAGGACTGGAGGGACGACCGATGTAGAGGTTTTCGGAACAGGACGCCTAGTCGCCGCTCATCTGGCTTTGGTGGGGCACCAACACAGACAGGGCATTCGACGTTCGGGAAGGGTTGAAAGCGGCCAAAATCCCGGTCACCGCGCAATACGCGCCAAAAACACCCAAAACAACACAGGAAATCGTGGTACCAATCGTTACCAGGGCAATCAAAAGAGCATTCACGGTCACAAACCCTTGTTTGCATCCATTCCAGTCGCGGCGGATGCGATTTTCTCACTTTACCCGCGTTTGACGCCCGTCTCTGTTAACAACTAAGATACGGTAGTCGAACTACGCTCCTTCACTTTCTAACAATTCTGGGGACCCGTCCACATTACGGAAGTGCATTTTTTATTGCGTCAGATGGCCATCACAAAGATCTCGGTGCGCGGCGCGCGCCAGCACAACCTGAAGAACATCGACGTCGAGATTCCCCGCAACACCCTCACGGTTATTACCGGTCTCAGCGGTTCCGGCAAGTCTTCCCTCGCCTTCGACACCATTTATGCCGAGGGCCAGCGTCGCTATGTCGAGACCCTGTCTGCCTACGCACGCCAGTTTCTCGACCAGATGGAGCGCCCCGACGTCGACTCCATCGACGGCCTCAGCCCCGCCATCTCCATTGAGCAGAAAACCACCAGCCGCAGCCCCCGCTCCACCGTCGGTACCATCACGGAAATCTACGACTACCTCCGCCTGCTCTATTCCTCCATCGGCGTGCCCCACTGTCCCAATTGCGGCAAGCCCATCACCCGCCAGTCGGCTGACCAGATCGTGCAGCGCGTCCTCGCCCTCACCCCCGAAGACCGCGTCATGATCATGGCCCCCATCGTTCGCGGCCGCAAAGGTGAGTTCAAGAAGGAGATGGAAAAGCTTGTCCAGCACGGTTTTACCCGTGCCCGCGTCGATGGCGAACTCGTCAATCTCGAGGAAGATATCCGCCTCGACAAGCGCAAGAACCACACCATCGAGGTCGTTATTGACCGCCTGCTCGTCAAGCCCGGTATCGAGCATCGCCTGGAAATGTCCGTCTCGCTCGCCATGAAGCTCGGCGGCGGCCTGGTCCTGGTCGCCGTAGTCAACGGAGACGAGACCCTCTACTCCTCGCGCCTGGCCTGTCCCGATTGCGGCATCAGCGTCCCGCAACTGGAGCCGCGCTCCTTCTCGTTCAACAGCGCCTACGGAGCCTGCCCGGAATGTCACGGCCTAGGCAGCCGTTACGATTTCGATCCCGCCAAACTGATTGTCGACTGGTCGAAGCCCCTGCTCGATGGCGGTCTCGGCCCCGGCTCCTCTTCGCAGAACCTGATTCATGGTTTGCAATTGGTTGCCGAAGCCTATGGCCTGGATCTGGCCACGCCCTTTGAAAAATTTCCCGACAAGATCCAGAACCTTCTGCTCTACGGCGAGCCCGAACGCGGCGGCAAAACCGGCTTCCTCGGAATTCTCGGACACCTCAAGCAGAACCTCGAAGCCTCGGCCTCCGACAACTACCGCGAATACCTGCTCGACTACATGTCGGCCACCGAGTGTTCCGTGTGTCACGGCAAGCGCCTGCGCCCCGAAAGCCTAGCCGTCAAGGTGAATGGCATGTCCATCGCCGACTTCACCGGACTGCCAATATCGCGCTCTCTGGATACCGCCCGGAAGATCAAGCTGTCAGGCAGGGATGAGACTGTCGCCGGACGCATCGTCCACGAAATCACCGAGCGCCTGCAATTCCTGAACGCCGTCGGACTCGGCTACATCTCGCTCGACCGTTCCGCCGCGACGCTCTCTGGCGGCGAAGGCCAGCGCATCCGCCTCGCCACCCAGATCGGTTCGAAACTCCGCGGCGTGCTCTACGTTCTGGACGAGCCCTCCATCGGCCTCCACCATCGCGACAACGGCCGCCTTCTTTCTGCGCTCGAAAACCTGCGCGACCTCGGCAATACAGTCCTTGTCGTCGAGCACGACGAGGAAACCATCCGTCGCGCCGACTACGTCATCGATCTAGGTCCCGGCGCAGGTCGTCACGGCGGCGAGTTGGTAGCCAGCGGCACCCCCACCGAAATCATGCACTCGCCCGCGTCGCTTACCGGCGCCTACATCGCCGGACGGCAGCACATCGCGATGCTGCCCGAGCGTCGCACTCCGAACGGCAGATCCATCACCGTCCTCGGCGCGCGCGAGAATAACCTGAAGAATCTAGACATTGTCTTTCCCCTGGGCGTCATGACGGTCGTGACCGGCGTCTCCGGCTCCGGCAAGTCGACGCTAGTAAACGACATCCTCTATCGCGCTCTCGCCAAGCAGCTCTATCGCTCGCGCGAAGAACCCGGTACCCACAAGACCATTAGCGGTACCGACCTGATCGATAAGGTCATCCGCATCGACCAGTCGCCCATTGGCCGCACGCCGCGCTCCAATCCCGCGACCTACACCGGTATGTTCGCGCAGATTCGTGATCTTTACGCCATGCTGCCCGAGTCGCGCGAGCGCGGATACAAGCCCGGACGCTTCTCCTTCAACGTCTCCGGCGGACGCTGCGAGGCCTGCCAGGGCGAAGGCCAGCGCCGCATCGAAATGAACTTCCTGCCCGATGTCTACGTGCAGTGTGAAGTCTGCGGCGGCCGGCGCTACAACCACGAGACGCTAGCCGTCCGCTACCAGGGCTGTTCCATCGCCGACCTGCTGGAATCGCCGGTCTCCGACGCGCTCCAGATCCTCGAGAACATCCCGCAGGTGAAACAGAGACTGCAAACGCTGGTCGATGTCGGCCTCGGATACATTCATCTCGGTCAATCTGCCGTGACGCTCTCCGGCGGCGAAGCCCAGCGCATCAAGCTTGCCCGCGAACTCAGCAAGCGCCAGACCGGGAAAACGCTCTACCTGCTCGATGAGCCCACCACCGGCCTGCACTTCGACGACGTGCGCAAGCTGCTCGATGTCCTCCACCGCCTCACCGACCTGGGCAACACCGTCATCATCATCGAGCACAATCTCGATGTGATCCGCAACGCCGACTGGATTCTCGACCTCGGTCCCGAAGGCGGAGAAGAAGGCGGCCGCCTGGTCGCGCAAGGGACTCCCGAACAAATCGCGCGCGTAAAGAAGTCGTACACTGGCCAGGCGCTCGCACACTATTTCAACGGCGCCAAACAGAACGTGAACGCAACCATCTCACAGGACGTGCAGTGAACACTTTCCCCGAGAATCCAGAATCGCGGCCCGAAGCCGAGCCAAAGATTCAGGCTGAATTGACTCCTGCCATGCCGCGTGTGACCGAGCCCGTTGCCGGGCCGCCTGCCGAACAACTTCCCGCCGTGCCGCGAGACCCCGCGTGGAGCGGCCTGGATGTTTTCCGTCTGCTGATCATAGCGCTCGTCATTCTCTTCGCCTCCGTGTTCGCCATGCTTGCCTTTGTGCCCGGCGCAACCTTCAAGGCGCGGGCTCTCCGCCTCAGCGCGCTTCCTGAACTTATGATCGTCGCCCAGATGCTGGCCTATCTGTTGCTGCTCGGCTACATGTACATCCTGGTCACGAAAGAAAGACGCAGCCCGCGCTTCTGGAAAACCATCCACTGGAATTGGCCAGCGAACATCTGGCCGTTCGTGGTCGGGGGCCTGGCGATGCAAATTGTTTTTCTGCTCCTGGGACGCTTTCTTCCTTTTCCCAAAGAGACTCCGTTTGACGCACTGCTCCGCCGCCCCGCGACCGTTGTTCTGATCGCCGTCTTCGCCGTGACTCTGGGGCCGCTCATGGAGGAATTGTTTTTCCGGGGATTCCTCTACCCGGTCCTGGCGCGCCGCTTCGGAATGGGCACCGGAATTTCCGTGACCGCCTTCGGATTCGGCCTGATGCACGCCGCCCAATACGGATACTCCTGGGCCTCCGTGTTCTTGATCTTCCTGGTAGGCGTGGTTCTCGGCGCAGTGCGGGCAAGAAAAGACTCAGTCGCCGCAAGTTTCCTGGTCCACGCAGCCTACAACAGCACCATCATCTTGATGCTCCTGATCGCCACCGACGGCTTCCGCCATCTGGAAAAACTCAGCCAGTGAGGAAGGTCACGGGTCACAGGTGAGAGGTCACAAGGAAGAGTAGGGAGAAGAGTTCACCATTGATTCGGCGCAAGCCACTGATTTCCCGTGACCTGTGACCTGTCGCCTGTGACCTCGCATGCTATCGTAGACTTTCATGTCCACAGCGCGCCAAGAGCTGTTAGAAATGCTCGCGAAGAAATCCTTCCGCCTCGGAGAGTTCCAACTATCCTCGGGCAGCACCAGCGACTACTACATCGACTGCCGTACCACCACGCTCGACGCCCGCGGCGCACAACTCACCGGCGAGGTCTTTCTCGAGGAGATTCGTGAACTCGGATGGGAACCCGAAGCCATCGGCGGCCTCACCATGGGGGCAGACCCGATCGTTGTCGCGGTGGCTGTCGCCAGCGGGAAAATACACGGCTTCCTCGTGCGCAAAGCTGAGAAGCAACACGGCACCGGCCAGCGCATCGAAGGCTTCTACGAAAAAGGCGCTGCCGTCGTCATCGTCGACGATGTTTGCACCACCGGTTCCTCTACCGTGCAAGCCATCGAAGCCGCCCGCGACTTCGGATTCGAAATCGTAGGCGCGATGTGCCTGGTGGAACGCCAGGAAGCGCACGGCCGTCCCAACGTAGAAAAAGCCGCCGCCCCCGCGCCTTTCATCGCGATCTTCACCGCCAACGAAGTGAGAAAGCAGCACCTGGAGATCAGCGGATAGCATTTTGAAGCCGAAAGCCTAGAGCCGAAAGCCCAAAGCCGAAAATGATTCAAACTCTCGAATGGACCGACCACGGTGTACGCTTCATCGACCAGACGAAGCTGCCCACTGAAGAAGTGTACGTAAACTGCACCACTCACCAGCAGGTTGCTGATGTCATCCGCAACATGGTCGTGCGCGGCGCGCCCGCCATCGGCGTGGCCGCTGCCATGGGCATTGCGCTCGGCGTAAAGAATTCCAAAGCCGAGAACGGCGCGGACCTCAAGAAAGACTTCGACCAGATTTGCGAAGCGATCCGCCATACGCGCCCGACCGCCGTCAATCTCTTCTGGGCGATCCGCCGCATGCAGGAGAAATTTGAAACCCTGCGCATCCGTCCCATTCCGCAGATCAAGCAGGCGCTGATCGAAGAAGCCCAGCGCATGCACGCCGAAGACATCGCCGCCAACCAGGCCATGGGCCGCCACGGCGCTGCGCTCATGCCAGCGAGCGGTGGCGTGCTCACTCACTGCAACGCCGGGGCTCTCGCCACCGCCGGCTACGGCACCGCTCTCGGCGTTATCCGTGCTGCCGTCGAACAAGGCAAGAAGATTCACGTCTATGCCGACGAAACGCGCCCCTTCCTGCAAGGTTCGCGCCTCACTGCCTGGGAACTGATGAAAGATGGCATCCCAACCACGGTCATCTCCGACAACATGGCCGGCGCGATGATGAAGCAAGGCAAGATCGGAGCCGTCGTAGTGGGCGCCGACCGCATCGCCGCCAACGGCGATGTCGCGAACAAAATCGGCACTTACACCGTTGCGGTCCTGGCCAAAGAACACGGTATCCCGTTCTACGTGGCCGCGCCCATCTCAACCGTCGACCTCGAAACTCCCGACGGCAGCAAGATTCCCATCGAGCAGCGTAACGCAATAGAAGTAACGCACATCGCCGGCAAACAAATGGTCCCCGACGGAGTCGAAGTCGAGAATCCGGCCTTCGACGTAACCCCGGCAAGATACGTAACAGCCATCATCACCGAGCAGGGCGTTGCAAAAGCTCCGTACGAACAGTCGCTGCGCGAACTGGCCGAGAAAGTGTAGGGCGGACACTCCTGTCCGCCCAAAGCTGACACCACCAGACCGCTGCGGGACCCCTCAGCACCCTGCAGAAAAACTCGGTTCAGCGGTTGATTTTGGGTGGCGCTGCGCTTCGGCGCTGCGATAAGTCGCAGCCTCTTGGACCTTGGCCGACTCGGATTCCTAACGGCACCTGCCGCGTTGAACTTTTTTCCCTCCGCATGCGTAAATAACAGGAGGGAGGTCTCCCATGCTCGCATTCCTGCTCTGGTGCCTTCTATTCGTCCTGTGCTGGCCCCTGGCCCTGCTGGCGCTGATCCTCTATCCCATCGTGTGGCTTCTGCTGCTCCCGTTCCGGTTGGTTGGGATCGCGGTCCATGGAGTCCTTGCGCTGGTAACCGCCGTCATTCTGTTCCCCGCGCGCTTGCTGAGTGCTCCGTTTCGCTTCTCCCGAATTTGAGAGCCAGATTGCCATCGTCCCCGCACCCAGCGACGGGTTACCGGAGCCGATAGTCAGATGGCCGCAGGATGGAGGGCCATGCCCCATCACCAAAGGAGAGAGCCTCGGATGCCCGGGTTCACTGACACTGCGATCCCGGCCAGGCGGCGTCTCATGGGGCTTGTGGCGATTGTCGCCGTGAGCCTTGCCTATCCTGCCCTTGCACAGAATGCGGCAGCGCAAGCGTTACCTGTCCGCACGCCAGAGCGGGTTAGGGAGGAAATGTTTGTCCGGATCGGAGGCATCGACCAATGGATCACAATCAAAGGGGATGATCGCAACAATCCGGTCGTGCTCTTCCTGCATGGCGGGCCAGGAGACGCGTTGAGTCCGTTCGCCGATGCCATGTTCGGAGGATGGGAGAAAGACTTCACGTGTGTGCAGTGGGACCAGCGCGGTGCTGGCAGAACTTACGGCAAGAGCGGCCCATCGATCGAGCCGACCATGACAGTCGGGCGCATGGCGCAAGATGGCATCGAAGTTGCCCAGTTTCTAGCCAAACATCTCAACCAGAAGAAGATCATTATTGAGGGCGGTTCCTGGGGGTCGATCCTCGGCATTCATATGGTTCACTCTCGACCAGACCTGTTCTACGCATACGTCGGCGATGCCCAAATGGTGAATACGCGCAAGAATGAGTCGGCCAGCTATGCGCGTGTGCTTGAAATGGCGCGTGCCGCTGGCGATCAGCAGGCGATCACCGCACTGACGACCATTGGCCCGCCGCCTTGGGATTCGCTTAGAGAGTGGCCCGTATTTCGAAAATGGAAGCTCGCCTATCAGGCCAAAACGGTGACTGCGCCGCCAGTTCCCATTACACTCAGCCCGGCGTATGCCTCGCCTGAGGAGCGCGCTCAATATGAGGCGGCGGACGATTTTTCCTTTGAGCATTTTTGGGGATTGAAAATGTCTGGACCGATGGAGGATGTCGATCTTCCAGCGCTGGGGACGGACTTTGCAATTCCGATCTTCATTCTTCAAGGTCAAGAAGATCTGACCGCCCTGCCGGAACTCGCCAAGGCCTATTTCGACAGCATCAAGGCCCCGCGCAAGCAATTCTATTTGGTGCCGGGCACGGGCCATGAACCGTCGGCCGCCGAACTGGATATGATCCTGAAAGTACTCGTTGAGCAGGTGCGGCCTCTGGCCCTCGGCCGCTAACGCGAGGGGGTACCCCAGGTACTAAGTAGTAAACCGCCCGACGGCATCGGCTTCAGCCGGAGACTCGTGTAAGGTCCATCTCATCGCCTTCAGCAAAACCACGCTGAGAATCAGAATCGCCCACACCTGGTGAGGCATAACCATCGCACTCCACCACCAAGTCCCTCGCACCGTGGCGCCGACGTAACCTCTCAGCTGCATTTGTTCCAGGAGAGTCCCGCCGGGCACCAGGAAGGGAAGGATCAAGCAAAAGGTGATATTTCCCAGTGAACGAATTTTTCCGCGCAGCTCAGTCAGGCTCCAAGCCAGCGGAAAAACCAGCAAGGACGCGTCGTATAGCCGATGGTAGACGGGCAAGAGGCTGATGACCACGAGCGCGCTCAAGGCGAGCAGATGCCGCCCGTTGGCGGAGCGCCTACTTAAGAGGAATAACCACCAGAGTCCCGCAAGGATTCCAACCGTCAGCGCCAGACCATTCGCAGTCGCCCGATCGTGAAAAAGGACGTAGTGCAGCACCTGGAGATTCACCAACCCAAAGCGAATCGGATTGGCCTCGGTGAAGTCACCCAGGCTGCCGCGGGAAAACAATATCCGATTGTCATCGAGGTAGTTCCCAAGCCATGGTGCGCCTGCGATCGTCAAACGAAGAACAGCGAGAGCCGCGACCAAGGCAACGATTCCGATCGCCGTACCTGCCAAGCGCCACCGTCGGCACAGCAGGAAATAAAGTAGGAAGGGAAGAGCAATCTGGGGCTTGAGACTGACCGCAATCGCCAGGAGCGTCCCCGCCAGGATGTCGTGCCGGCGTTCCGCCGCCAGACACACGACTGCCGTGATTGATACGACGACAATGGCGATGCTGCCCGCTGCCAGTCCAGTATGAAAAGGGGCGAGAGCCAGCAGAAACGCGCAAAAGACATAGGTCCGTAGCTCGTTCCACTGGAGATGCATGAGTGAAGCGAGCGACAGCCCCATGAACGCATAGGCCATCACGTTGATGACCAACCAGACGGCATGCGCCAGCGGCCACGGCAGAATCGTCATTGGAGCGAGTACAAACAGAGCGGTAAGCGGATAGGCCGTGGGGATTCCCCGCCTGAGGACCAGGGTCCCGTTCACAAGATCTTTTTCAAGAAACTCGGGTTGTTCCGCCTCGCGAGGCCACAGCCGGACCAGACTGGCGGGGCTGTATGGATCCATTCCCTTCATCCATGCCTTGCTCTGAATGTAGGGAGAAATGAAATCGTTGAAGTCCCTGGCATGAGCAAACCGCAAGGGGCCGCGCACGATGAACTCAGTGCCCGACAGAAGGATCAGGAACCAGAGGATCAGACTCCATCGTCGTCCGGGGCGGTTGAACAGGTTCACCATGTTTGTGCAGTCACCCCTGTCTCTACACAGCGTTCCTTTCGCAGGAGGTCGAGGCGAGTCAAGAGCCTGGCGATCCGCGCGAATGGTGACGTTCTAGCCTTGCATCGTCTTCAGCTGGGGGCTGAGGCGCAGTTTGGCTTCGGTGGCGCGCTGGACATCTTCTACCGTCAGGCCGGGAGCGATCTCTTCGAGCAGCAGGCCTTCGTTGATGACCCGGATGTAGGCCATCTCGGTGACGATCGTGTCCACGACCTTCACGCCGGTCAGCGGGAGCGTGCATTTTTTCAGGATCTTGGGCTGGCCATCTTTGGTGGCGTGTTCCATGGCGATGATCACGCGACGGGCGCCGGCGACCAGGTCCATCGCGCCGCCCATGCCTTTGACCATTTTGCCGGGAATCATCCAGTTGGCGAGATTGCCCTGTTCGTCGACTTCCATCGCACCGAGCACGCTCAGATCGACGTGGCCGCCGCGAATCATGGCGAAGGAATCGGCGCTTGAAAAGTAGGCAGTGCCGGGAAGTTCGCTGACGGTTTCCTTGCCGGCGTTGATCAGGTCGGCGTCCTCGGTCCCTTCGACGGGATACGGGCCGATGCCGAGCATGCCGTTCTCAGATTGAAGAATAACGTCCATGCCCGGCGGAACGTAATTGGCAATCAGCGTGGGCAGGCCGATGCCGAGGTTGACGTAGAAGCCGTCGCGTAGTTCGCAAGCGATGCGCTTGACGATGCGCTCACGTTTGTCGAGGTCTTTGGTAGGTTTCGCGTCTGTCGGCATAGTATGTCTCAGTCGTTGGTCGCTGGTCGTTAGTCGATGGCGAGAGTCAAGTCGATCCGCCACAATCCGCGAACGACTAGCGACTAACGACCAACGACTGCTTTCTGCACTGTCCTCTTCTCAATCCGTTTCTCGAACAGCTCGCCCTGGAAGATTCTTTTCACGAACACGCTGGGAGTATGAACCATGTCGGGATCGAGTTCTCCGGGTTCGACCAGGTGTTCGACTTCGGCAATGGTGATCTTGGCGGCGGTTGCCATCATGGGATTGAAGTTGCGCGCCGTCTTGCGATAGACGAGGTTGCCCCACGTGTCGCCCTTCCAGGCTTTGACGAAGGCGAAGTCGGCTTTAAGCGCGCGTTCCATGATATAAGTGCGGCCGTCGAATTCTCGGGCTTCTTTGCCATCGGCGACAACGGTTCCTACGCCCGTAGGAGTGAAGAACGCCGGAATGCCCGCACCCGCGGCGCGAATCCGTTCGGAGAACGTTCCCTGCGGGACGAGGTCGAGCTGCACCGTTCCGTTCAGCACCATCTGCTCGAGGAGTTTGTTTTCGCCGACGTAAGTGCCGATGTGCCGCCGGATCTGGCCATTGGCGAGCAGCAGCCCCATGCCGAAGCCGTCGACTCCGGCGTTGTTGCTGATGGTGGTGAGGTTCTTGACGCCCTTGCGGGCGAGGGCGCGGATCAGGTTTTCGGGCATCCCGCAGAGCCCGAACCCGCCGACCATGATGGTGGCCCCGTCCAATACGTCCTGGATCGCTTCATCAGCGCTGGCGACGACCTTGTGCATAGCGATGCGATTCTAAATGAAAACCCAGCACGGAGGCACGGAGAAGGCCAAGTCAAAAGTCAGAAGTCAAATTGAAGAAGTAAAACCTTCAGATCTTGGAATTACGGGTGATCCCACTGCGTTGCTGGGGGCCGGCTTTTTCACTTCTTCAATTTGACTTCTGACTTTTGCCTTTTCCTTAGCTGGTGGGCGCGTTCGAATTCCTGCGCCAGTTCGCGGGTGTCGAGGTTCTCCCGGATGTGGGCGAGGCGCTGCTCGAGTTTCTGGAGCGCGTCGGCAAGATTTGTCTTGTTAGTGATAGCAACATCGCGCCACATCGAGTACGGACTGGCTGAGATGCGGGTGAGTTCGCGCAGAGCCCTTCCGCCGATGTCGAGCACGGGCGCGTCCTCTCCGAATTCGTCGACCAAGGCTGCAGCGAGCGCGGTCGAGATCATCTGCGGAAGGTGGCTGATCCAGGCGCAGAAGCGGTCGTGGTCGGCGGGATCGAGCACAGCAACGCGCGCGCCCATTTTTTCCACGCAGTGAACGAACTCTCCGCAGAGCCCGGCATGGACGTTTTGGCCGGGAAGAGGCGTGAACAGCCAGGCGGCGCCTTCGAACAGATCGGCGTGGGCGAACTCGACGCCGGCGTGTTCCTTGCCGGCCATGGGATGTCCGGCGAGGAAGCGTTGGCCTGCATTGCGCCCAAATGACTTGACTGCACGCCGGACGATTTCTGCTTTCGTGCTGCCGACGTCAGTCACCAGAGTTTTTGCAGGAAGCGCCGGACCGAGGCGGTCTACCAGGTCGAGGATGGGAATGACGGGCGTTGCCAGCACGACCAGATCGCTGCCGTGCACGGCATCCGCAGGATTGGTAGTTCCTGTGTCGATGGCACCGCAGTCTTGCGCGCGCTCCAGGACAGGAGCGCGATCGCAGCCGATGATTCGTCCGGCAAGATGGCGCTTCCGCAGGGCGAGGCCGAGCGAGCCGCCGATCAATCCGGTCCCGATGATGGTGACTTGCTTGAAGGCCATGGGGGCAATTTGCAATTTCTGATTTGTAATTTGTAATTTTGCTTGGCAATTACAAATTACAAATCACCAATCACAAATTGGGCCTCACGCGATCTGGCGTCCGATAGCAGGGGCAATCATGCGGATCTCATCCATCAGCTTGGCGAATTGCTCGGGGTAGAGGGACTGCGCGCCATCGGAGAGCGCCTTGTCGGGCTGATGATGGACCTCGATGAGCAAAGCATCGGCCCCGGCGGCAACCGACGCGAGCGCCATGGGAGCGACTTTGTCGCGGCGTCCCGTACCGTGCGATGGATCGGCGGTCATGGGCAGGTGCGAGAGTTTGTGGATGATCGGGATAGCCGAGATGTCCATCGTATTGCGGGTGTACGTCTCGAAGGTGCGAATGCCGCGCTCGCACAGAATAATTTCGTAGTTGCCGCCGGAGAGCAGGTATTCGGCGGAAAGCAGGAGTTCCTCGATGGTGGCCGCGATCCCGCGTTTGAGGAGTACGGGCTTGCGGGCCTTGCCAAGCTCGCGCAGGAGATTGAAGTTCTGCATGTTGCGCGCGCCCACCTGGAAAATGTCGACGTAGGGAAGCATCAGCGGGATCTGGGAGATTTCCATGACTTCGCTGATGACGAGCAGGTTGAAACGGTCGCCTGCCTCGCGCAGTAATTTCAAACCTTCTTCGCCCAGGCCCTGGAAAGAATAGGGAGACGAGCGCGGCTTGAAGGCTCCGCCGCGGAGCACGCGCGCGCCGGCTTTGGCGATCAATTCAGAAACGGCGAAAAGCTGGTCGTGGGACTCGACCGAGCAGGGTCCGGCCATGACGACGACGTTCTTGCCGCCGATTTCGACGCCGTTGGCGAACTTTACGACGGTGCCCTCGGGACGAAAGCTGCGCGCGGCCAGTTTGTAGGGCGAAGTGATGCGATGGACTTGTTGCACGCCCGGCAGCATTTCGACCTCGCGGATGTCGAATTCGGGATGTGCGCCGACGCCGCCGAGAACGGTCTGGCGCGCCCCGGTGGAGCGGTGGACCTCGAAGCCCATCTGGACCAGTTGATCGATCACATGCTGGATCTGATCTTCACTGGCGGAATCTTGCATGGCAACAATCATGAGTACGCTCGTTCGCTCTCGAGAGCCTGGCAGAAAGCAAGTTCTTCGCTTCGCTCAGGATGACAATTCGTAAATTGACACAGATTCAGAAGGGTGATGCCCATTCATAAATTCTCAGCGACTGCTAGTCCTCTAATTGCGAATCGATCTCCGTCTCGCGGGAACTCGGTGCGGGATCGGGAGCGATTTCGTGCTTCTGGATGCTGCGCATCACGTCCATGATTCGCTCATAGATCTGCGAGAGATCGCGTTCGGCGAGAGGACCCTGGCTGCTCTGCTGTACATTGGCAATCACCTCGCGTTCACGGTCCGGTTCGTAGATGGGCAGGTTCGTGTTGCGTTTCAGGCGGCCGATTTCGATCGCCGCGGAGGCGCGCTCGTTGAGCAGCGCCGCCAGTTTGCGGTCAAGGTCGTCGATTTTCTTGCGCCAGTCGGAAATGTCCATGGGAGCTTTCAGCCATTAGCCATCAGCCGTCAGGTCAGGCACTGACACAACAGCTTCGCACGCGAAGATTCGAATCCGCCGAAGCCATTTCTCTTTCATTCCGCTCGTTTGGATGATGGCTGACGGCTGACGGCTGAAAGCTGGTCTATGAATTCTGCCACAGCCGCGGCTTCTCGTCCGGGATTTTGTTCGATCAGGTGCACAATCGCGCTGCCAACCACTGCACCCTCGGCGAACTTTCCTACCGACTTGAATTGCTCGGGCGTTGAAATTCCGAAGCCGACCGCTACCGGCAGCTTTGTGAAGCGGCGAATGCGCTTGACCAGGCCGCTGGCGTCTTCGGGCATCTGCTGGCGCGCCCCGGTCACGCCCGTGCGGGAGATAGCGTAAATGAATCCCGTGGAAACCCGGGCGATTTGTTTCAGGCGCTGGTCGGTCGAGGTTGGGGCGGCCAGGAAAATGGTCGCGAGGTCATTCTTGCGCGCCTCGCGCAGGTACTCTTCCGATTCTTCGATCGGCAGATCGGTGATCAGCACGCCGTCGATTCCGGCATGGCGAGCCACTTTGCAGAACTTTTCGAGTCCCATACGAAGAATGGGATTGAGATAGGAGAAGACGATCAGGCCGGCGGACTGCGAATGCTCGCGAATTTCGGCGGCGAGCTTCAGCACGTGCTCGAGCGTCGTGCCGTGCTTCAGTGCTCGCTCGCTGGCGCGCTGGATCACGGGGCCGTCGGCGAGCGGATCGCTGAAAGGAACGCCGAGTTCGATGACGCTCGCACCTGCATCGATGGCTGCGAGGATCACCTGACGCGTGGTGGCGAGATCAGGATCGCCGCAGGTAACGTAGGCGACGAGCGAGGGCTTGTTTTCGAAGTGAAAGGGCATGAAGAATTGGTAATTTGTAATTGGTAATTTGTGATTGAAACCGCGACGCGCACAACGGAAATTACAAATCGCAAATTATCAATCTAACTTCAAGTTCTCCCGCAAAATGCCAACATCTTTGTCGCCGCGGCCGGAGATGTTAACGATCACCACGTCCGTCTTTTTCATCTTCGGGGCGCGCTTGATGACTTCCGCAACGGCGTGGGCAGATTCCAGTGCCGGAATGATGCCCTCGGTCCGGGCGAGCACCGTGGTCGCGTCCAGCGCTTCAGCGTCGGATGCGGGCACGTATTCGGCGCGACCCGTGTCTTTCAGCATGGCGTGCTCGGGGCCGATCGAGGGGTAGTCCAAGCCGGCCGAAACCGAGTGCGTGGTTGCGATCTGGCCGGCCTTGTCCTGGAGTACGTAGGAGAACGTCCCTTGCAGCACGCCCGGAGATCCACCACGAAAACGGGCGGCATGCTCGCCGAGCGCCTCGCCGCGGCCGCCGGCTTCGACTCCGATGAGTTGGACTTTCTTGTCCTTGATGAAGTCGTAGAAAATGCCGATCGAGTTCGATCCTCCACCCACGCAGGCGATGATCGCGCGCGGCAGCTTGCCTTCGGCTTTCAGGATCTGCTTGCGCGCTTCGCGTCCGATCACGCGGTGAAAGTCGCGCACCATGGTGGGATACGGATGCGCACCCAGCACGCTGCCGAGCAGATAGTGCGTGGTCCGAACGTTGGTGACCCAGTCGCGCATCGCCTCGTTGATCGCATCCTTCAGTGTGCGCGAGCCGGAGTCGACACCGCGGACCTCGGCGCCCAGCAGGCGCATGCGGAAGACGTTGAGTTCCTGCCGCCGCATGTCCTCGGTGCCCATATAGACGACGCATTCGAAGCCGAAGAGCGCGCAGACCGTAGCGGTGGCGACGCCGTGCTGACCGGCGCCGGTTTCCGCGATCACGCGGTGCTTACCCATGCGTTCCACCAGCAGGGCCTGGCCGAGGCAGTTATTGATTTTGTGCGCGCCGGTGTGGAGAAGGTCTTCGCGCTTCAAATAGATTTTCGCCCCGCCGAGTTTCTCCGTGAGACGGCGGGCGAAAAACAGCGGCGTGGGGCGCCCGGCATATTGCTTGAGTAAATAGTCCAGGCGCTGCTGGAACTTGCGATCGCGTTTGGCTTTCTCGTATTCGCGCTCCAATTCGTCGAGCGCGGCCATCAGCGTTTCCGGGACGTAGCGCCCGCCATAGACGCCGAAGCGGCCGGCGACGGGATTCACGGGGGAAGTTTCTCCGCGGTGATTGCGGGACCTATGAGCGGCCGGTGCGGTTGCCATCTTCACGATGCCTCTTCCATGGCCCGCACCGCTTGGATAAACGCACGGACTTTTTTGAGATCTTTCTTGCCCGGTTCATGTTCGACCCCGGAGGAAACGTCCACGCCCCACGGATGCAAAATGTGGATGGCCTCCTGCACGTTGGACGGACGCAACCCTCCGGCGATGATGAGCTTGCTGATGCTGTTGATTACTCCGGCCCAGGGTTGCACTCGTTCCCAATCAAACTTTCGTCCGGTGCCGCCGCGTTGTTCCGCGGTGGAGGAATCCAGCAGTATGCCGGAAATCACGCCGGGGCGGAATCCGTGCGTCTCCAGGAATAGATCTCCGTTTTCGGCCACGTGAATCTTGTGAACGCGTTTTCCCTTGTAAGCTTCGTCGGGCTCGACCAATCCCACGGCAACCGGGTCCCAGCCCACGCTTTGTTCCGCAGGGGTATCGAAGATCTGCGCGGGGCAGGAACGAAAGATGGTCGGGCGACTGGGCCGATTCGAGAGTGCTTTGAAGAGAGAGAGACTGAACTCCTTGTTTTCGTCGCCGTGCAGCTGTACGGCAGTGAGCCCCGCGTGCTTGACGATCTCGCTGACTCCGTTCACGGTCTCGTTGACGAATACGCCGACTTTATCCACGCGCTGTGAAACCTGGGCGATGATGGATTGTGCCGTCTCTACGGTGACCTGGCGCGGGCTGTTCGCGTAAAAGACGAAGCCCAATGCGTTCGCGCCCGCTTCCACGGCGGCGCGGGCGTCGTCCGCGTTCGTGATCCCGCAGATCTTGACCCAGGTCATAAGGAACAGTTGCTAGTTGCTGGTTGCTGGTGAAATCTCCCGCCACTCCGTGAGATCAATCCAGGCTGTCATCCTGAGCGAAGCGAAGGACCTATGGATTTGACTCCGCCCTTGCATGTGTCCTTCGCTTCGCTCAAGATGACAACCCAAACTTATGCCGCCAGTGATGGTCAGACACCGCCCACTACTGCCTTTGCCTCCTCCAGCAAATTCATGAGCGCCACCCCGGGGCGCTCTGCTTTCATGAGCGATTCCCCGATCAAAAACGCTTGGTAACCCGCGGTTCGCAAACGCGCCAGGTCAGCACCCGAATGGATCCCGCTCTCGACTACACGAAAACATCCGGCGGGCATTCTCCTCGCCAGGCGGAACGCCGTCTCCAGCGTGACTTCGAACGTGCGCAGATCCCGGCTGTTGATCCCAATCAGCCTACACCCCGCATCGAGTGCGCGGTCGAGTTCCTGTTCGTCGTGCGCTTCACACAAGACGTCGAGCTGGTGCGACCGGGCACTCTCGGCGAGCGAGACCAGTTCCTTCGGCGTGAGCGCGGCGACGATGAGCAGAATGGCGTCGGCGCAATTTGCTCTCGCCTCCACGATCTGAAATTCGTCGACGATGAAGTCTTTGCGCAGGCAGGGAAGGGACGTGCTGGACGATGCCTGGCGCAGGTAGTCGAGCGAACCTTGGAAGAACGGTTCATCCGTCAAAACCGAAAGCGCGGCCGCGCCCGCCTGCTCGAGGTCCCGCGCAAGGGCAGAGGGCCTAAAATCGGCGCGGATCAAGCCTTTTGAAGGCGAAGCTTTCTTGAGTTCGGCGATAATTGCGATCCCGTCCTGCGAAGCGCTCCGAAGTCGATTCAAAAATCCTCGGGGAGTGTGTTGCGCGGCCGCGCGTTCCAGGGCGCTCCGGTCGGCCGTGCGCCGGAGGCCGGAAACACGCTGCCGGGCGGCTGCCACAATCGAATCGAGGGAGGTGGGCATGACGAGATATTCAATTATACGGAAGCGGGTGAGGTTCGGGGTTTCTCGGTGCCGTCGCGGGACGATGCTCCCCGGCCGGATCACGGGTGATGCCCGTCATTGACCCGGCTCCCCGCAAGGTGCTATAAACTCTTGCTTCGTGCCGGAGGTGTGCGGCCTGCTGTCCAGGCTGCGTGCTTGCGGCGCAAGTTTTCCGACGCGGCCAAATCAGCACTCCTTACATTTATGTCTTGTGGTGGAAGCGCGCCGGAGAAAATCACACGTGGTGATCCCTGAATAGGCGACTGATCGCTGGAGGATTTTATGCGTACGTGGATGCCAACTCTTGCGTCCGTGGGATGCCGGTTTGCGAAAGTCTCCGTGAGCCTCGCAACTCTGCTGCTTCTGACCGCAACCTGCGCGCTGGCTCAACCTGCTGAGGAAGCGGCCGGCGGCGAAGCGTCCCTCAAACTGCCCAATCTTTCTTCGGTTTCGTTCCTCGGCATGGATGGCCACCGCCTGCTGACGATCGGGCTTCTGTTCTGTGTGTTCGGGCTCGGCTTCGGCATGGCCATCTACATGCGCTTGAAAAACCTGCCTGTGCACCGCGCCATGCGCGAGGTTTCCGAACTGATCTACGAAACCTGCAAGACCTACCTGATCACGCAAGGCAAGTTCCTGATGCTGCTGTGGGCGTTCATCGCCGCCGTCATTGTTCTGTACTTCGGTGTGCTGCGGCATTTTGAAATTTCGCGCGTGCTGATCATCCTCGTGTTCAGCTTGGTGGGAATTGGGGGCAGCTACGGCGTGGCGTGGTTTGGCATCCGTGTGAATACATTCGCCAATTCGCGGACGGCGTTCGCTTCTCTGCCTGGGAAGCCGTACCCGGTGTACCAGATTCCGCTCGAGGCGGGCATGTCGATCGGCATGATGCTGATCTCGGTCGAGTTGCTGATCATGCTCTTCATCCTGCTGTTCGTGCCGGGCGATTATGCGGGCCCTTGCTTCATTGGGTTTGCGATCGGCGAATCGCTGGGTGCGGCAGCGTTGCGTATCGCTGGCGGCATCTTCACCAAAATCGCCGACATCGGCAGCGACCTGATGAAGATCGTCTTCAAAATCAAAGAAGACGATGCGCGCAACCCGGGCGTGATCGCCGATTGTACAGGCGACAACGCCGGCGACTCGGTCGGGCCTTCGGCCGACGGGTTTGAGACCTACGGCGTCACCGGTGTTGCGCTCATTACGTTCATCCTGCTGGGCGTGAAAGATCCGACCATCCAGGTGCAACTGCTGGTCTGGATTTTCGTGATGCGCGTGATGATGCTGGTGTCCTCGGCCGCTTCGTACTTCATCAACGGCGCCATTGCGAAAGCGAAGTACGGCCAGGCCAACGAAATGAATTTCGAGCATCCGCTGACGTCGCTGGTGTGGATCACTTCGATTGTCTCGATTGCTCTGACCTTTGTCATTTCTCACCTCATCATTCCCAGTCTGGGCGGGGACACTTCGCAGTGGTGGAAGCTGGCGACGATCATCTCGTGCGGAACCTTGGCGGGTGCCGTGATTCCGGAACTGGTGAAGGTGTTCACCTCAGTGAACTCGCGCCATGTGAAAGAAGTCGTCAAATCGGCTCAGGAAGGGGGCGCGTCGCTCGGCATCCTCTCGGGATTTGTGGCGGGTAACTTCTCGGGCTACTACCTCGGCCTGTCGATGATGGTGTTGATGGCGATCGCCTACTCCATGAGCACGATGGGACTGGCGGCGGCGGCCACCATGATTGCCGCGCCCGTGTTCGCGTTTGGCCTGGTGGCCTTCGGTTTCCTCGGCATGGGGCCAGTGACGATCGCGGTCGATTCCTATGGACCGGTGACCGACAATGCGCAGTCTGTATATGAACTTTCGCTGATTGAGCAGGTGCCCAACGTCAAGGCGGAGGTCAAGAAAGACTTCAACCTGGATGTGAATTTTGATCGCGCCAAGGATCTGCTGGAAGAAAACGACGGCGCGGGCAACACCTTCAAGGCTACGGCCAAGCCGGTATTGATCGGGACGGCGGTGGTGGGCGCGACCACCATGATTTTCTCGATCATCATGGCGTTGACCAACGGCCTGACGGCCAATGTCGACAAGCTCTCGTTGCTGCACGCGCCGTTCTTCCTGGGACTGATCACAGGCGGCGCGATGATCTACTGGTTCACGGGCGCCTCCACACAGGCGGTGACCACGGGTGCCTACCGTGCGGTGGAGTTCATCAAGGCCAACATTAAACTCGAGGGCGTGGAGAAGGCTTCCGTTGCCGACAGCAAGAAGGTAGTTGAAATCTGCACCCAATACGCACAGAAGGGCATGTTCAACATCTTCCTGGCCGTGTTCTTCGGAACTCTGACGTTCGCGTTCGTAGAGCCGTTTTACTTCATCGGTTACCTGATTGCGATCGCTCTGTTCGGTCTCTATCAGGCCATCTTCATGGCGAATGCGGGCGCGGCCTGGGATAACGCCAAGAAAATTGTCGAAGTGCAACTGAAGCAGAAGGGAACTGAACTGCACGCGGCGACGGTGATCGGCGATACGGTGGGCGATCCGTTCAAGGACACCTCTTCAGTGGCCATGAACCCAGTCATCAAATTCACCACGCTGTTCGGACTGCTGGCGGTCGAACTGGCGGTCTCGCTGACCCGCGACCAGGGCTCAGGCCTGACGCACATCCTGGCGCTGGCATTCTTTGCGGTCTCGTTCTTCTTCGTGTACCGCTCGTTCTACGGGATGCGGATTGGATCGGATGGCGAAGCTTCCGGCAAGCGCGCATAGCTGTGTACTTTCAAGAATGGATAGAAAAGCGCCATCCCAGGTTCGGGATGACGCTTTTTTTCTCGGAGCGAGAAGTCTTACTGCTTGGTGAAAGTGGTCACTTCGGCGTCGCCGGCGCACTGGCCGTCGATCACCTGATAGGTACCGCCGAAACTGGTTGGAGCAGACGAGCTGTTCAGGGCTGCGCTCGTCACAGTAAACGACCCGGCAGTGCTGTCGGTTTCGACCGTCGTTCCGTTGATGACCAGCATCGAGCCCGCAAGAAATGAATTGTTGACCGTGCCGCTCAGGGAGCAGGTTGAATTCGCGTACGTCACATTTCCTGTCAGAGCGTAGGTACCGTCGGATGAGGCGGTTGTCGCCTGGGTTAGTGCCAGGGCGAGCGTAACATTCGATCCGCCGAATCCAGTCACGATGGGGCCGCTCCAAGTGCCATTGATCGCGGGCACCAGAGATGCCGCGATGGTTCCTTGATCGGACGCACAACCGCCACCCGCCGTCACTGTGTAGGTCCCTGTGATCGTCGTGGCGTTCGTGACCGAGGCGATGACCGTGATCACCTGAGAATTCGCGTTGGCTGCGGACGTAAAGGTGATTTGCTTGTTTTGAAGGGTTCCGCCAAATGTGGGCCGGGCGTGACCGTGGACGTCGCAATAAACGACCAATTTCCTGCGGTGAGCTTGGCACTGTTGGAATTGTTGAGAAAGCCACATCCGGTGAATGCGAAGGCACACGCCAGTACGGCCAGTAACGCAAACTTGGGGAGAACCGCGAACTTCATACAACCTCCTGCATCAGATGCCATCGGGAGCGGCACCGGGCGAGTTTCATTTCAACGTGTCAACCTGTCTTTGGGTAGATTACTTCCGTACTTAGGCCTGAAGAGGCGCGAACTAAAGTAACTAGAGCCGATCCATAAGTCGCTTTTCGCAACGAAGTCCGGCCCTGGGGAAGCCCGGAGCAGCCAGCCCAGAACCGCAAGCAATATCCATTACTTCCGTCATCTCGTGCCGATGCCGTCTTCGCGCCATCATAGGGAGAGTTTCGCTGGAGTCATTCCCGCATGAATATCGACGACTTGCTCCGCATTGCCATGGAACGCCGCGCCTCCGATTTGCATTTGAAGGTAGGAAACTATCCCCACCTGCGCATTGATGGCGACCTGATCCCGCTGACGGAGCAGCCGCGCGTCTCCGCCGAAGATATGTTGAACATGGCCTTCAGCATGATGTCCGCGCGCCAGAAACAGAAATTCAAAGAGACTACGGAAATCGATATGGCATACGGCGTCGCGGGCCTGGGACGCTTCCGTGTCAACGTCTTTCAGCAGCGCGGCAACGTCGGGTTGGTGCTCCGCGTCATTCCGACCAAGATCCGCGCGCTGGACGAACTGTTCCTGCCCAAGGTGGTGGAGCAGATCTGCGACATGCCGCGCGGCCTGGTGCTGGTCACCGGCGTCACCGGTTCCGGCAAATCCACTTCGCTGGCAGCGATGGTCGACCGCATCAACTCGACTCGCTCCGAGCACATCATCACCATCGAAGACCCGATCGAATTTCTGCACCGTGACAAGAAAGGCTACGTCAACCAGCGCGAGGTGGAAGTCGATACACCGTCGTTCTCCGCCGCGCTACGCGCTTCGTTGCGTCAGGATCCGGACGTGATCCTGGTGGGCGAAATGCGCGATCTGGAAACCATCGGCACGGCGCTGCACGCGGCGGAAACCGGTCACATGGTTTTCTCCACGCTGCACACGCTTGACGCCGTGGAAAGCATCAACCGTATCATTGCCATCTTTCCGCCGCCGGAGCAGAAACAGATCCGGTTGCAGTTGGCCGCCGTGCTGCGCGCCATCGTCAGCCAGCGTCTGGTGCGCCGCAGCGATACCGAAGGGCGCGTACCCGCGGTTGAAGTGATGATCAGCACTGCGTACATCCGCGAATGCATTCTGGTGCCGGAAAAAACGCGTGCGATTCGCGATGCGATTTCGGCAGGCACTTCGCAGTACGGCATGCAGACCTTCGACCAGTCGCTCTGGGACCTGTTCCAGGCGGGGCTGGTGAACTACGAGACGGCTCTCGAGAACGCTTCGAACGCGGATGAGTTCAAACTGCGCATGCAGGGCATCGCATCGACGTCGGACATCTCGCGGCAGGCGATGCAGTCGGCGGGGTTTGGAAGATAGGCTCTGGGCTCTCGGCTTTAGGCTCTGGGAGTGTCGGAGTTGAGCCAAGTTTGTTCCTCCTGATGGGCGCGCTTTCATGCGCGCCCTTTTTTGCTTTCCGTGCACAAATTACGATATGTTCCTCGTGGACGATTTGACCGCCACTCCAACATCGCTTTGAGAGGCTCCATGGCCCACAATGAACCCTGACCCACACCGTAAGGTGTCCAACGCAATCCTGCTGGTCGCGGTGCTTGCCTGCTTGTTTCAGATTTTCTGGTTTGGGTCGAAGTGCATCCACCAAATTGACTATGACGGGATGGCTTATACCGGAATCGCCCGGCATCTCAGCCAAGGCCAGTTCCGCTCGGCTATCAATGCCTTCCGTAGCCCTTTGCTCTCTTGGATCATTGCAGGTGTTTCCTTCGGCCGTAGTGACCTGGTGTGGGTCGGGAAGTGGGTCAGTGTCAGCGCTTTCATGCTGTCCCTGGCACTGCTCTATGCCTTTGCCAAAGCGCTGTGGCATTCGGGAACGGCGGGAGCGGTCGCAGTCTTGTTGTTCGCGCTGGGTCGGGGTCATTCGGCAGCTGCCGTCGGCATGGTTGTCCCGGATTTTCTATTTGCGACGGTCGCGCTCGCTTACTTTATCGCCCTTTTGCGATGCCTGAGCCGAGGAGGAGGTGAGAAGAGCTGGTTTTATCTCGGGATCGTTCACGGTTTGGCTTATCTTGCAAAGTCGTTTGCGCTGCCCTGGCTGGCGGTCTGTACGCTGGTGGCGGCAACTCTGTCTGATGGACCCTGGAAGAAGCGAGTTACCCGGGTCGTGTTAGCGGCGTTGGCGCCAGTGGTGGTAACAGCAGGGTGGGCCACAGTGCTGCACTCGAAGTACGGGGCGTTCACCGCAGGCACTCAGCTCAAAGCGAATCTTCTTCAATGGACATTGCGAGCCTACGGGGAGCGGCCTGACCCCACCTACCTGGTGTTGACCGATACCACGAAGCATGTCGATGAATTTCTCGTGGATGACCCCATGCCGCCCAATTCCTGGCCATGGACTTATCGGATCGATGTGAAGCGAGCGCTCCCGAAGATCATTCTCGCCGAGAAGCGAAATGTGCCGAGCGTTCTCAAGGAGGCCGTCATTGTTGCGACACCCGGTGGAGTTCTGGCATTCATCTTTGCGATCTGGACCCTGCTGCAAAAGAGACGATACTACGTGGTCGAGTGGCGCGTGGCAGTAGTCATTGTTACCGGCGCCGTGAGCCTGGTGCTGGCCTACTCGATGCTGGTTTTTGATGCACGCTATCTTTTTCCGCTGACGCCGCTGCTGCTCGCGGTGGGAGCGGGCTTCCTGGTTCTAGCCACGGGGTTGAATCACGAGGCTTGGCGAAGAATCAGCATCGCTCTCGTAGTCGCCGGAGTTGCAGCGTCGCTGGTGTACCCATCATCTCCATTCCGGCGGATCTCCCGTGACTTTCAGGCGATGTGTTACGACGCGGGCGCACACTTGAGAGTCCACTCGGGGTCTGCCGTAGTCAGTCTGGGCTCTGGTCCGTTCCCGGACGTCGGCGTGGGATGGGAGGCGGGCTATAAGGCTGCGTACTTTGGAGGCTGGAGGATTATTGGAGCCGCGCAATCACTACCCAGTCCATCCGATTCTTCTAACCTCATGACAGACCTGAGGAAGGCGTCTCCGGATGCAATCCTGGTGTGGGGCAAACCAAGCGACGCGCGTTACGTCGGGTTGATACGACACCTTGACGAGCAATATCCAAACCGTACGGTGGAGACGATCGTGGATCCCGTTTTGGGAGAAGCCGGGATGGTCGTTTTCACGAATCGGTGAGGGTTGGGTGGAGTCTGCGTAAGAACTTCAGGCGTCCCTTGGGACTTGCTTGGTCTCCCCACACCTCCCGGCATCAGGCGGAACGTGAACAGTTGGAGATGACTTTCGGAATTCTGCGTGCAGATCGAACCGGTCTACACTGGGAATCAAGACCAGATTTGTTCCGAATTTCCCCCCATGGGCCATCGCTTTATTGTTTTTCTCCTTGTGCTGCTAACGGTAGCAGCGAGTGCTTGGCTCGCCCAGGATTCAGACCCTTCCCAACCCGCGCGCAAAGTCGTACGTATGGTGACTCCGGTCTATCCTGATCTGGCCAGGCGGTTGCAGATGTTTGGTGTGGTGAAGCTCACGGCCAAGGTTGCTCCCGACGGTTCGGTCAAATCAACGAAGCCGGTCGGCGGACACCCAGTGCTGGTTAACGCCGCGCAAGACGCGGTAATGAGCTGGAAGTTTGCCCCTGCTCCCAGTGAAACCCGGGAACTGATTGAACTCCGCTTCAACCCGCGGTGACGTCCCTCCCAGAATGCGATTGGGTTGCGCTGGATTGTGCGGACAGGAGTGTCCGCGCCACACGACTTAGTTGGGCTTGCGGTATTTGCTGTCGGCCAGGTAGCGCAGCATGATCGAGTCGGTTGCGCTCTGGAACTGTTGTTCCGCTTCCGAGGCGCGGACTGAGGCGTCCTGCCGCAGGGACTGCCGAAGTTTCTCGCCCATCTCAGAGTCGCTGGTCACGACCTGCATATAGAACCAGAGGAAATGGCGCATCTGGTCAAGAGCGGACTTGAGGACCTGCATCGATTCAATCTCGGGCGGATCGGAGAGGGCTTCCATAAGTTCCGGGTCGGTGGGGGCCTGCATGGCGGCGCAATTGAGCTCGCGCTGGATTACACGCAGGTCGTCGGTGATGCGCAGGATGCGGAGATGAATGTCTTCCATACTCTCCCGGGTTTCGTGATCCATGGCGTTCCTTTCCGTTCTGCCCAAGATCGCATCCCAGCGGCCGGACGGAAAGATTCCCCGTGTGCATGAGCTTCGGTAATTGAAGGTTACCTTGGGTCAAACGCCGCACGGGACAAGGGTTCTCAAACGCTCTGGCGGGTTACTTCGCGGGCCAGGTTCAGGTGAGCCGCGCGGATCTCGGGTACTTCGACGACGCGTACGCCCTGCACGGGCGATTCGACGGCCTCGACCAGCGCGAGGACCATCTGCTCGAGCGTTACCAGTCCCCAGCGCCGTGCGCCCCTGCGGGTGAACGGGAGCCATTCCATCACCTTGTAGAACGGGAGCAGTGCGTAGGGCCAGCGGTGGCCGGGGCCAAGCACATACCAGGGGCGGAGGATGGTGGCATTGAGGGGTTGCTGGTGGATCATTTGTTCGCATTCGGTGCGCACGGCGATGAAAGACTTCATCATGGGGGCGGGGTGGGCCACGCTCAGATAGATGAAATGTTGCATGCCGAGCTCGGCGGCAACGTTGATGGCCTCGCGGGCCGACACCAGGTCAACCACGCGAAACTGTTCGCCTTTCGAGGGAGAGGGACGAGGGGCGCCGACGAGGTGAATGAAGGTATCGGCCGGGCGGATAAGGTTGCGATAGGAGTTGGCGTCGAGCGGGTCGCCAGACACAACTTCGCAACCGACAGTTACCTTGCCTTTAGAGTTGGGCCGGACCAAGGCGCGGACCCGGTGGCCGCGTTCCAGGAGAATCGGAATCAGGCTGCTGCCCAGATAACCAGTTCCGCCGGTAATGAACACACGCCGAACGTCCGTAGTCCTGGGCAAGGATCTCACCTTCAGTAACAACCGGATGTCGGAGATGGAGGCAGGCACGGCTTACGTACTCTCCCGGCAGTTTCGGATTCCCAATCTCAAATTAGAAGTTTAATTCAGCGGGCGGGTTGGGTGTGATACAAACGTGCGGGATGACATCACCGCAAACTGGCTTGGTGCGGGCCATCGGGCGCTGGAGCCTGATCGCACTAACGGTGAATTCTGTCATTGGCAGCGGCATATTCGGGCTGCCAGCGATCATCGCTGGTCTGCTCGGGAAGGACAGCGTTCTCGCGGTCTTGATCGCCGGCGCAGCGATCGGCGTGATCATGGCCTGCTTCGCCGAGGTGGCTTCGCAGTTTGCCGAAGCGGGTGGACCTTATTTGTACGCCCGTGCGGCGTTTGGCAGACTGATGGGAATTCTGGTGGGCTGGATGTTGTACCTGGCGCAGACGGCGGCTCCCGCTGCCAATGCCAACCTGTTCGTGATCTATCTGGCCGAGTTCTGGCCGGCTGCAAAACACTTCTGGTTGCGCTTTCTGATCCTGACGTTTCTGATCTGGGTGCTTGCGTTCATCAACATCCTCGGCGCGCGGCAAGGGACGGCGGTCAGCAATGTGTTTACGGTGGCGAAAATACTGCCGCTGCTGATGGTGGTGCTGGCCGGGGGGGCGTACACCATCGTGCGTCCGGCGCCGCTGGGTGGCACCGAACCGGCGACCAGCAGTGTGTGGCTGCAGGCGATGGCGCTGCTGTTTTTTAATTACGGTGGATTCGAGTCAGCGCTGGCTCCTATGAGCGAGGCCAAGAATCCGCGCCGGGATTCAGTTTTTGCTTTGTTTGGGGCGTTGGTGGTGTGTGTCACGATTTATGCCCTGGTGCAGTGGGTGGTCGTAGGAGTGCTGGGCTCTCAGGCCATCACGGACCGCCCATTGGCCGAGGTGGCCCGCGTCACCATGGGCAACCGCGGCGCGGGACTGGTGGCGGTCGGGGCGCTGGTTTGCATCTACGGCTACCTGAGCGCAAAGCTGCTGGGGATGCCGCGGGTCACATTCGCCCTGGCGGAACGTGGAGACCTGCCACACTGGTTCGCAATGGTCAGTCCGAAGTTTCACACGCCGTGGATCTCGATTCTGGTCTACGCGACCGTGGTCTGGGCACTGGCCCTCATCGGGAGTTTTACGTGGAATGTTACGCTGTCGGTGGTCGCTCGTTTGTTCTACTACGGGGTCATTTGTGCGGCCCTGATCGCGTTGCGTTCCAAGCAGCCCGGCGCCGCGCGGCTGAGTCTACCCGCCGGTTCGTTTCTGGCGGTAGTCGGCATCCTGATCGCCCTGGCGCTGACCACGCAGGTCGATCTGAGTAAGTCGTTCATCCTGGCGGCGACGATGGCGGCGGCGGTCTTGAACTGGGTTTGGGCGCGGCGCGCCGATCGCGTGAAAGTCTGATTTGTGAGGCTGGAGGATGGTCTTGTCTAAGTTCCGTTTCTTAGGGTTGTTGTCGCTTCTTTTTGCCGGTGCGAGTTTTGCGCAGCGCCAGACGGTGCTGCAGCAGATTGATCTACCCCACTCTTATTACTATCGGGAAATGTATTTGCCGCAGTTGACCACGGGTCCGAGCGCGGCGGCTTGGTCGCCGGACTCGCGCAGTCTGGTGTACTCGATGGCGGGGTCGCTGTGGCGGCAGGAGACTGCAGGCACGATGGCCGAGCAACTTACGGCGGGGCCTGGCTATGACTACCAGCCGGACTGGTCGAGCGATGGGCGGTGGATCGTGTTTGCGCGCTACGACCATGACGCGGTCGAGTTGTGGTCCCTCGATGTGCGGGATGGACGGACTCGGCAGATTACGTCGGGAAGAGCGGTGAATGTGGAGCCGCGGTTCTCGCCGGATGGCAAGCAACTGGCCTTTGTCTCGACTTCATATAAGGGGCACTTCCATATCTTCGTTGGCCGGTTTGAAGGTGGCACGCTGAGCGATGTCCGGCAACTTACGGCCGAGAATGTCAGCCCGTTGCCGCGTTATTACTACAGCAAAGTGGATCACGAGATCAGCCCGGTCTGGTCGCGGGATGGTTCGGAGATCTTGTTCGTATCGAATCGCGGGCACATTCACGGTACCGGCGGATTTTGGCGGATGAAGGCGGAGCCAGGAGCCGAAGCGCGGGAGATTCATTACGAAGAGACCAACTGGAAGGCTCGGCCGGACTTCTCGCCGGATGGCAAGCGGATGGTGTATGCGTCATATCTGGGCCGGGCATGGCACCAGCTTTGGGTGATGCCGGCGGCGGCCGGCGATGCGTTTCCGATTTCGTATGGAGAATTTGACAACACCAGTCCCCGCTGGTCGCCGGACGGGACGAAGATCGCGTTCATTTCCAATCGCGATGGAAATACTTCGCTGTGGATTCAGGCGATCCCCGGGGGAGAGCAGACGGAAGTAGTCGCTCGCACGCGGAAATACCTGAAGCCGATGGGGCGGCTGGCGTTACACGTGATCGATTCGCGCGGAAAGCCGGTCGCGGCGCGGGTGTTCGTGACCGGCGCCGACGGGCGCGCCTCTGCTCCCGACGATGCCTGGATGCACGCCGACGACAGCTTTGACCGGTCGGAGCGTCCATTTGAGGCGCACTATTTCGACACGATGGGGACGTCGGAGTTGACGGTCCCGGCCGGCACGGTTCAAGTCGATGTCATGCGCGGGTTCGAATATGCCTTCGAACAGCAGCAGGTGGAAATCAAACCCGACAGCACTGCCAACCTCACCGTGCACCTGCGGCTGATGATTCCGTACGAACCGGCGGAGTGGGTCAGCGGCGACGTCCATGCGCACATGAACTACGCCGGGACCTACCGCAACACGGCGGAGCATCTGGTGGAGCAGGCGGACGCCGAGAATCTGGCGATCGTCGAAGATCTCATTGTCAATAAAGAGCAGCGCGTTCCCGACATTGAACGCTTCATGCCTCATCCCGATCCGGCTTCGACCGAGCAACATCTGTTACTGCATGGACAGGAATTTCACACCAGTTATTGGGGGCATCTCGGCCTGCTGAACCTGACGCAGAACTTCTTACTTCCCGGATATGCCGCGTATCCCAATACGGCGGCGGCTAGTTTGTTTCCGACGAACGCGAACGTTGCTGATATGGCGCATGAACAGGGCGCGCTGGTGGGATATGTGCATCCGCTGGACAGCTTCCCGGATCCGACGAAAGACGAGTCACTCACTTATGAATTGCCGGCCGATGTGGCACTGGGCAAGGTGGACTACATCGAGGTGGTTGGCTTCTCGGATCATAAATCGACCGCCGAGGTTTGGTACAAGCTGCTGAATTGCGGATTCCGACTGCCCACTGCCGCCGGCACGGATTTCATGGGCAACTACGCGTCACTGCGCGGGCCGGTGGGTTTGAACCGCGTCTATGCCGAGGTGAAGCCCGGGCCGCTGGAGATTGAGCCGTGGCTGGCGGCGATCAAAGCTGGACGAACGTTTGCCACGAACGGGCCGCTTGTGAGTTTCGAACTGGGCGGGAAGAAGGTGGGGGACGAAGTTCAACTGGAAAAGAAGCAGGACGTGCCGTTCAAGGTTTCTCTGCGGTCGATCGTGCCGCTGGATCATCTGCAGATTGTGTGCAACGGCAAGGTTGCGCGCGACATTGAACTCAAAGGAGACCGCAAGACCGCAGACGCTTCCGGTACCGTCGTGCTCGACAGCAGTGGTTGGTGCGTTCTGCGGGCGTTCAGCGATAAGGCGGAGTATCCGATTCTCGACCTGTATCCGTATGCGACGACCAGCCCGGTGTATGTGAATGTGGCGGGCGCGCCTTTGCGGAGCCCGGCGGACGCGGCCTATTTTGTTGCTTGGGTGGATCGGCTGATCGCGGCCGCTCGGAGTAACACGTCCTGGAACACGGATGCGGAGAAGCAGTCGGTGCTGGGTTTGCTGGGGGAGGCGAAGAAGAAGTACGAGCCGGTAGGGCGGTAGGCCGCTGGTTGGCTCGTCGGTAACTACGTTGGCTCAGGCAATGTGCCGGACTTCACGAAAGCCCGCTCAGGGCTTGATTTCGATCGGAGTGCCGACGCTTACCAGCTTCCAAATTTCGTCTATCTCTTCATTCGTGACCGCGATGCATCCGTCTGTCCAGTCATGTAAGAGGTGCGCCTTGCCTACCCAGGCATACTCCTTCGGAAGTCCGTGCAACATGATGTCGCCGCCAGGGCTGACGCCTAACTTCTTGGCCGCAGCGATGTCTGCCGAGTTTGGATACGAGATGTGGAAGGCCTTGTAAAAATGGCTGTTAGCGTTTCGCGAATCGAGCACGTAAACTCCCTCTGGAGTCCGATGGTCCCCATGCCGAATCTTCGGACCGACCGGTTCGCTGCCCAAAGCCACCTTGTACGACCGCAGTTCCTTCCCTTGTGAGAGCAGCACTAGCTTTCGCTCATGCTTATAGACGACGACGCGGTCTACTCCGACACTGCCGTTCTGCGCAAACAAAAAAGGCCCGGCTGTAAACAGGATGACGCCCGCCACCAGAAGTCGTATTGGAGATTCTTTCCGGCCGATCATCGTGCGGGCGTCGTCACATCCGCCAGCGCAGCCAGCGCGCGCGCGACGCGGTCGCGGTACTCGGTCACCTTTTGCTGAGCCTCCGCCGATTGCGGATCCACATGGTAGCGCTTAGCCAACGTCTCGATCTCCTTCTGGCTCGGCGGCCTGGACAACTCGTTCACCTTCGCGACGGCCTGAGGCAGCACGGCGCGGTAATGGGCCAACTGTTCGCCAGCCTGCTCGGGGTAGTAGGTCAGGCGATCGCCCGTCTGCATCGCGTCGATTAACTCATCCGGCGACCACGTAATGGGCCACGTCTGGTTGAGCGAGTCGTAAGCCTCTCTTAACCGGGTCATGGCTCCAGCGAAGCCGTTGAGTTCCGCCCGTCGAGCGAACAGATCGGCAGAGTGAGTAACGCGGATCGTCACGGGAGTTACGACCGATGTTTTCTGTACGCTGATGATGGTCGTCAGCGTGTTGCCTTCAAAGCGCCAGCCCGTCCCGCCTTCCCGTGGCGAGTAGGACAACGCGCGTCCATTCACCGTGACCGAAGCGGGTGGCCAGTCGCCAGGGAGTCGAACCTCATACGCCCGCGCGGCTGGCATGCCCTTGTAACTGCCCTTGGCGGCGGCGATCACAACCGTCAATTCGCTTCCTTTCTCAGACGAGCTGATTTCAGTGCGCGCGGCTTCGTTGTGCTGATACGCGCGCGAGTCGCCTGCATCCTCATAAAGGGTGTAAGTCGATCTCTGTCCATCGTTGAGCGGAAAAACGTTTACGATCAGCGGGTCGAGCGGTTTCTGGTTGGAGTACTGCATGGGCGGCGCTTCGGGCACAATTGCGCCGGCGCGCACGTAGAGCGGCGTCTGCCGGATCGAGAAGTTGCGCTTCACGGTCGCCGGCCCTTTGACCCGCGCGCCCGTCTGCCACTCGACCCACTCGGCCGGCGGCAGCCAGACGGACTCGTCTGCCAGGCCGGTGATCTTGTCGCCCGGAGCGACCACCGGATCAACAATTATCTGCTGTCCGAAAACATATTCATTCTTGTTGGTGTAGGCTTCCTCGGCTTCCGGCCAGTCGTAGTACAGCGGATGCAGGAAGGCGACGCCGGTGTCATAAGTGCGGCGCGCTTCGGTATAGACATACGGCAGCAAGGCATAGCGAAGGTGATAGATGCCGCGCATGATGTCGGAGTACGGTTCCGGATAAGCCCAGATGCGGCGCTCGGAATCGGGGTTCTTGGTGGTGTGCGTGCGCAGGATGGGACTGAAGGCGCCGAACTGCAGCCAGCGCGTGTAGAGCTCCGGATCGACGGAGCCCGGCATGTGTCCGCCGATATCGTGGCTCCAGTAGGCGTAGCCGACGTTCGCGGCGGTAGCGGTGAACCACGGCTGGAAAGCGAGCGACTCCCAAACCGAGATCGTGTCGCCCGAGAAACCGATCTGGTAGCGATGATTGCCCAAGCCTCCCCAGCGGTGGAACAGCAGCGGCCGCTTGCCCTCGCGCGCTTGGTCGCTGAAGTGCACGTAGTTAAGCCACCAGGTGGGGTTGATGCCCGGGGTCTGCGTGTTGGCCTCTTGCTGCCAATCGAGCCACCAGAAGTCGATGCCCTGCTTCTCCAGCGGATGATGGAGCAGGTTCAGGTAGTTGGTCGCGAACTTCTTATTGGTGATGTCGAAGGGCACGTACTTCTCAGTCGCGGGATCGATGCCCATGGCCCGCGCCATCGCCGGGTAAGCATCCTCCCACGGCTGCACGCCCGATGCGGGATGCATGTTGAGCGTAGTCTTGAGCCCCTCGCCATGCATGTTCTTCAGGAACTGCGTGGGATCGGGAAACAGCAGCTTGTTCCAGCTGTATCCGCTCCACCCCTTGGAATGTCCGGACTGGTCGAGTGGATGTTCGGTGCCGCTGGGGCCGAAGGTCAGGTGCCAATCCATGTCGATGACCAGCACATCGAGCGGGACATCGTTGTTGCGGAAGCCCTTCACCAGGACGTCGAACTCCTGGTCGCTGTAAGCCCAGTAGCGCGACCACCATGTGCCAAAGGCAAAGCGCGGCGGCAGCGGGATGCGTCCGGCAACTTTGGTGTAGTCGGAGAGTGCCAGCTTGTAATCGTGGCCATAACCAAAGAAATACCAGTCCAGCCGATCGCCTGCCGGACGCTGCATCACCCAGGGCCAGGGGCTATTCTCACCGTGGACAAAACTGAAGTCGGCCGAGTCGAACAGCGGCCGCGTGGAATCGTCCACCACCGTCCAGCCATCGCGCGAAACCAGGCCCGGCCCGATCGGCTCTTTCGTCTTATCGCCCAGGGCTCCGTCGAGGGTACGCGTCGTGCCCATCAGATTGCCCGTGTCAGCCATGCCGGGATGCCACACCACGGGTTGGCCGTTGAGCGTGAACTTGATTTCAAGATTGTCGGCGGTAAATTTGCCGTCGGAGTTCGGCGCAGCATGATAGGTCAGCTCCAGAGCGTCGGTCTTGATGGTCAAGTTTCCTTCGGCGGCTTTGCTGGCAGCGAACTTCGGCACCGGCAGCCGCCGATTCAGGAAGACCAGCGAGGCGTGGTCTTCAAACTTGCCGTCGGCCGCCCACTCCATCCGCATCAGTTGCGGAGTCAGGACGGTGAAACGCGCGCTGCCGTGGATGACGATGGCCTTTGGATCCGCCGCCGGCGTGTAGACACCAGGCACGTTCGAGGCGCTTACGGAGGTCTGTGCCGTTGACGCCGAAACGAACGCCACGATCAGGCACATCGTAAGCAGAAAGATAGTGAAACAGGAGTTCGAGACTACAGGCGGCAGATCTGGAGGTAATGAATGGATGCGCTTTGTCATGACGGCGAAATTGTAAATCGGAAGATGCATCAAAGGGAAAGGGTGGGCCGTATTGAGCCGCGAAGCGGCGGAAGAATGCAGCCCACGGCGCAAGCCGTGGGTAGAAAGCGGAGCGAGTGCCAGCCCCAACGGGGCGAAAGAGAGGGGCGGGTGCGCCACTTCTCACGCTTTTTGAGAAGCGGCCTGCTCACCACCCTGCATGATTCATACAGCCGGCGGGGTTTTGGGTGGCGCAGCGCCGGGGTCCCCAGCAAGCCCGGTTTTGGCTTGCTGGGGTGGAGGGCTTGAGCGCTGCGATGACGGCCCGTTAGCACGACCGGCTTCAGCCGCTGAGGTGTGGCGCGGACATTCCTGTCCGCGTGTCGATCCCACCCGAAAACTCAAAGTTCGCAAAATCCCAAGAGCGACAGGGACGTGGAATCCCACCGTTCGAAAGGCACGAAAGGTGGGACCGGGGGCGAGGCCACTTCTCGAAAACGGCGAGAAGTGGCGCACCCCAGCTTGTTCCGGGCGATGGTTCCAAGGCAAACCCACGTTGTACTCTCAGATCGACGTGGCCCACCCGCCCATCTATACAGATGGAATAATGGACACTCGATGAACTCGCTCAAATTCACTTTGCCACTCCTCCTTTGTTTCGTCTCAAACACATTTGCGCAAGTGGAAGCGACGCACGGCACTATTGTCGTGGCCCTTCTCTCTCAGAACGAGGTAGTAGTCGCGGCTGACAGTCGAAAGCTAGGCACATTTGGAAACTTTACGTTGTATCCCGATGATGCCTGCAAGGTCGCCGTGCTGGACAACAACATACTTTATGCGCAAGCAGGTACCACCAACGCGGCTTGCAACATCGCCGGGAGTTCCTGCTATTGGGATTCAATGCTGATGGCGCGGGAGCTTGTCAGATCGAGAGATGCGATTCATGCGAACAGTAACGCTTTGGCACTGTCTAATGCATGGAACAAACGCGCGTATGAGGCGCTTTGGGCATATTATTTTTTCCGCCCTAAACGAGCTGCGATGGATGCTGACCTGCCCCCCATTTTTAGTCCAGGGATAATGAGACTTTCTCCGGGTTTGGGCTCTCTAACACATCTGTCGTAACTACCCTCTGGCAGCCGTCGAGGCTGTGGGAAAGTGGGAAACGCGGAGCGTTTTCCAAGCGGG